>JALSKA010000132.1 GCA_026989095.1 Ardenticatenaceae bacterium
TGAAGGCTGTGCCCACGGCTTCCTGCACGGCCGTGACCCCCTGGGGCGTTGCCCCCCCTTCGCCGACCTGGGGGCCTTGGGCGCGGGCCAGTCCGGCGGCCACGGCAACCAGCACCACGACGACGACCAGGTGGACGACCAACCGTGTGACTCGCATCATATCCCTCCTGTTCGCGTTTATGTGGTTGAACCCTCTACGGAGACGACGTGGGGCGTTGGATGTGGCTTCGTCGTGGGGGAAGGTGGTGGCTACTTGGGAGGTATTATAGCCACCTTGGCCCACGAGAGCCAGCAGCCAGCTCCCATCCTACACGGCCGACGTTTCCAAACCGTTTCCACGTTTCCACGTTCCCGGACAGGGGCTGAGGACGTTGGTGCGCCGGGCACCGCGCGCCGTGACCTTGCCCCGGGGGCAGATGCGAAGGGTGGGGCAGCTCGTCGGGGGGCCACATCCTGGTCTTCACTGGGGGAGGAGGAGACGGTCAGGGCGGAGCGGTCCAAAGAGGCGTGGAAGCGCGTTTATTGGATAAACGCGGACAACGCCCTTTTTCTCCCAAGTTCCCGCGTTTCCGACCCCATCGGCAGCTTGGCGGCACTGTGAACGTGGAGAGGTTGGTGGGCATGAGTGCGTTTTCCCTGTACGTGCTCGGCACGTTCCACATGACATGTCACGGGAAGCCTGTCGTGGACTTCCGGTCGGACAAGGCGCGGGGGTTGTTGGCCTACCTGGCCTTGGAGGCTGGCCACCCCCACAGGCGCGAGGAGCTGGCCGCTCTCTTCTGGCCGGACATGTCCGAGGGGGCGGCGCGCCGCAACTTGCGCCTGACCCTTCACCGCGTGCGCAAGGCCTTGGGCGACGAGGTGGCTTCCCTCTTCTTCGAGAACACCCGCGATGTGATCCTCTGCCGGCCCGATGTCATCTGGGTGGACGCCCTGGCCTTCGAGCGCTGCTTGTTGGCCGTCCGGCGCCACGAGCACCGCCCCGCGATGGTGTGTGCCTCCTGTGCCGACGGGCTGAGCCGGGCCGTCGAGCTCTACCGGGGTGACTTCCTCCGCGGCCTCTTCGTCCAAGGGAGCTTGGCCTTTGCCGAATGGGTGACTCTCAAACGGGAACGGTGGCACCGGATGGCCGTGGAGGCCCTGTTCGCCCTTACCGAGTACTGCCGCCGGCGGGGCCTGTTGGATCAGGCTCACCGGTACGCGCGGCGCCAGATCGAGCTGGAACCTTGGCGGGAGGAAGCCCACCGCCAACTCATGGACATCCTGGCACGCCAAGGCCAGATCAGCGCGGCCCTGGCCCACTACGAGGCCTGCTGTCGCATGTTGGCCCGCGAATTCGGCGTCGGGCCGGACGAGGAGACGCGGGCGCTCTACCGCCGCATCCTGCGCCTGCGCCGGAGAAGGCGCCTGTTCCTGCCACCACAGGCGACCCCCTTCGTCGGCCGTCGCGACGAGCTGGCCTGGCTGGCGGACCGGCTGAGCGACCCGGACTGCCGGCTCATCTCCATCGTGGGCCTTGCCGGGGTGGGCAAGACGCGCCTGGCCCTGGAGGCCGCCGCGGCCCATGCCTTCGCCTTTCTCCACGGCGTCTGTGTGGTCTCCCTGCGGGGCGTGCGGGAAATGGGCCAGTTCACGGCCCTGCTGGGCGACCGGCTGGGAGTTTCCGGCCGGGACACTCAGCCCTCCGGCGAGCGAATCGTCCGCTTCCTCCGAGGCCGCGAGCTTCTCCTTGTGCTGGACAACGCCGAACAGATGATGGCCTCCGAGACCTCCCGCCGGGCCCTGGTGGACTTCCTCCTGCGGGCGATGCGGGCTTGCCCCGGCCTCAAGGTGGTGATCACGTCCCGCCGGCCCGTGAACGTCCAGGCGGAGTGGGTGCTTCGCCTGGAAGGGCTGCCCTATCCGAGCCAAGGGGTAAATCCGGCGGCCGACGGCGGGAGAGAAGCGGTGGCCTTTCCGGCCGTGCGCCTCTTCGTGGCCCGCGCGCAGCAGGCCCGGTGGAACTTCGACCCCGAGCAGGAGCTGGCCGACGTGGTGCAGATCTGCCGTCTCGTGGAGGGCATGCCCCTGGGCATCGAGCTGGCCGCGGCGTGGACGCGCACGCTCTCGTGCCGCGAGATCGCCGCGCGCCTGCGGACGTGCCTCGATGAGCTGGAGAGCCCGCTGGACGACGTGGAACCCCACCACCGCAACCTGTGGGCGGCCCTCGAATCGTCGTGGCGCTTGCTCGAAGCCCCCTTGCAACGGGCTCTCGCCCAGTTGGCCACCTTCCCGGCCGACTTCTCGGCCGACGCGGCCTATCAGGTCGCCCAAGTCTCGCCGGCCCTCCTCACTGCGCTGGTGGAACGCGCGCTGCTCCGCAGGCCCCAGCCCGGCCGTTACGAATTGCACGAATTGCTGCGCACCTTCGCCTGGCAGAAGCTCAACGCCATGTCGCAGAGTGGGGCGGACACCCTCCTCCAGCGGCACGCCAGGTACTACATGGCCTTTCTGCAGGGCCGGGAAGAGGCGTTGCGGGGCAAACGTCAAGCCGAAGCCCTCCGGGCAACGCGCGGGGAGCTCAAGAACGTAATCGTGGCCTGGCGTTGGGCACTCGCCCACGGGGACGTGGTCAGCCTCGAGCGAGCGTGTGACGCCATCTACCTCACCTGTGAGATGTGCGGCCGCTTTCACCACGGGGAAGCCCTCTTCCGCGAGGCCGCGGAGCAGATTGGCACGGTGGAGGAGTCCTCGCCCTCGGTCTCGGTGCGCCTCCGGGCCAAATTGTTGTTGCGCCACGGGTGGTTCCTCTGGCGCCTGGGCCAATACGCCCGCGCCAGGCGCGTGCTGCGCAAGGGCTTTGCGCTGGCGCGCCGGCAGCAGGACGA
>JALSKA010000133.1 GCA_026989095.1 Ardenticatenaceae bacterium
TTCACGTTGGGGCACGTCCACCCCCACGACATCGCCGCCCTGCTCGACCGGGAAGGCGTGGCCGTGCGGGCCGGCCACCACTGCGCACAGCCCCTCATGCGCCGGTACGGCGTGGTGGCCATGGCGAGGGCCAGCTTTTACATCTACACCACCAAGGAGGAGATCGACCTCCTCGTGCGGGCACTTCGCCACGTGGAAGCCGTGTTCGCGTGACCCGAAGTCCATTTGACATCACACAACAGGCACGACAGTATGGACGACCTCTACCGCGAATACATTCTCGACCACTACAAGAACCCCCGGAACTACGGCACGCTGGCCGACCCCGACATCTCCTACGAGGACGACAACCCCGTCTGTGGGGACCGAGTGCGCATCGACATCAAGGTGGAAGAGGGCCGCATTGCAGACATTCGCTTCCAAGGAGAAGGGTGTGCCATCAGCCAAGCGTCGGCCTCGATTCTCACCGAGATGGTGAAGGGAAAGAGCTTGGACGATGTGCGTCATCTCTCCAAGGAAGAGCTGTTGGATCAGTTGGGCATCTCCCTTGGCCCGGTGCGCATCAAATGTGCCCTCTTGGGGCTCAAGGTGCTGAAGGCCGGCGTCTACGGGCTGCGGGGGTGGCCCGGGGAGGAGGACAATGAGTGACGTTAACTTCGTCCCCGTCCTCAAGGTGGACGAGTTGCCCTTGGGGCGGGTGAAAGTCGTCGAGGTGAACGGCCGGCGGGTGGCCCTCGCCCACTGCGAGGAAGGCGTCTTCGCCGTGGACGACGTGTGTACACACGACGGCGGCCCGCTGGGCGAGGGGGAACTGGACGGGTGTGCCATCGAGTGTCCCCGTCACGGCGCGCAGTTCGACGTTCGCACCGGGCAAGTGCGCCGCTTCCCGGCCGTGAAGCCCATTCGCACCTATCCCGTCAAAGTCGAAGATGGCCAGGTCTACGTGGCCGTGGCCGAAGGATGAGTGGCAGGATTGAGGAGGTATGGTGATGAGCGAAGAGACCCGCCAACCCGAGACGCCGCAGGCCCAGCAGGAACCCCCGTCCTCGGACACAGACGCCCAAGCCCTCGACGCCCAAATTCGCGAGAACCTGCGCCAAGTTGTGGACCCGGAGATCGGCCTGGACGTGGTGGCGCTGGGGCTGATCAAGGAGATCCTCTTCGAGAACGGGCAGGTCCAGATCAAGATGCTGCTGACGACCCCGTTCTGCCCCTACGCGCCTTGGATGGTGCAGATGGTGAAGGAGAAGGCCCAAGAAGTGGTCCCCGGCCGCACCGTCGAAGTCGAAGTGCTCCCCGAGCCTTGGGACCCCAGCATGATGGAGGACCCCAGCATCTTGGGCTTTGGCCCCGGCATGTTCTGATTATCCCCTTTCCCCGTTTTTTCGAGGAGCTGCGCCCTTGCCCCTCGGACAATGGCGTCCGAGCACGTTGGTGGAGGCGCGCAGCTCTTTTTTTCTTTCCCCGCTCCCCCTGGGGGGGATGTGGCGTCTGTCACCTCCCAAACAGGACGTTCGTCCCTGGTTTTGTGGCCACAATTTGGTAGGCTAAGAGTGGAGGGAAGGTGAAGACCTTTCCGGCACACCGTCGGACGAACCAAGCTCGGGCACCGGCCCGACACACCACAAGGAGGTGGTGCCATGACCGGGTTAAGCTCGCACAATCCGCTGGTCTTCATCCTCGGCCTGGTGGCGGCGGCCGGCGTGGCCGGGGCGACGTACCTCTTCTACGTGGCCCAAGACCGGGAGACGCCGGAGCTGCGGCGTCAGTTCGGCGTGATCTTCATGGCCATTGGGCTCTTCTCCCTGGGCGGCTTCGTCCAACTCCTCTGGTCCGACTGGGCCGGGTTCCCCGCCGGCCACTACACGGAGCTCTTCGGCGTGACGACAGGGCTCTTCTCCTTCATGCTCATCATGGCCGGCATCCTGCTCTTCATGGGATTCGGCCTGCGGGCCCTGGCCTGGCCGGCAGCGTTGTTCGGCCTCTTCCTCTTCCAGGGGGCCCGGGCGGTGCTGGACTTTCAGCTCACGCGGAACCCCACCCTCACGTTCGTGCTGTGGGTGGCGGCCGGCCTGGCGAGCGTGGGCATGTTGCCCTACGCCTACGCCAAGGGGCCGGGGCGACGGAACCTGGCCTACTTGGGCATGGCCGTGTTGGTGGTCATGGCCCTCGCGGCCCTCATCACGGGGGTAAACGGCTTCTACGGCCACATCGCGGAGATCGCCCAGAAGAAGTAGCCGAACGGCGCCCGACGACATGCCTGACAGGAGCGGGGCAGATTGGGTGCCCCGCTCCCTCTTTTCTGGGGAGCGTCTACGCCGGCCCCAGCACGTGCGCCGTGTGGACGAGAAGGCGTTCCACCAGCTCCCACTTCCACGGAAGAGGGGGGGGAGGAGGGGCCTCAGGAAGCCGAGGGCACGGCGTGGCCACGTGGACCAACACGGCCGCCGGCACCCCCTGCTCCCGGGCCAAGTACACCAGGGGCAGGGCCACCGGCGCGGCGACATCGCCCCCCAGCAGGCGCCACGCACGCGCCTCGGCCGGCGTCGGGGCGCGCGGACCGGTGTAACCCACCAGCACGCCGGCGTCGAAGTGGCGGGGACCGATGGCAGCCTCCAACCCGGAGAGCAGAGCCTGTCGGAGCTCTGGGGCAAAGGGGGGAATCTGGGAGATGTAGCCACGACCTTCTTTCTCGAAGAACGTCGTCGGCCCCCCTCGAGTCATGTCCAAGTAGTCGTCGGGCACGACCCAATCGCCGGGGCGCAGGAGGCGGGAGAGGGCCACGCCGGGGACCACGCAGATCAGCCCG
>JALSKA010000134.1 GCA_026989095.1 Ardenticatenaceae bacterium
CAGGCCTAGGAAGGAGGCCGAAGCTGCAACCTCGCAGACCGGTCGGGGCGTACAGGGTTATATCCACGATGGCGTAGATGAGCTCCAACAGGGAGAGAGGAGGCCATCATGCGTGACCATTCTGCCGCCGAAGAACGCGCCCGACTGCGCCGCGAGATCATCGCCCGCCTCGACAGCTTGGACGAGGCGCAGCTCCGAACGCTGGCCGCCCAGCTCGACCTCGCGCCGGGGCCGGAACGGCCGGCCGGCACCATCACCCGCCGCCACTTCCTGGCCGGCCTGGTGGGCATAGGCGCTGTGGGCGCCGGCGCGGGCACTACTGCCGGCCTGCTGCGCGGGGCCTCGCAGGCGTGGGCCGAGGCCAACCGCCGCATCGAGGTGTGGCGTGGCCTGGTGGCCCTCTACGAGGAGATGAGCGCTGTGGAGGTGGACGCCGTCGTGGCCCAAGCGCTCGAGGAACTTAGCGATCTTGTGACCGCCCTGCGCGCCCAAGTGCCCCGCGTGCTCGACGCCCTCGACCAGGCCGAAGCCTTTCTCCAGGAGCTCGACCAGGCCCTGGCCGCTGTGGACCAGGGGCTGGCCGTGCTGGAACGGGCTGTGGACAGCATCGCCAACCTCTTGGCCGCGCTGGAAGATGGGCTGGCCGAGATGGGAGAGCGCGCCGGGCCTGTGGGCGAACGGCTGGGCCGTTTCTTCCGCTCCCTCCTGCAGTACATCCCCCTCGGCCTTGGCGACCGGTTGCTGGCCCTGGTCGAACGCCTCCAGAATCTGCTGGCCAGCCTGCCGGACGCCGTGGCCTCCATCAACACTGACGTGATCGCGCCCCTGCGCCAACGCTACTTCCCCCGCGAGGGCGAAACTGTGCGCGTTCGCCTAGCCGACGCCCTCGTGGCCCGGCTCTTTGCCCCGCTGCGCACCCTGCTCGTCCAGACGGAAGCCCTTTTGGCCAAGTGGGAGGAGGTGTTCGCCGGGCCGGCCGCCCAACGCCTGGCCGAGCTCGAGGCCGCCCGCGAGGCCATCGCCGCCTACCGCCGCGCCCACGGCCTCGACTCCGACGAGGTCTAATCCTTCACCCACACCGGGTCCCAGTCGTTGCACTCACACCACCCGCTGAGGTTGCGCGGGTTCCCGCCGTCGGCGTCCATGACCCAGATGTTCCGCCACCCGGTGACGCGGTTGGAGCTGAAGACGATCTGCGAGCCGTCGGGCGACCAACTCGGGTGGTGGTCCCACTCCCACGTGTTGTCGGTGATGTGAACGGCGCGGGACCCGTCCACGTTGATGACCCAAATTTCATCGTTGCCGCTGTCGTTCGAGGTGAAGGCTATGCGATCCCCGAGCGGCGACCAGGAGGGCGCCCAAGCCCGGGTGCGCTCGCCGAAGCGCGTGAGCTGCACCTCGACGCCCAAGGCAGCATCGAAGATGAAGAGCTGATAGGCACGGTTGACGAACTTCACGAACACCCTGCGCCGGCCGTCGGGCGAGAGGCGCTCCTGCTCCAAGGCCCACTCATAGGGCCAGGGGTTGGTCAACAGGGCCACATTGCTCCCGTCCGGGTCCATCATGAAGATGGCTTCCCGTCCCAGGCGGTCCGATTTGAAGAGAATCTTCCCCCGCAACACGTCGGGAATTCCCGTTGGCGTCGGGGTGGGCCCTGATCGGCGTGGTGTGGGAGTGAGATCGGCCAGGTAGATGAAAACGGGCGTGGGGGTAGGCGTGGGCGTGGGCGTCAACGTGGGCGTGGGCGTTGGCGTGGGCGTGGGCGTGGCAGTCACCACCCACGCGCCCGCCGGCAGGGGCGTGGGCGTGCCGGTGGTGGCCGCCACGGCTGTGGCCAGCAGCCGCACGGCCGTGGCCGTGGCACGGTTGCCGGGCGTGGGCGTCGCCGTGACCACCAGGGGAGTAAACGTGGGCGTTGCCGTGACGGCGTTGGGGGGCAAGGGCGTGGGCGTGCCGGTCGTGGTGGCCTGTAGGGTGGCCAGCGCCACCCGGGTGGCCGCCACGAAAACATTCTGGGGCGTGGGCGTGCTCGTGATGACGATGAACGTGGTCGGCGGCAGCTCCGCCGGCCTCGGCGGGCGCTTGACCCACACCGCGCCCCAGTCATTGGCCTCTGACCGGCTGATGTTGCGGGGCCCTCTCCCGTCGGCGCCAATGGTCCAGATTTGGGTGCGGCCGTTTTCCTCATAGGTGAAGGCAACGCGGCGCCCATCAGGCGACCAACTTGGGCGCCGGCTCTGTCCCTCGAGCGAGCCGGTGAGGGGGCGCACGTCCCCGCCCGTCACAGTGACCAGAAAGATGCGGTCCTGGCCCCCTTCACGTGACGTGAAGGCCACAGTTCTGCCGTCAGGCGACCAGGCAGGCTCATATTCGAGGGCCGGCCCCTCGGTCACCTGCCAGGCCCACCCCTCACGCAGGTTGTAGATGAACAGGTCGAAATCGGCCGCTTCCTCGTCCGAGTAGGCGATCAGGCGCCCGTCGGGGGAGACCACATCGGCCTTGGCGGCCTCTTCGTAGTAGAGTTCAGCCCACGGCCCTTCCAGGCGGCGTTGCCTCCGGCCATCGGGGTCCATCACGTAGAGGGCCGGCTCACCGTCCCGGTCAGACCAGAAGAGGATGGAGCCCACAAGAGCCTCCGGCGGATACGGAGTGGGCGTAGGGCCCGAGGGCGTGGGCGTGGGCGATGGGGTGGGCGTTAACGTCGGGGTAGGAAACGGGGGCGTGGGGATGGTGAAAGGGGCTACGACGCGGCGAACGGGCTGGCACACGATCACAGTGCGCCTCTCCTTGGGCG
>JALSKA010000135.1 GCA_026989095.1 Ardenticatenaceae bacterium
GGAATCGTGTGCCATGTTCTACGCCGTGGACACGGCTGCCCAACGGGGACACTGGTTTGTCTGTGCGGCCGGGAACGATTCGGACGGGCGCCCCGAAAATCCCGTTGAGCCGGCCGCCTACGGGTACTACGCCGACTCACCGGCCACAGCACGCCGGGTGATCCCCGTGGCCGGCGCCCACAAGCCCACGGCCTACGCGCGCTTCTCGAACGAGGGGGTGGTGGCCGCACCCTCCACGGGCGTCATCATGGACCCCGGTCCCTCGCGCTTCAAGGAGGACGTGTTGCGCGGCGGCTACGTGCGGTGGCACGGCACCTCCTTCGCCACGCCACAGGTGACAGGGCTGTTGGCGCTGCTCCTCTCACGCCGGCGGCCGCCGGCCGATCCCAAGCAGCACATTTGGGAGCGGGCCCACCCGCCACGGCGGTGGAACGGAGTGCGCGAGATTTGCTTCTCGCGAGCGCTGGCCGGCGTCTCCTGCGACGCCTTTGTCCGCCGGCCGATCCGCCGCGCGCCACAAATGCGCTAGCCTCGGCCATTGGCACACGCGGAGGAGGGGCGCCATTTTGGGCGCCTCTCCGTTTCCGTGTATACTTCCACATCCGTCGGGTGAGTGTCTGAGCAGCCCTCTTTCCCCTCCACAGCAACCTTCGGTCTCAGTTCCCCCAGAACAGACCGGCCTCACACCACTCGCCCTTACCAAATCTCAAAGGGTGGGACCCGAAGGTGTGTTGGGAGCACCCACCCTGCTCTATTTTCACAAGGAGGAACGTCATGGGCACACGCACGCTCGTTGTCCTGGGGCCGGTCGTTGCGGCCCTCGTTTCGGCCGCGGTCCTGCTGTGGGGGGTCACGTCCTTGGCCCGCTCTGAGCCGGCGGCCACGCCGCTCTTTGCAGCGCCGGCCGGCGGCGGGAGCGCCTGCACCCAGTCGGCCCCCTGTACGCTGAAGACGGCCTTGGCGCAGGCACACGACGGCGACACGATTTACGTGGCCGGCGGCACCTACACGGGCAGCGGGCCGGCCGTGATCACCGTGACCAAGAGCATCACCTTGGCCGGGGGATGGGACGGGCTCCCCGGCGCCCTGGTGCGGGATCCCTCCAGCTACGTCTCGGCGCTGGACGGTGAGGGTGACCGGCGGGTGATTCTGATCACCGGCACGGCCACCGTTGTGCTCGACGGCCTCACGGTTGTCAACGGCCAGGCCGCCGGCTTGGGGGGCAATTCCCCGTCGGAGCCGGACGCCGGCGGCGGCATCTACGTCGCCTCGGGCGGGCCCATTACGTTGACCGTGGTGAACAGCACCATCATGAGCAACACGGCATCGACGGACATCGGCGTTCCCTCCACCGGGGGCGGCATTTTCGCCGGCACGGGTGCGGTGCTCACCGTCGTCAACAGCCGTTTCGTGAGCAACGCGGCCCGGTGGGGAGGGGGGATGCGCACCACGTATGCGAGCCGCGTCGTCGTTCGGGGAAGCGAGTTCATCTCCAACACGGCCCAGTACGGCGGGGGCTTCTACCCGCTTGGGGGCCGGGGGTACCTGGTGGAGATGAACACGTTCCGCGGGAACACGGCCAACCACGGCGGCGGCATGTTCCTCAGCAGCCCGAAGGAGCACCTCCTGCGCCGCAACAGGTTTGAGGACAATGTGGCACTCCAAGGAGGCGGCGTCAGGATCAGCGCTGGCTCCTCGGTCACGATGAGCGACAACGTGCTCCTGGGCAACCGCGCAACGTGGGGCGGGGGCATCTACGTGGCCACCACGGACAAAGTCGTGCTGGAGAACACCGTGATGGCAGCCAACGAGGCCACAGTTGGCGGCGGAGGCCTGCACGTGTTCCAGGCCCCCGATGTCCGCGTGATCCACGCCTCGCTGGTGGCCAACACAGGGGGTGGTGCGGGCAAGGGCATCCTCGTGGACGCGAAGAGCACGGTGACCGTGACGAACGCCATCGTGGCCAGGCACGTGGTGGGCGTTGAGGCGTCGGCCGACACCACGGTGACCTTACAGGCCACGCTCTGGGGCAGTGGCATGTGGGCCAACGGGCAGAACACCGTCGGCTCCCTGGCGAGCACGCAGGCCATCACCGGCGACCCGGCCTTCCAGGACCCAGCCGCCCACGATTACCGCCTGACGAGCGGTTCAGCGGCCGTGGACGCGGGCATCGCCACCGACGTGGCCTTTGACTTCGAGGGCACACCTCGGCCCATAGGTGCTGCCCCGGACATCGGCGCCGACGAGTTCGCCACTTCCGTGGTCTACCTGCCGGCAGTCACGCGGTGATCTCACCGTCAGCCAGCTCCTCGGCCAGCGGTGCCAAGGCGTGGAGCGCCGTGCTCAGAGCATCGTCAGGGTGGGCGTGCATGATCACCTTGGCCAGACAGGCCGGCAGGGGCAGGGAGTGCCAGGCAGCCACGTGGTGAAAGCGCTCGTGGTCGCCCCGGAAGACGAGCACGTCCAAACATTGGGGGCGCCCGGCCCGTGAGAGGAGCAGCCGCAGGGGAGGGCGTTCGCCCGTCCGCATTTCCAGGGTGACGAGCCGGCCGGCCGCGTGGGCCGTCTCCCCCTGCGCCGGGGCAATGAGGACGTGGACGTTGCCGGCCGGCCCGCGGAACTCCAGGCGGTACTCTCCGCTGCCCGGGCCGGCCCCGGCAGCGCGCGGGCGCCACTTCAGGCTGCCGGCCAGCCAGCCGGCCATGAAGAAGGCCTCGGCCGGAAAGGTTCCGGCCGTGTCGAGGGGAACGAACCGCAGCTCGACCCGGGCGACATCGAGCAGGCGGGCAGCCCACGTGGGCGCGTCGAAGAGGTGGGCCACTTGGGCCCGCCACCCGGCCAGGCGGTGCCAGACCAAGTCGGTGACCAGAGTGCGCCGGCCGGCTGTCGTGCGCAGGCGCGCCTCGTCCCTGAGCGAGATGAAGGGCGTTCGGAAAGTGTCCGCGTCGAGAATGAAGAGGTCGGCCAGGGGGAAGAGGGTGTCGAAGGGCGGGCGCCGTGGCGCGGGGTCCCCAAGCCACCAGACCACAACGGGCACGTCGGGCACCACAAGGGCCAGAATGAGGCTCGTCACCCGGTCGAGGGCCCCGGTGGTCGCCTCGACGGTGACCTGTTCGGTGCAGAGCACGGGAGCGTCGGCGTCGCCGGGCAGGCGGTGACACTGCACCGAGGCCCACGTCTCCAGGTGGGAGACACCGCTCGGCCGGGCGATGACCAGCACGGCACGGCTCGGGTGGTGCCGGTTCAGGGCCATGAGCACGTCTTGCACCTGGTGGCGCCGTTCAGGGTCGTCGGTGAAGGCGATCATGGTCATGGCCCGCGCCCGCATCACCGGGCGCCCCAGAGCGGCCGTCATCTCCTGCCAGAGGCGGGCCAGCTCGACCATGACGTGATCGGGGGGAACGGGCCTCGAAGCGTGGAGGGGGAGGGAGTCCGAACGCGCTCTCATCACACACCTCACAGCCGGCGCCAGCGGCGCCCGTCCAAGGCCAGCAGCACGTCCGCGTCCGAGGGGCCCCACGTGCCGGCGGGATAATTGGGAAAATCGGGCGGGGGCATTCGCTGCCACGTCTCCAGCACAGGAGTGAGCAGGCGCCAGGACTCCTCCACCTCGTCGGCGCGGATGAAGAGCGTCGCATCCCCCTGCCAGGCGTCGAGCAGGAGCCGCTCGTAGGCTTCCGGCGTGCTCAGGCCGAAACTGCTGCCGTAGCGAAAGTCCATCACCACCGGCCGAATGCGCATTTCGGAGCCGGGCACCTTGGCGTTGAAGGTGAGGGAAATGCCCTCGTTGGGCTGGATTTGGATGGAGAGCACGTTGGTGGTGAAGGCGTGGTCGAACTCACCCCGCTCGAAGAGAAGCTGGGGTGGCGTGCGGAAGTAGACGGCGATTTCGCTAATCTTCTTGGGCAGCCGCTTGCCGGTGCGCAGGTAGAAGGGCACGCCAGCCCAGCGCCAATTGTCGATCTCCAGCTTCATGGCAACGTAGGTCTCCGTGGTGGAGTTGGGGTGAACGCCGGGCTCCTGGCGGTAGCCGGGCACCGGCTGGCCGTGAATGGCCCCAGGCCCGTATTGTCCTCGCACCACGGCCTTGGACACGTCGGCGGGAGCCAGCCGCTTGATGGCGCGCAGGACTTTGACCTTCTCGTCGCGCACGGCGTTGGCCTCGAGGGCCACGGGCGGCTCCATGGCCATGAGGGAGAGGAGCTGCATCATGTGGTTCTGGACCATGTCGCGCAGGGCACCCGTCTGGTCGTAGAAGCCAGCCCTCGTCTCAATGCCCACCGACTCGGCCACCGTGATCTGCACGTGGTCAATGTACTTCTGGTTCCAGAGAGGCTCGTAAATGCTGTTGGCGAAGCGGAAGGCGAGCAAGTTCTGGACCGTCTCCTTGCCCAAGTAGTGGTCAATGCGGAAGACCTGATCCTCGCTGAAGACCTGCCCCACGCTGGCGTTGAGCTGGCGGGCCGAGGCCAGATCGGTGCCAAAGGGCTTCTCGATCACCACGCGCACCCAGCTTCCGGGGGTGCGCGGCCGGTTGAGGCCCACCAGGCCAATGTGGCGGATGATCTGCTGGAAGACCACGGGAGGGGTGGCCACGTAATGGAGGCGATTGCCGGGGATGTTGTACCGGGCGTCCAACTCCTGGAGGCACTCGTCGAGCCGGCGAAAGCCCTCGGCGTCGTCGTAGTGGGAGCGGAAGTAGTAGAGGTGTTGGGCGAACTCCTCCCACACGGGGCCGAGAAGAGGCGTCCGGGAGAAGGCCTCCACAGCGCGCCGCATCTCGGCGCGCAGCTTCCCGTCGTTCCAGTCGCTGCGGGCAAAGCCCACCACGGCGAAGCGGGCCGGCAGGAGGTTCTCCCGCGCCAAGTTGTAGAGGGCCGGCATGAGCTTGCGGCGCGCCAAGTCACCGGTCACGCCGAAGATGATCAGGATGGCCGGTTCGGGAAGCTGAGCTTGCTCCTCGGGAAATCGGAACGGGTTGGTCACTCTCCTGCCTCAACGTGTGTTGAGCGCCTGGCGCAGGGCTCTCTCCAACGCCTCGGCCACCTGTTCGTACTCGCCGGCCGTGTCGAGCAGATAGTGCAGGCGACGTGGGTCCCTGGCCCCTTCCCGGCGCAGTTGGAGCGCGTGAGCATTGCAGAGTTGAATGGCCTTGCGGAGGGCTTCATAGGGCACCGTCACGGTGACGAGGGTGGGTTCCATCTCCTTTCCTTTCTCCATCATTTCGGTATATGGGGAAGTTCGCCTTTTCCCCTTCACTTCAGCGGCGTCACCACGACGTTCGCCGGAACAACGGAGGCGGAGCCAAGAAGAGCACAGAGGGCAGCGGGCGTTCGCTTCAGAACCAAAGGCAGACGTGAAAATTGTACTCCACCCCCTTCCCCAGGGCAAACGGAAGGGGACACAGGAACACGGCGCAGACGAACGGGTGAAGGCGGGCAGGAGGACGTTCCGCCCGCCCTCCTGCCCCGCCGTGGTATGACTACGCGGGCGCCAGGGCGTCCACGGGCACGTGGTGCCGGAGCACGGCCTCGACCAAGTTCATGGGGCAGAAGGGCCCACACATGCTGCACGCGCGCGTGTGTGATCCCCGTTCCGCGTACAGCCGGCGTGCCTCCTCGGGGTAGAGGGCCAACTGGAACTGGCGCTCCCAGTCGAGCGCATAGCGGGCTTCACTCATGTGGCGGTTGCGCTCCACGTCGATCCGCCGGCCACGGGCCACGTCGGCGATGTGGGCGGCGAGCTTGAAGGCGATGACACCCTCGCGCACGTGCTCCACCGTGGGCAGGCCCAAGTGCTCGGCCGGAGTCAGGTAGCAGAGCATGTCGGCGCCGTGCCAGCCGGCCACAGCCCCGCCGATGGCACCCACGATGTGGTCGAAGCCGGCGCCTGTGTCCACGGGCAACATGCCCAGAATGTAGAAGGGCGCACCCCCTGTGAGCCGCTTCTGCACCTGGACGTTGGCCTGGATTTCGCCGAGGGGGATGTGGCCGGGCCCCTCCACCATAGCCTGTACGCCGGCACGGCGAGCCCGTTCGACGAGCTCCCCGATGAGGATGAGCTCCTGGAGCTGGGCGCGGTCGGTGCTGTCGGCGATGCTCCCCGGGCGCAGCCCATCGCCCAGGGAAAGGGTCATGTCATATTCGCGGGCAATCTCCAGAAGATCGTCGAAGCGCTCCCAGAGGGGATTTTCGCGCCCGTTCTTGAGCATCCAAGCGGCCATCAGCCCGCCCCCACGGGAGACGATCCCGGTGACGCGCTCGCTCTGCCGGTAGCGGCGCAAGGTCTCCAAGGTGACGCCGGCGTGTACGGTGATGTAGTCCACCCCCTGGCGTCCGTGTTCCTCGATGACCTGAAACATCTCGTCGGCCGTCATGTCGAAGACACTGGAGCGGGATGCGGCGCGGAACTCGGCCTCGTAGATGGGCACTGTGCCCAAGGGCACGGTGCAGACCTCCAAAATGCGCTGTCGGATGGCCGACAAGTCGCCGCCGGTGGAGAGATCCATCACGGTGTCGGCTCCGTACCGGATGGCGACACGGGCCTTCTCCACCTCCTCGTCCACGTTGACGTAGTCGTAGGAGGTGCCGATGTTGGCGTTGACCTTCACCCGCATTTCCTCCCCGATGGCGGTGAAGTGAGTGAGCGACGTGTGGTGAGGGTTGGCCGGGATCACCACCCGGCCGACCGCCACCAGCTCGCGCACCCTCTCGGGCTCGAGGCCCTCTTGGGCGGCCACGTAGGCCATCTGCTCGGTGATGCGCCCCTGACGGGCGGCTTCCAGTTGTGTGAGCATGGAAGACCTCCTCTGAGATGAACAGGTTGTTGACCACCAACCGCCGAGACGGAAAAAACAAAAAAGACCGCCAGCTCAGGGCGGTCTTGACCGACGCACGAGTCCGTTTCCCTGCGCTGGTATGACCCAGATCAGGTTCGAGGGGTCGGCGGCGGATTCACGGCCGCCCTCTCAGCCCGGCTCCCCCGGACTCCCCCAACGGACGCGACCCCGCACAGGACGGCGGGGCAACATCCTCTCTTCAGTTGTCGGCAGTGCCGGCAGGTGGCTCACCGGCTGGCCACGCTGCTGACGCGGACATTGTACGCGCTCCGGGCTTCGGCGCAAGTGAAACGGAGTCAATCAAGGTATCGCCTCCCTCACCGCGCGCTGATGACCACGGGCTGGTAGACGCGGAAGAGCTCCTCCACCAGGAAGAGGGTCACGGGCACCTTGGCCGCCATTGTGCTCGAGTCCTCCGGGATGAGGGAGATCACGGCCGTGTGGGTTCCCGGGGAGAGGGCAGCGATGTCAAAGGCGATGTCCACGTAGGTGGGCCCGGCGGTCAACTGAAGCCAGCTCTGGTTCGCCTCGGCGCGCCACGCGATGGGGCCGCACTTCTCCACAACGGCAAGGCGAAACGGGCGCGGCGGTTGGCCGGGAGAGGCCATGACGGTCACTCTTTCGGGCAGCGCGTTCAAGGCGGGGCGTGTCGTGGGCAGCTCGACGATCTCCGTGAACGTGGTAGCGCCGTCGCTGAAGCGCGCCCAGATGCCCTGCCCCCGGTAGTTGCCGCCGGGCACGCGCCACACGAAGGGCGTGGTCACCGGCTGGGGCGCCGTGAAGATGGAGACCGCGTCCACGTACACGTCGGCCGTGCCCGAGCGCCAGAACTTGAAAATGAGGAACGGGTCATCGGCGTTGTCGTGGAAGACGAAGGGGAGGCGGAACTCCTGGTACACGTTGGGCGCGTCGAAGTCCGTGCCCCGAATGCTCAGGGGACCGTAGGTCACACCGCCGCCGGAGACCTCGAAGCGGGCCACCTCCTCGGGGGAGGTGTTGTCGTTCACCTTCAGGCGGACGTAGGCCACCATGGGCACGTTCTTGTAAAAGGCCGTGTCGTACACCCAGGCGAACGATTCGCCGTCGCCGGGAAAGAGGCGGTAGGCCGTGCCGCCCAGGGCATCCGGGTCGTTGACCCGTTCTCCGTTGCCCCACCACAGCGTAAAACTGTCGAAGGTGTCGTCGGCCAGCCACCCCAGGCTGAGCTCCACGTAGGGCAAGCCCCGGCTGTCCAACGCGAGGATTGTCACCGTGGCGCTCCGGGAGGCCGGCCCCATGCGCTCCAGCTCCGCCAGGGGCAGGGAGGCACCCAGGTAGATCGTGTCGCTCACCACGCGGGTGCGGCCGAAGCGGTCCCGTGTTTTCACGTAGACCGTCTTCCAGCCGGGGCGCTCGGAAAGCGTCCACGACACCTGCGAGGCGAAAGGCTGCCAGGTCGCGTCGCCGAAGCAGATGTCCTCGCCGATCATCATCGCCGTGGCCGGAGAGCTTCCCGCAAAGCTCTGTTCCTCCTCGCTCTGGTAGATGTAGAGGGGAACGGTGGGGCTCGTCGTGGTGAGCGCCTCATTGGCCACGATGACGGGCGCGAAGGCCGGGTCCACGCCGAAGTTCTGGGCGATGTAGCCGCGGCCGTCGCTGTCGCGCCGGTAGTAACCGATGCCCACCTCGCGGGAGTTGGGGTCGAGCAAGTTCGCGCGGTGGCCGGGGCTTTCCATCCACCCGTCTATGGCGTCCTTGGGAGCCAGATACCCACAGAAGGCGTTCTCCGCCCCGGAGCGGCCCAAGTAGCCAAACGCCCGGGTGCGGTCACTGGGCCAGGTGCCCAGCGTGTCCTGGTGGCCGCAGAAGCCGGAGGGCCGGTTCTCCGTGGAATCCCACGAGAACCAGCGGGAAGCGTAGGTCAACTGGCGGTTCCACCGCAGCGGGGCCACGCCGTTCTGCTCGCGGGCCACGTTGCCCCAATAGACCGTGAGCGCCTCCTCCAAAACGCGCTCTGCCGGATGTTGGGCCGGATCGTAACCGCCGTACACGTTGGCGTGCAGCGGCGAGGCGGCCAGCCACCCCGCGAACACGAGCAACAGACCACAGACAACAGCACCTCGCATGGCCGGCTCTCCTTTTCCCGTCAGCCCCCTCACTTCACGCGCGCACCACGCCCTGTGGGAGAGTTCCCTGTCACCCATCCCGCAGGGCCAGAATGGCCGCGTCGATCTCGGGAATGCGGGCGTACTCCTCCTCCCAGAAGTCGGGCGTCATCATGCGGTCGAGGTAGGCCTCGTCGTAGCCGAAGCGCGCCCAGAGCGCCTTCTTCATCTCGTGCAAACGCCGCTTGGCCCCGGCCGAGCGCACGTCGAGCACCTCGTGCGCGGTGGCGCCCAAGAAGGCTGCCTTGGCCCACATCTCCAGGTCGTCGGCGGTGATGGCCCGGCCCCAGCGCGCCTCCAAGTCGCGCATGACGCTCGGGTAGCGGTCGAAGCCGTCGGTGGCCACTGTGACCACGTTGTCGTCGGGCCCCAGTCCCAGCAGCTTGGCCGTCTTGATGGCGCCGATGACGTTGCAGACGCCGCTGGGGCCGAAGTGGCCCCGCAGTGCTTCGGCCTGTTCGCGCGGCACTCCAAGAGTCTCCACCAGCACGTCGGCGCCGTCCTGGAGCACCTTGGTGCCCCGGATGGTCTCCTCATCGTGGACGAGCATCACGTAGTCGGTGGTGAGCACGTTGTGAATGAGCGTCACCATCTTGTCGCCGATCCCCTCGATGCGGTGGACCCCCTGCCCGCCGTTGAAGAGCGTGGGACACTGGCGGGGCTCCACGGCCACGACAACGGCGTCGGGGAAGTGCTGTTTGACCGCGTCGCCGGCCGCCAAGGTGCCGGCGCTGCCCGGCGCGCTCACGAAGGCAGCCACGCGGCCGTTGCCGTACTGCCGGGCCACCTCCAGGACTGCGCTTCCGGTCACGTGCCGGTGGAAGCGGTAATTGGGCAACAGCTCGAACTGGGCGAGCACCTTGTACTCCGGGTTGCGCATGTACTGCTCGTGGGTGTGCTCCAGGGTGAGGATCACATCACTCTCGGTGCCCGGCGTCAAGTCGAGCTCGCCCCCGTAGCGGCGGATGCGCTCGTAGCGCTCGTCGCTCATGTCGTCGGGCATGACGACGAGGGCACGGTAGCCCTTGAGCCGCGCCACATAGGCCGTGCCGATGCCGAAGTTGCCCGTGCTGGGCCCCACGATGGTCTTCTGGCCGGGGCGCAGTCCCTCGAACGCCTCGGCTTCGGCCAAGGTGGCATAGGCCGGCCCCACCTTGTGGCTGCCGCTGGGGAAGTGATCGCCGAGCAACACGATCACGTTGCACGCCACGCCCGTCAGTTGGCGGGGCAACACCACGTGGTGGACGGCCAGGCCGTCCGGCTTCCACGTGATGCGGAAGAGGTTGAGGGGGTCGAATTCGTCCTCGACGCCGGCCACCCGCTCGCGCAGCCGGCGCGGCAGGGTGATCGGGTGACACATTTCGGCGTAGGTCGGGCCGGGAACGATGGACATGGTAATTGTCTCCTCCCTTTCCTGGTGCTTCCAGAGTCGTGAGAAGTCAGGGTGAAGGTGTGCCATACCACACGCGCTTCGGCACGCCACGGGCGATGTGTTCGACGCCCGTGGCACGTTCAGTTCACCCTTCCGCCTGGGCCAGCCACTCCTCGAGGGCCTCGGACGACGACGCCAGGCGCACGATCCTGCCGTCTCCCTCAACGGCCCGCATGGCCGCCGGGATGTCCTTCAGGCCGTTGCCGGTGACGAGCACCAGCACGCGCTCGTCCCTGTGGACGAGGCCGTCGGCCAGGGCACGGCGCACGCCCGCCCAGGCCGCGGCCGCCGCCGGCTCGGCGAAGACGCCCGTCAGGCGGGCCAGCTCGCGCATGGCGGCCAGAATCTCTTCGTCCGAGACGACCACAAAGGCGCCGCCCGTCTCGCGCACGGCCCGCAGCGCCTTCAGGCGGTCCCTGGGCACGCCCACGCTAATGCTGTCGGCGATTGTCCGGGGCACGATGGGGGTGATCTCGTCCGTGCCGCGCCGCCAGGCATGGTGGAGCACGGCGCTCCCCTCGGCCTGAACGCCCATCAGCCGGGGCACGCGGTCGATCCAGCCGAGGGCGTGCAGGTCGCGAAATCCCTTGTGCAGGCCGCCGATAATGCACCCGTCGCCCACGGCGACGAAGATGCAGTCGGGCACCTCCCACCCCAACTGTTCGGCGATCTCATAGGCGGCCGTCTTCTTGCCCTCGGTCATGTAGGGGTTGTACGCCGTGTTGCGGCAATACCAGCCCTGCCTGTCGGCCGCCTCGATGCAGAGATCGAAGGCTTGATCGTAAGTGCCCTCCACGAGCACGACCGTGGCGCCGTAGACGAGAAGCTGGGCGATTTTGGCCTCGGGCGCCGTGGCCGGCACGAAGATGACCGCCGGCAGGCCGACGCTGGCCGCCATGCCGGCCAGCGCCGCGGCCGCGTTGCCGCTGCTGGCCGTGGTGATGGTGGAGAAGCCGGCCTCGCGCGCCTTGACCACGGCCAGGGCGCTGGCGCGGTCCTTGAGCGAGGCGGTTGGGTTGCGCCCCTCGTCCTTCACCCAGAGATGGGAAAGGCTCAAACGGCGTCCCAGTCGCTCCGCGCGGGCGATGGGCGTCCACCCCACGGCCAGCGGGGGGCGCAAGGAGGGATCGGCCACGGGCAGCAGGGGGAGATAACGCCACATGTCGAGCTCAGCCCGGGCGGACAGGGCATCCCGGTCGGCGCGGGCGGCAATGGCCGTGTAGTCGTACACGACGTCGAGGACTCCGTCGCTGCCGTGATGCGGACAGACGTAGCGCACCTCTTCGGGCGCGTACTCGGCGCCGCAGACGAGGCAGCGCAGGCACGTGATGGCGTCGCACGCGGTCAGTTGGGGTATGGGGCTGTGCATCGTCCTCTTTCCAGGCGGCTGCTCCCTACACATCGGCCGCCAACTTCAGCCGTTCGGCCAAGGAGCGGAGCTGGACGAAGCTCACGGGCTTGAGCAGCACCAGGTCGCTCTGGGCCTCCAACATCTCGGCCAGGCGCGGGTCGGCGGTGGCCAAAATGACGCGGGTGGCCTGGAGGTGGGGTTGCTGTCGGATGTATGCCAGCAGATCGGCGCCGGAGATGCCGGGCACGTGCAAGTCCAGGATCACGAGATAGGGGGCATTGGCGGCCAGGAACTCCCGCGCCGCCGTGCCCGTGTCGCAGTGTTCCACCACGTAGCCGGCCATCTCCACAGCCCGCCTGAAGATGTTCGCCTGGGCCACGTCGTCCTCGACCACCAATGCCAGCGGCCAGCTCACATCACACCTCCCTTTCGCTCGGCCGGCATCTTGCCAGAACTGTGCGCAACGGCCAACAACCCGCCTGCCGGACCGCCCCACGATTCCTAGCCATATGAGAGGAAAATTGTAAAGATCGAGCCCTCTCCGGGCCGGCTGTGGAGGCGGATTTCGCCGCCCATCAGGTCCACGAGCTGCTTCACGCTGGCCAGCCCGAGCCCAGAGCCCCGCTTGTCGCCCACCAGCGAGGGATCGACCCGGTAGAAGGCCTCGAAGATGCGCTCCTGCTCCTCCTCGGGGATGCCTTGACCGGTGTCCTCCACCTCGATGGCCCAACGCGCCTCGTCCACGTGGCGCACGCGCACGGCCACGTATCCCTCGTCGGTGAACTTGATGGCGTTGTCCACCAGGTTGTAGAGAATGCGGCGCAGCCAGAAGATGTCACCGTACACCATGTCCGGCAACTGCTCGTCCACCTCCATCCGAAAATCGACCCCCTTGGCGCGGGCCACGTCCTCGAGCGGCTCCACAGTGGCCAGGAGTTCATAGGGGATGAAACGGGTGGGCACCAGGCGGATGGTCCCCGACTCCAACTCGGCCTGGTGGAGGATGCCCTCGGTGAGGTCGAGCAGGTATTGGGCGCTGGTGATGATGTGGTCCAGCGCCTCCTCCACCTCCTCGCCCTCGAGCACGCCCTCCCGCAACATCTCGGCGTACCCGATGATGCCCCCCAAGGGCGTGCGCACGTCGTGGCTCATGTTGGCCAGCAAGTTGCTCTTGAACTCGCTGGCCCGCTTGACGGCCTCGAACGCCTCCCGGAGCTGCTGTTCCATGCGCTTGCGCTCGGTCACGTCCACGGAATACTCCACCATGTAGCGCACGCGCCCCTCATCGTCGAAGAGGGGATAGCCGTGAACTTCGGCGAAGTAAGGGGAACCGTCGGCGCGGTAGTGGATGTGTTCCACGGTGTAGGGGCGGTGGGTTTCCTTCACGCGCTGGAGGGGACAGGGGTGCTCCAGGCCGTCGCAGGGTGTCTCGCGCAGGTGGGTGACGGCGTAGCAGGTGGCCCCACGGCCAATGCCGTCCTTGGCGGCGGCCCTGTTGGCCAGCACAATCTCATACGTCTCGGCGTCGAGGACGTAGAAGGGCGACTCCAGAGCGTTGATGACCTCCAGGAGAAAGTGGTATTGGCGCTCGAGCTCCTGCTGGGCGCGCACCCGGGCGGTGACATCGTGGACGCGGAGGGCGAAGGCCGGCCGGCCCCGGTAGCGGGTGGGCTGTTGGGCCACCTCCACGTACCGCACGTCGCCGGGGGCCCGCTGCCAGCGAATGGGCTCCTCCTCGCCGTGTTCGGCGCCGGCCAGCATCTCGGCCGACACCACCTCGTGGACCGGGCGACCAACCACCTCGGCGTGTGTGCGGCCGAAGATGCGCTCGAAGGCGTTGTTGACGTCGAGCACTCGCACGCCGTCGTGGAGCACGATGGCCTCGTTCACCACGGCCAGCAGGGCTCGGAGCCGGTCCTCGTTTTCCTGGACTTCGCGGAGACTGCGCTCCATCACCCACGCCGTCCACGTGAGCACGGTGACGCTCCCCCCGTACAGGATCAGGGGCAGTATCACGTGGCCGGAGGTGATTTCGGGCACGGCAATCACAACGGCCATGGTGCCGGCGAAGAAAATGCCCCCGTAGAGCCAGAAGTGGCGCAGGGGAAGCATAATGGCGGCCAAGTAGAGGAGGTAGAGGAACCAGATCAACACCAGGAAGACCTCGTACTCCGTGGGCGTTTCGAGCGCGGCGAGCTGTTGGAGCACGACGCCCCCCATGAGGGCCAAGGCCCCCCAGGCGCTGAGCTTGTACCAGGAGGTTCTCCCAATGATGTAGGCCACGTAGAGGAGGGCGTTGACCGGCAGGGCGTAGGAGAGCCACGGCCCGGGCCCTGTGACGACAAGGCGCAGCACGTTGCCCAGGACATAGGCGGTGGCTATGAAGAGCAACGTGGCCGCGGTCACCCGCGCCTGGCGACGCTCGGCCAAGCTGCGCGGCCGGAAGCGGGGCTCGATGAGCGCGCGGTCGAGCTTGCGGATGAGGTCCGAATGGAGCCAGGCCGTGACAACGTGCATGGTTCCTCTCCCGGACATCTTCTGCCCGATCAAGTCACAATGTGGGTGCCGGTCTGGCCGCCCAGGGCCCGCACGATGTTGGGGGGATCGGTGATGATGGCCCGTGGTCCGCCGGCCTCGATGTACTCCAACACCGCCTGAATTTTAGGCAACATGGAGCCGGGGGCAAAATGTCCTTCGGCCATGTAGCGACGCAGCTCGTCCACGGTGACCCGGTCGAGATCGCGCTGGCGGGGGGTGTTGAAGAAGAGGGCCACCTTCTCCACGCCCGTGGAGATCAGGAAGAGGTCGGCCCGCACGGCGCGGGCCAGCAGGCTGGAGGCCATGTCCTTGTCCACTACGGCGGCCACGCCGCGCAGCTCGCCCTTGCGGTTGCGCACCACCGGGATGCCGCCGCCCCCCACGGCAATGACGACCCAGCCGGCCTCGGCCGCCGTGCGGATGGCCTCCTCCTCGATGATCTTCACCGGCCGGGGCGAGGCCACCACCCGGCGCCACCCCCGGCCGGCGTCCTCCACCACGGGCCACCCGTCGGCGGCAAAGCGTTGGGCTTCCTCCTCGGTCAGGAAGCCGCCAATGGGCTTGCTGGGGGCTCGGAAGGCGGGGTCGTCGCGGTCCACGAGGACTTGAGTCACCAAGGTGATGACCTGACGGGCAACGCCCAGCCGGCGGAACTCGTTGTCCAGAGCCTGCTGGAGCATGTAGCCGATGGCCCCTTGGGTGTCGGCCACGATGAGGTCCAACGGCGTGGTGTGGACCTCGTGGGCGGCCAGTTCATTGCGCCGCAGGATGAAGCCCACTTGGGGGCCATTGCCGTGGGTCACGATCACCTTCCAGCCCTCGGCCACCATTTCGGCGATGTGGCGGGCCGTCTCGCGCACGGCATCCCACTGGTACCGGACGGCCGTGTGGTCGGCGTCGGGGATGAGCGAGTTCCCCCCAATGGCCACCACGGCGAGCGGTTGTGTCCGTTGCCCCATGCACCTTCCTCCCCGTTGAGGGGTGCCGGCAAGCCCTACTCTTATGCCATCGTCAGCGCCAGCACCGCCTTTTGCACGTGCAGTCTGTTCTCAGCTTCATCGTACACCACACTCTGGGGCCCGTCAATGACCTCATTGGTCACCTCGATGTCCCGGTCGGCGGGCAGGCAGTGCATGTAGATGGCATCGGGCTTGGCGAGGGCCATGCGCCGCTCGTCGGCGATCCAGTCGGTGTACTTCTGGCCGATGCGGGCGCTCTCCTCGGGGTCCTCGGTGGTCAGCCAACACCCCCACGATTTGGGGTAGACCACGTCGGCGCCCTCGAAGCCGGCGTCAAAGTCGTCCATGAGCTCGAAGGAGCCGCCGTACTTGCGGGCGTTCTCGGCCGCCTGCTCGACGATCTCGGGCATGAGGTTGTACTCGGGGGGATGAACCAGGCGCACGTTCATGCCGAAGCGGGTCATGAGCAAGATGAGGGATTGGGGCACGCTGAGGGGCTTCTGGTAGCTGGAGGCATAGGCCCAGGAGACGGCGATGGTCTGGCCCCGTGGGTCGCCCTTCTTCTCGATGATGGTCATCAGGTCGGCCAGAACTTGGAACGGGTGGTAGACCTCACACTGCATGTTGAAGACGGGCACGCGGCTGGCCTCGGCCACCTCGCGGATGTACCGGTTGCCCACGCCCCAATCGCAGTGGCGGATGGCAATGCCGTCGAAGTAGCGGCCCAAGATCTGGCCAATCTCCCGGGGCGTGTCGCCGTGGGCGATCTGGGTCGTGCGCGACTCGATGAAGGCGGCGTGGCCGCCCAGTTGGGCCATGCCGGCCTCGAAGCTGGCCCGCGTGCGGGTGCTGGAGAAGAAGAAGAGCATGGCCAGGGCCTTGTCGCGCAGGTACGGGTGGGGTTGGCCCAGCGCGCGCTTGCGCTTCAGGTCGAAGGCCACGTCGAGGAGCGTCTCGATCTCCTCTTTGGTCCACTCCTGTGTGGTGATCAGATCGCGTCCGCGCAGATGAGTTTGCATGGTGATCGCCTCCGTTGTCCGAGCTCATCGTCTTTTTAGGACGGGACAGGCTTACACGCGCGCCCCTTGTGCACAGGAGGAAGCGCTACAGCCCTCCCATAGCGCGCAGCACGCCCGGCAGCAGGGCGTACCACGCGGTGGCCCGCACCACGTCCTCCAGGGGCACCTGGTCGAGCACGGTGTGGGCGTGCACCTCGTCGCCGGGGCCAAAGCCGATGCTGGGGATGCCGGCGTGGCCCATCCAGTAGGTGCCGTTGGTGCTGAACCCCCACTTGCCCACGGGGGCCGGCGCCCCCCAGAGGAGCCGACACGTCTCCCGCCCGGCCCGCACGAGCAGGTGATCTTCGGGCAACAGCCAGGCGGGAAAATACTTCTCCACGGGGAGCACGAAGCCGGTGTAGGAGGGCTCCTCGTAGGTCAACATCTCCACGCGCACCTTGTGGCGGGCCTCCTCGGGAACAAGCGCCTCCACTTGGGCCACGGCCTCCTCCTTCGTCTCCCCCCACGTCACCCGCCGGTCGATGATGATGGTGCACTCGTCCGGCACGGCGTTGATGCTGGGCGTGCGGCACTCGATGTGGGTGACGGTGATGCGCCCTTGGCCCAAGAAATCATCGGACGGCAGGCGGTCGTTGAGGTCGCGCACGCCGGCGATAACGGGCAGCAGGGTGTAGAGGGCGTTGTCGCCCAAGTGGTTGGAGGCAGCGTGGGCGCTCTTGCCCTTGGCCACCACTTTCATCTCCACCCGCCCCTTTTGGCCGCGGTAGACGCCCATCTTGGTGGGCTCGCCGATGATCACGAAGTCGGGGCGCACGCCCTCGTGCTCCACCAGCGCGCGGGGGGCGAGGCCATCACACCACTCCTCCATGTTGCCGAAGTAGTAGGCGGTCCACCCTTCCAGCAGCCCCAGCTCGCGGGCCAGGGCCAAGCCGTAGACCATGCCGGGGGTGGAGCCCTTCTCGTCGCAGGCGCCGCGGGCGTAGAGGATGCCATCCTCCACCTTGCCCTCGAAGGGGTCCCACGCCCAGGCGTCGGGATCGCCCACGCCCACGGTGTCCAAGTGGCTGTCGTAGAGCACAACGCGGTCGCCGTGTCCAATGCGCCCCACCACGTTGCCCATGCTGTCGAAGAAGATCTCGTCGAAGCCCAGGGCCTCCATTTCGGCGGCCACTCGCTCGCCCACTTGGCGAATCTGGCCGTCGTAGCTGGGAATGGCACAGAGCTCCCGCAGGAAGGTGATGAGCGTCTGCCGCAGGCCGTCCACGCGCTCCTGCAGGCGGGCAATGCGTTCGGGGGAAACAAGTTCGCTCATGCGCCTCGCTCCTCTCGCACGTAGGGAATGCCAAGGGCGGCCGGTGCGCCCACGCGGCGGCGCAGGGCCTCCCGAGAGCCTATGACCAACACGATGATGGTGAACAAATAGGGCAACATGTTGAGAAAGTAGCCGTAGGTGGGGTTGCGCAGGAAGAAGGGAATGCTCTGGGCGTCGAGGGGCAGGCGGCGGATGGCGCCGAAGAGGTACGCCCCAAAGGCCGCCCGCACGGGGTCCCACCCGGCGAAGATCACCAGGCCCACGGCGATCCACCCCTGGCCGGCCGTCATGCCCTCGATCCAGAGGGGCGTCACGGCCAGGCTCAGGGAAGCCCCGGCCAGGCCGGCCAAGCCCCCTCCGACGATCACGTAGACGTAGCGCACTAGGAAGACGTTCACGCCCAGCACGTCGGCCGCGGCGGGGTACTCGCCCACGGCCCGCAGCTCCAGCCCCCACCGAGTGCGGTAGAGGTAGAACCAAGCCAGGGGCACGAGCAGGAAGCCCAGGTAGACCGCCACGTTGTGCTGGAAGAAAATGGGGCCCACCACCGGGATGTCGGCCAACAGGGGCACGGACCAGGAAGGCAGGCGGGGGGCTTGGCGCACTTGGACGAGGGGCGCGCCGAGCACGGCACTCAGGCCAGAGCCCAGGAAGGTGAGGGCCAGGCCGCTGACCACCTGGTCGGCCCGGAGGGTGACGGTGATGAAGGCGTGGAGCAGGGCCAGCAGCCCGCCCACGCCCACGGCCGCCAGCAGGCCCAGCCACGGGTTGCCCGTGGCGTGGGCCACGCCGAAGGCACTCATGGCGCCCATGAGCATCATGCCCTCCACCCCCAGGTTGAGCACGCCGGCCCGCTCGGCGAAGATTTCGCCCACGGTCGCAAAAAGGATGGGCGTGCCCGAGCGCACGCCGGCCGCCAGCACGTTCACGAGGAGGGCGAGTTCCACAGCCAATGACCTCCGCTCTCAGTTCACAGTTGCCCGTTCACGGGCGCCTCTCCAGGCGCACCCGGTATTGCAAGAGCATCTCGCCGCCGACGACCACGAAGAGGATAGTGCCCTGGAGCATCTGGGCAATGCCGGCGGGCTGAATTTCGTCGCCGCCCACCAGCAGGCCGCCGAAGAGATAGGCCACCAGGATCACGGCCAGAGGGTTGAGCTTGGCGAGCCAGGCGATGATGATGGCCGTGAAACCGTAGCCCGGGGAGAAGCGCTCCTGGAGGCGGTGGACGACGCCGGCCACCTCGCTCATGCCGGCCAGCCCGGCCAGCCCCCCGCTCAGGGCCATGGCCAACAAGATGTTGCGCGTCAAGTTCATGCCCGCGTAACGGGCCGCGTTGGGGTTGTCCCCGATGACGCGCACCTCGAAGCCCCATTTGCTGCGCCGCCACACGACCCAGAGCACCAGGGCCGCGGCCACGCCCAACAGGATGCCCAGGTGAGCGGTGAGCCCCCGGAAGGCGGGCACCGCCTTCCCGTAGTCGGCCAGGCGGGGCAGCCAGGCGCTCTTGGGAAATTGGGCCGTGAGGCCAAAGCCCCGCAGGCTCCAGGGGCCGTAGATGAAGTAATTGTTCCAGAAGGCGGCCACGTAGTTGAGCATCAGGGTGGTGATGATCTCGTTGACGTTGAGGCGCGCCTTGAGGAGCCCCGGCACGAGGGCCCAGAGGGCACCGCCGGCGAAGCCGGCCAACGCCATGGCCGTCAACATCAGGGGGCGGGGCGTCTCGGGCGGCAGCCAGTGGAGGGCCACGCCGGTGGCCATGAAGGCCCCCAAGAGGAGCTGGCCCTCGGCGCCGATGTTCCACAGGCCCATGCGGAAGGCCACGGCCACGCCCAGCCCGGCCAAAATGAGAGGCGTGGCCTTCACGGTGGTGTCCGACCACCCGTAGCGGGAGCCAAAGGCGGCCGACGCCATGCGGCGGTAGACGAACCAGGGGTCGGCGCCGGCCAGCCGCAACAGCAGGCCGCCGACGGCCAAGGCCAACACGACCAGGATGACCGGCGCCGCCCACGCCATCCACGCCGGCTGCTCCAGCCGGCGCTCAACGCGAATGTGATAGGGAAATCCAATGCGCGAGGTCAGTCGTTCAAGCTCCATGAGTGGTCGTCCCCGTCTCCTCGTGTGCCACGCCCTGCTCACCGGCCATGAGCAGGCCCACCGTCTCCAAGTCGGCCTCCTCGGCCGGCATTTCGCCCACAATGCGGCCCTCGTACATCACAGCAATGCGGTCGGCCAGCATGAAGATCTCGTCCAAGTCCTCGGAGATGAGCAACACCGCCGCGCCGGCGTCCCGCTCGCGGATGAGCAGTTGCCGCACGCTCTCGGTGGCCCCCACGTCGAGCCCGCGCGTGGGGTAGGCCGCCACGATGAGGCGCGGGTCGCGCGCCACCTCGCGGGCGAGGATCAGCTTCTGAAGGTTGCCCCCGCTGAGCTTGCGGGCCGGCACGTGGACCGAGGGCGTGGCGATGTCGAAGCGGGCCACCAGCTCCCGCGCCTGGGCGTACATGGTCGCCACGTTGAGGAAAAAGCGCCCCCCGATGGGCGGCACCCGGTAGCCCTTTAGCGCCAGGTTTTCGGCCACCGAGAGGTTGGGCGCCGTGCCCGTGCCGGTGCGGTCCTCGGGGATGTAGGCCACGCCGGCCCGGATGGCCTCCAGGGGCGAGGCGTTGGCCAGAGGACGGCCGTCCACCTCGATCTCCCCGGCGACCACGGGCCGCAGCCCACAGACCACTTCGGCCAGCTCCCGCTGCCCGTTCCCGGCCACGCCGGCAATGGCCACGATCTCGCCGGCACGAACGGTGAGGGAGACGCCCCGCAGGGCGGGGATGCCCTTGTCGTCCAAAGCGCGGACATCGCGCATGACCAGCCGGGCTCCCCGAGGCCGTGCCGGCGGCTTCTCCACGTGGAAGAGCACTTCTCGCCCCACCATGAGCCGGGCCAGTTCGACTTTGGTCATGCCGGCCGCCTCGACGGTGGCGACGGTGCGCCCGCCGCGCAGCACGGTGATGCGGTCGGCGATGGAGAGCACCTCGTCGAGTTTGTGGCTGATGAAGATGACCGTCTTGCCCTCCGCGGTCATAGCGCGCAGGGTGCGGAAGAGCTGTTCGGCCTCCTGGGGCGTCAGCACGGCCGTGGGCTCGTCGAGGATGAGGATCCGGGCGCCCCGGTAGAGCATCTTGACGATCTCGACGCGCTGCTGCTCGCCCACGGAAAGCTGCCACACCTTGGCGCGCGGGTCCACGGGCAAGCCGTACTGCTCGCCCAAGCGCTGCACCTCGGCCTCGATGCGGCGCGGGTTGAGGGTCAAGCCGACCTCCCGCAGGCCCAGCACCACGTTTTCGGCCACGGACTGGGAGGGCACGAGCATGAAATGTTGGTGTACCATGCCGATGCCGGCCCGGATGGCGTCACGGGGCGAGTGGAAGACGACCGGCCGGCCGTCCACGTAGATGTCGCCCTCGTCGGGGTGGTAGAGCCCCGAGAGGATGTTCATCAGCGTGGACTTGCCGGCGCCGTTTTCGCCCAGCAGGGCGTGAACCTCGCCTTTGCGGGCCGAGAAGGTGACGCGGTCGTTGGCCACCACGCCGGGAAAACGTTTGACGATGTGCCGCATCTCCACGGCCAACTGGGGATCGTGCTTCATGGTTCACCCTTTCCGGGCTGCTGCTCCTCGCCGGGCCCGAAACGCGAGCGCGTGTGCGCACGGGGAGTACTGCTGCCGGCGCGTAGATACACGACAGGGGCGCATGGTGCCCACACGCCCCTGCCGAATGCCAGCCTGGTTCGGGACATCCGCGTGCCGTGGGCTCGTTCCCCTACTCGGACGGCATGGCCGGTATCTCGGCGTCGGGCACGAAGCCCTCGGCCAGCCAGTTCATGCAGATGGTGCAGGGCTCGCGGTCCAGACCATTGACTTCGATGGTGACCTCGTCCAGCCCCTCCAAGTCAGATTGGGTCAGGGTGACTCCCTCCGGCACCACGATGTTGCCCTTGTTGTCCTTGATGGGGCCGGTGAAGATGTCGAACCGGGTGTATTCGCCCTTGAGCATCTTGTCGAGCAGGTCCCGCACCTCGGGGATGACCTCCTCGGGCACGCCGGGCAGCGGCTCCTCGCCCTCCATGAAGCCGTAGAGGCCCACGATGCCGCTGTCGGCGTCCAAGTAGTAGTCGTCGGGCACCCAAGTGCCGGCCATCATCTCCTCGATGAACTTAGCGTAGACAGGCCCCCAATTCCAATAGGGGACGGTGAGACAGCTCTCGGGGTCCACCTCACAGGCGTTGCGGCTGTCGTAGGCAATGCCCCACATGCCGCGCTCGCCAGCCGCTTGGACCGGCCCGGGCGTGTCGGCGCCGGTGATCACCACCGAGGCGCCGGCGTCCAACATGGACTCGGCTGCCTGGCGCTCCTTGTCGGGGTCGAACCACGTGAAGATCCAGCGCACGTCCATCTCACACTCGGGGCAGGTGCGCTTCATGCCCAGGGCAATGGCGTTCCCCAAGCGAATCACCTCGGCAATGGGCCAGGGCGCGATGTAGCCCACGCGGTTGGAGCCGTCGGCCTTGGCGCGGGCACCGGCGATCATGCCGGCCAGGTACTTCATGTCCTCCATGGCCCCGAAGAGGTTGGCGAAGTTGGTGTCGTTCCTCTTGAAGCCCGAGACGTGGACGAAGTACACGTCGGGGAATTCCTCGGCGACAATGGCTGTGGGGTCCATGTAACCGAAGGAGGTGGTGATGATGGCGTCGAAGCCCTTGCGGGCCAAGTTGCGGATCACGCGCTCGGCGTCGGCGCCCTCGGGCACGCTCTCCAAGTAAGCGGTGGCCACGCGGTCACCCAGCTTCTCCTCGACGTAGAGTCGGCCTTCGTTGTGGGCGTAGGTCCAGCCGCCGTCGCCGATGGGGCCCACGTAGACGAAGGCCACGTTGAACTTGCCCTCCTCGGGCTCGGGAATTTGAATGCCGCCCGTCGCCTCCTCGGCAGGGGCCTCAGTGGGCTCCGGCGCCGGCGCTTCAGTCGGCTGCTCCTGCGCGGGCGCCTCGGGGGCCTGCTGTTGGCCGCCGGCACACCCCAGGGCCAAGAAGACCAAGAGAAACGAAACGACGGCGAGGGCCAATGCTCTCCTCTGCATACGATCTCCTCCTTTTGTTATCACGCCGATCCAGACTCGCCTGACCTCGCCCAAGGGGACGAGGCTCCTCCGGCGCACTGCCGCGAACGGGCACCCCCTCACATCCGGCCGGGCGTGGCGCCGGGTGTCAGCCGCCGGCCACCAGCGCGTGGGCCAGCCGGTTGTGCTCGGCCACGACGCGCCCCAAGTCCCACCCCAACAGCTCGCCGTGATCCACCAGGAGCCGGCCGTTGACCATCACGAAATCGGCCTTGCGGGGATAACAGAAGACAAGGGCGGCAACAGGATCGTGGGGGGCCGCGCCAGCGTAGTCCAAGTGATCGAGCCGCACGCCCACGATGTCGGCCGCCTTGCCGACGGAGAGCTCGCCGATGTCGTCCCGCCGGAGCACGGCAGCTCCGCCTCGGGTGGCCAGCTCGAGCGCCTGACGGGCCGTCAGCGCGGAGGCGCCGCCGCGCACGCGCTGCAGCAGCATGGCCTGGCGGGCCTCGGCCAGCACGTGGCCGGCGTCGTTGGAGGCAGACCCATCCACCCCCAAGCCCACCCGGACGCCGGCGTCCACCATCTGGCGGACAGGGGCGATGCCGCTGGCCAGGCGCATGTTGCTGGAAGGGCAGTGGGCCACGCCCGTGCCGGTGCGGCTCAGGAGGGCGATCTCGTCGGCGTTGACGTGGACGGCGTGGGCCCACCACACGTCGTCGCCCACCCAGCCCAGCTCCTCGGCGTACTGGGCTGGCCGACAGCCGAACGTCTCCAGGCAGAAGGCTTCCTCCTCCACGGTCTCGGCCAGGTGGGTGTGGGCCAAGACGCCGTAGCTCCGGGCGAGGGCGATGCTCTCCCGCATCAGGTCGGGGGTGACGCTGAAGGGGGAGCAGGGGGCCACGCCGACCCGGCACATGGAGAAGGGTTCGGGGTCGTGGAACTGCTCGATGGCCCGCCGAGCCTCTCTCAGGATGGTCTCCTCGTCCTCGGTGACCTGGTCGGGCGGCAGCCCGCCCTGGCTTTCCCCCAGGCTCATGCCGCCACGGGTGGGGTGAAAGCGCACGCCCAGCTCCTGGGCCGCCCGAATTTCGTCGTCAATGCGGCAGTCGTTGGGGTAGATGTAGAGGTGGTCGGCCACTGTGGTGCAACCGCTGAGCAGCAGCTCGGCCAGGCCAACCAGGGCGCTCACGTAGACGGCTTCGCCGGTCAAGTTGGCCCAAATGGGATAGAGGGTTTTGAGCCAGTCGAAAAGGGGAACGTCTTGGGCAGCAGGCAGGGCACGGGTGAGGGTCTGGTACAGGTGGTGATGGCAGTTGACCAACCCCGGGAAGAGGATCATGCCCCTGGCATTGTAGATGGAATCTGCTTGGTCCACGTAGCGCGCCAGCAGCTCCTCGGTGGTCCCGATGGCGGCGATCTCGGCCCCCCGCACCAGGATGGCCCCGTCGCGCAGCTCGCGGCGAGACGCATCCATGGTCACAATATAGGCCGCGCTGTGGATCAACCAGGCGGTCATCGTATAGCGTGCTCCCGGGGGGCTCTCGCGGACATCAGATGGGGCGGATTATACCACAAACGGGGTGGCCGTCAACATGTGAGTTTCCCGCTAGGGTTGGCCCTCTGGGCCGAATTTGTCTATAATCGGGAGGCGTTCCACGGCCCAGGTTGAAAGCTGCTCGGGAACAAGGAGGTTCTATGCGCCGTGTCACCCGCCTTTTGGCCGTCCTCGCCGGCGTGCTCGTTCTGGTGCTCCTCATCGGCAGCCTCGTCCTCTGGCAGATGGTGCGCCGGCCGTGGCCCCAAACCGAAGGCACCCTCGCCGTGCCGGGGCTGCAGGGGCCCGTCGAGATTATTCGAGACGAGTACGGCGTGCCCCACATCTACGCCCAGAGCGAGTACGACCTCTTCTTCGCCCAAGGCTACGTCCACGCCCAGGATCGCCTCTGGCAGATGGACTTCCAGCGGCGGGTGGGGCTGGGTCGCCTGAGCGAGGTGCTGGGAGAAGCGGCCCTCGAGACCGACATCTTCCTGCGCACCGTGGGCACCAACCGGAGCGCCCGGCAGGACCTGGAGACCCTCTCCCCCGAGGCCCGCGCCATGCTGGAGGCCTACGCGGCCGGCGTCAACGCCTTCATCGAGACGAACCGCGACCGCCTGCCCCTGGAGTACACCATTCTGCGCGTGGAACCTGAGCCCTGGGAACCCCTCCACACCTTGGCCTGGGGCAAGATGATGCAGTGGACCCTCAATGACAGTTGGAGCGACGACCTGCTGCGCAGCCGGCTCATCGAGGCGCTGGGCGAGGAGCGAGCGGCCGACCTAAACCCCGGCTACTTGGCCGACGGCCCCACCATTCTCCCGGAGGAGCTGATCATCTCCCTTGGCACGCCTAGGCTGGACAAGGTGCGCGAGGCGCTCCGCCTGGCCAACGTGCCCCTCGGCGGCCTCCAAGACGGGCTGGGGAGCAACAACTGGGTTGTCGCGCCGGAGCGCTCGGCCACCGGCCGGCCTCTGTTGGCCAATGATCCCCACCTCCAATACGGCGTGCCCGCCATTTGGTACCTGATGGGGCTCCACGCGCCGGGCTATAACGTCGTGGGAGCCACGTTGCCGGGTGCGGCCGGCGTGATCATCGGCCACAACGAGCGCATCGCCTGGGGCGTGACCAACTTGGCCGCCGACGTGCAAGACCTCTACGTCGAGCGCCTGAACCCCCAAAATCCCAACGAGTACGAGGTGAACGGGGAGTACGTGCCCTTCGAGATCGTGCGTGAGGAAATTTATGTCAAGGGAAGGGCCGAGCCGGTGGTGGTCGAGGTGAAAATCAGCCGGCACGGCCCCCTGATCAACGATGTCGTCGAGGGGCTCGACGCGCCGGTGGCCTTGAAGTGGCTGGCCGCCTCGCGCCCCAGCACGCTGATCAACGCCATCTACCCCCTCAACCGGGCCGGCAACTGGGAAGAGTTCACCGCTGCCCTGCGCTGGTGGGACGCGCCCATGCAGAACTTCGTCTACGCCGACGTGGAGGGCAACATCGGGTACTTCGGGGCCGGCGCCGTGCCCATCCGCGCCAAGGGCCGGGGGCTCGTGCCGGTGCCCGGCTGGACCGACGAGTACGAGTGGGTGGACACGATCCCCTTCGAGGCACTGCCCCAGGCGTTCAACCCGCCGTCGGGGCTCATCGTCACGGCCAACAACAAGCCCGTGCCCGACACCTATCCGTACTACTTGAGCTACGACTGGGCCGCGCCGTACCGGGCCCAGCGCATTCTGGCCACCTTGGCCGACAAGCCGCAGATCACCCTCGACGACATGGCCGCCGCCCAGGCCGACAACCTCTCCATCCTGGGCCAGAAGCTCACCCCGCTCCTCCTCGACGTGCGGAGCGACAACATCATCACCCAGCGCGCCCAGGCCGAGTTGGCCGCGTGGGACTACCGCCTGGACGCCGATTCGGTGGGGGCGGGCATCTTCGAGGTGACCTACTGGTTCCTGGTCCAGGAGATCGTGGGCGACGAGCTGGGCGAGGAGCTCACGCCCGAGTACCTCTCGCGCTTCTCCCAGCACGCCATGTTCGTGGACCGGCTCATTGAGGAGCCCGAAAACCCCTGGTGGGACGACACCACCACGCCCGAACGGGAGACGCGGGACGAGATCGTCGCCCGCGCCCTCGAGAAGGCCGTGGAGTGGTGGGGCCGCAACTACGGCGACCTGGTGGACAAGGATTGGACGTGGGGCAAGGTCCACACGACCACGTTCCGCCACCCGGTGCTGGGCTCGATCAGCCCCCTCGACCGCCTCTTCAACGTCGAGGCCGGCCCGACGGACGGGGACAGCCAGACGCCCCAGGCCAACGGGTTCTCGTTCAACGACCCCTTCGGCGTGCGCGCCGGCCCCGGCTACCGGCAGATCTGGGACGTGGGCAACTGGGACGAGGGCCGAACGGTGATCGCCGGCGGCCAGAGCGGCCACCCCACGCACCCCAACTTCGCCGACTTGGTGCCCTTCTGGCGAGAGGTGCGCTACATCCCCATGCGGTGGAGCCGCGAGGCCGTGGAGTCGGCCCCCAACGCGCGTCTGCTGCGCTTGGAGCCGCGGCCATGAGCGCTCGCCTGGAAGAGCATTTGCGCCACATTCGCGAGCAGGTGGTGCCCGCGCGCCGGGCCACCAAAGGGCGTCCCTCGCCGGAGTACGTGGCCCGCGTGGAGGCGCGCCCACAGCCTCCTCTCCTCCTGAGGGGGCTGGAGCAGTGGAATGCCGGCCACTTCTACGCCCAACATGAGACCCTGGAGTGGTTCTGGCGGGCGCTCGACGAGCCGGTGCGCGATGTGGTCAAAGGGGTGATCATGGCGGGCGTGGGCGCCTACCACGCGCTGCGCCACAACCGCCGGGGGGCCCTCGCCAAGTGGACGGGCGCGCTGGGCTACTTGGAGCCTTTCGCCGGCACCCGGCCCTACGGGCTCGATGTGGACGCCCTGCGAGCCGACCTCTCGCCCCTCTACCAGCACTTGCGCCGTGAGCCCAGCCCGGATTGGGCGGAGTTTGAGGCTCGGGTGCGCGCCCTCCGGCTGGTCTTCACGCGCCGGCCGGCCGCCCCCCGCGTCACCGACCTGCTGCGGGCCATGGACCGCGCGTGGGAGGAGGGTCCCCACGCCCTGTGGCCGGTGCTGGAGGCCCTTTCCCCTCTCGAGGCCGATCATCCCCTCTGGGAGCACGTGAGCACCTCGGGCGCCCACAAGGCCGACGTGGCCCACCGCCTCTTGGGACGCCCAGCCCTCGACGTGCCGGCGCCAGCGACGTGGGCGCGCCTGCTGCGCTGGCTGGAGACGGCCCACGAACACCTCCGGGAGGGGGTTGGCTTCCTGGACGAGGCGGCCCTTGACAAGACGACTCACTGCGCCGGCCACGCCACAACTCTGTGGGAGGCCGTGCAGGCGTGCGTGGAGGCCGATGTGGCCTTGGGCGGGATGCTCCGGGCAATCACCTTCACGGGCGACCCCGGGGGCACCGCGCCTGCTCCGGCGGCATCCCGAGGGAGGTGAGACGAGATGCCGGAGATCACACGCAACGGATCGCGCCTCTTCTACCACCAATGGGGCTCCGAGGGGCCCGGCGTGCTCCTCGTCCACGGGCTGGGTTCCAGCGGCGAGGATTGGCCTTTCCAAGCAGAGCGGTGGCAACAGAAGCATCGGGTGGTAGCACCTGATCTGCGGGGACACGGGCAGTCCGAGCCCCTGCGGGGGCCGGTTACCGTGGCGGAGCTGGCCGACGACGTGGCGGCTGTGGCCCAGGCCACGAGTGTGGCCCCGGCCCACGTAATCGGCCTCTCGCTGGGGGGCATGGTCGCCCAGGAGCTGGCGCTGCGCCATCCCGAAGTGGTCCGCAGCCTGGTGCTGGTGAACACCTTCTGCCGGCTGCGGGCACGCACGTGGGCCGACCGCCGGCGGGTGTGGGCGCGCACGTTGGGCCTGCGCCTGCTCCCCATGAGCGTGGTGGCCCGCTCGACAGCCCGCCGCCTCTTCCCCAAGCCCGAACAGGTCGAGCTACGGCGCCTGGCGGTCGAACGCCTCCGACACAACGACCGCCGGTCCATCTGGTGGGCGTGGCAGGCCATCCGCGGCCACAACACGTGTGAACGCCTGGCCCGTATTTCAGCGCCCACGCTCGTGATCCACGGCGAGGAGGATACGACGGTGGCCTACGTGGAGTGCCAACGCCTAGCGACGCACATCCCCGGCGCACGGCTGAAGACCATCGCCAACTCGGGTCACGCCACACCGTTGGACGCCCCGAACCGGTTCAACCTGGCCGTGGAGGAGTTCTGGGAACAGGTGGATCAGGACACGAGTGGCGCTGGCGTTTAGGCCGGGAAGATGCCCACGCGCCTGCGGGGCTCCTCTCCTGTGCTGCGGGTGATCACGCCCGGCTCGTTGCGCAGGGCCAAGTGGATGATGCGCCGCTCGTAGGCCTGCATGGGCCGCAGGTAGACGGGCCGCCCGGTCCGGCGCACCTGTTCGGCCTTCTCGAGGGCCAAGGCGCGCAACATTTCCGCGCGGCGGCGCTTGTACCCCTCCACGTCCACGACAAGGTTGACCCGCTGACCCAGGCGGCGCCCCACCATGAGGCGCATGAGGAACTGGATTTCGCGCAGTGTGGAGCCCCGCCGGCCGATGAGAAGCCCCAAGTCGTCCCCTACGATGTCGAGCACAAGGGTGGGTTCTTCCTCGGGAGTTTCGGGATCGGCCCAGTACGCCTGCACGTCGGCGATCACGTGCATCCGCGTGAGCAGCTCCACGAGCAGTTCGCGGCTCAATTCCAGGATCTCCTGGGGGCTCGGAGCTTCTCCCGACACCACGCCCGGTCCGGGTTCCGTCTGGGCCTCGGCCTGGGGCGGCCGGGCCACGTGGTGGGGTCGGGCAGGCGTTGTTTCGACTACATGCTCTTCCTCGGGAGCCGGCAACAACTCGGTGACCCGCACAATGGCGTCCTTGGCCCCAAAGCCCAGGATGCCCGAGCTGGGCTCCCGCAACACTTCGACTTCCACTTCATCGCGCGTCCGGTTCAGGCGCGCCAATGCCTTCTCGACAGCCTCCTCGACAGTACGGCCGCTGGCCTCAACGCTTTTTCCTCTTACGACGCCGTGTCTTTGCATGGGTCTTTTGCCTCTCGCTTGCGCCACCACGCCGGCCACCACTGCTTCCACTGCCCCCCGCGGCCGGCGGGCCGGCCGGGGACGGTGTTGCCGGGGCAGCCTGTGGCAGCGGTTTTTCATGCTCTCGCATGAGCGCATACTGTTGCACGATCTGAAAGACGTTGGAGGTCACCCAGTAGAGGGCCAAGCCAGAGGGCACCTGAAGGGCGAAGAAGCCGAACATGAGCGGCATGATGGTGTTCATCTGGTTCATCATAGCCGCCGAAGGGTCGTCCTGGCTGCTGCTGGACATGGTGGGGGCAATCATGCGCTGCACCACCATCTGGGTGACCACGGTGAGCACCGGGAGAATGAGGTAGCCAATCGTCTGAGGTCCCCAACTGGCCGTGTTCGTGAGCCACTCCAGGCCACGCGGCTCGGCTAGGCTGGGAATCCAGAGCCACCCTTCCTGCAAGATCCCCTGGTCGGCCATTTGGAAGAGCGCCCGGTAGAGGGCAATCCAGACGGGCATCTGGATGAGGATGGGGAGACAGCCAGAAGCGGGGTTCACGCCCGCCTCCCGGTAGAGGCGCATCATCTCCTGGGTTTGGCGTTCCTTGTCGTCCTTGTACTTGCGCTGCAACTCCTTGATCTTGGGCTGCAGCTCCTGCATGGCCTTGGAGGATTTGATCTGCTTGAGGGTCAGGGGCAACGTCAGCAGGCGCACGACGAGGGTGAAGACGATGATGGCCAAGCCGTAGCTGCCCACCAGGCCGTGCAGGAAGACCAGCGCGTCTATCAACAGTTGGACAAAGGCGTTCCAAAGGGCACCCAAAATTCGGCCTCCTCGTTACGGGCGGTCCCGTTCGGGCACGGGGTCGTAGCCGCCCGGGTGGAAAGGGTGACAGCGCCCGATGCGGCGCAGGGCGAGCCATCCTCCGCGCACCACGCCGAAGCGCTCGACGGCCTCGAGCGCGTACTGGGAGCAGGTGGGCTCAAAGCGGCACGTGGCCCCTTTCAGGGGTGAGATGTAACGTTGGTAGAACCGGATAAGGGCAAGCACCACCTGTTTCATGAGTAAGCTCACGTTTCGTTGCGCTGGATGGCTTCTGCCACAGGTTGTGTACCGTTGACCAGCACGCCGGCGCGACGCAACGCCTCTTCGAGGGCCTCGTCAAGGGCATGGTAGTCGGCCTTCACGGCCTCGGCACGGGGTATAACGACCACGTCGTACCCGGGCCGGACGCGGCCGGCGGCGAGCTTCAGGCGGGCTGCCTCTCGCAGGCGCCGCTTGAGCTTATTGCGCACCACGGCCTTCCCCCGCTTCTTGCCCACGACGAAGCCAAAGCGGGTACATTCCCGCCCATTGGGGGCCACAAAGACCACGAGCAGGCGGTTGCGGTATCGCTTTCCCTCTCGCCGAACCCGCTCGAAGTCCGCGCTTGATCGCAGGCGGAATGCTCTGCGCACCGGTCATCACGTGACGCCAAGAGCTCACCTTGTAGCACGTCCAGGTGAGGAAAATGGCCGGCGATGCTACTGCCACCGGCGGGGTACGGTGACGGTCAGGCGGTGGCGGCCTTTGCGCCGGCGGTTCTTCAGGACACGCCGACCTCCTGGCGTGCGCATCCGCGCCCGGAAGCCGTGAACCCGCATTCGCCGCCGGCGCTTGCGAATGAGCGTGCGTTTGGGCATACGCTTCCTCCTCGTTCACGTAATCGGCAGGTGGATCAGGTCTCTTTAAGAGGAAACCCCCGTTGCCGGGGTTGCCGGGGAGCCAACATCTTCCCGCCGTCAAAGGGATAGTCTGAACTATTATATCGCTTTCCCCACCTTCGCCAAATTTACGTCCCGGCGGTTTCCCCTGCCGCCACACTCCCGGCGACCTCTCCAGCTCACACCCACCGCTCTCGACCGCACAGCGCCGTCCGCGCCTAGGGGGCCAGTCCCGGCAAAATTGCCCACAGGCTCCACCAGGTGAGGCCGGCCAAACCGGCCACAAGTCCTCCCAACGCGATGGGTCGGTAGCGCGGCGCGAGCCACTCCTGAACCCCCAAGACCAGGAAGAGGGCCAGCGCCGGCAAGCTGGGGAAGAGGTAACGCCCTTGATGTTGCACGAAGGTGAGGTTGTACCACCCGTAGGCCGCCACGTTGAGCCCTACCCAAAGGGCCAGCAAGGCATACCCCCGGGGCACGGCCGAGGGCCACAGGCGACGGTGAGCCCAGAGGCGCAGCGCCCATCCCGCGCCGGCGAGGCCCGTCAGGAGCCACAGGGGGCTGTACGCCCAGGAGGGCAAGGGCGCGGCCATCCAGCCGAATTGGCCCCAAAAGCTGTGGAAAGTGGTGAAGACGAGCCGCTTGGCCAGGCGCAGGGCACCCAGCTCAGCCAGCCACTCGGCCGTGCGGGGCTGGCCCACGACGACGGCCTCGTGGCGCCGGAGCCCCAGCACGTCGGCGCCGCCGTAGACGAGGCTGTTGCGCGCGAACCAGGGCAGGCCCAGCGCCAGCGCGATGCACAGGGCCACGGCCACACTGCGGCGCAGGCGCGGCGTAGCCACCTCGGGGCGGCGCCACCACAGGACGGCCAAGGCCAGGGGAAGGGCCAAATAGGCCGTTGTCTTGGTCAACAGGGCGAGGCCCACTATGCCCCCCAACACGTACCACTCCTTGGGAGAGGGTGCCGCCTTCTTCAACAGGCGCACCATCTGCCAAACGGCCAGCGCCAACACCAGCTCGGCCAGGGCGTCGTTGTTGGCCGAGGCCAAGATGGCCACGTGCATGGGCACCCCGGCCACCACGCCGGCCGTGGCCACCACCACGTCGGGACGTGTGGGGAAGAGCGCGCGGGCTATGGCCGCGCTCACCATCACCACGCCGCCCCCCAAGAGCGCCGAGAAGAGGCGCACGGCCAGCAGGGGGTCGGCGCCCACGATGAGGGCTAGGCGGTAGGGCAGGGCAGCTAAGTAGTAGTAGAGGGGTGGCTGGTGCGCCTCGTAACAGATGCTGTCCACGGACAAGGAGGGCGGAAACCGAAGGCGTTTCAAGCGCTCCAAGTAGGCCTGATCGTAACACCCCGCCACCAACACGGGCGGACGGCCCGTCTCGGCCACGTGCCGCACGTAGTTGAAGTGGGCCGGCTCGTCCGGGGCCTGCCAGCGGGGCGTGCGCCAGGCGTACAGGGCCGCCGTCGCCAGAAACCAGAGCAGCACCAGTGTCAGGAGCAAGCGGTCGGGCGCACGCATTGGACCCGGTTACTCGGCGCGGCTTTTTTCCACCAGGCGCCGGCGCTCTTCTTCGATCACCTGTTCGTCCAACTTCTGGAAGAGCACCTCGGGCTTGGCCAGGGGGCGACCGGGCTCCAAAGTGCTGGGCTTCCAGCGGTCCACGTGGCCCTCCTCGGCCAGGGGATGGTAGACCAACGCCACGTGGGAGCGTTCCCGCTCGTGGTATTCCTCGACGGTCACCTCGCCGAAGAGCGGGCCTTTGTGGCCCAAGGCGCGGCGCACGCGCTCGCTGCTGAAGGGCAACACGGGCGCCAGGAGCACATTGAGGGAATCGATGGCCCTCAGGGCCACGAAGATCGTGGTGGCCGCGGCCTCCTTGTCCTCCTTGATCTGGAACCACGGCGCCTTCTCGTCCAGGTAGCGGTTCACTTCCCGCGCCAGCCCCATCGTCTCCCGCAGGGCGGCCTTGAAGTGGGTGCGCTCGTAGAGCGCGCCGATCCGCTCGAACCCCTCCTCAACGCGACGCCACAGCTCGTGGTCCCGCTCCCCGAGCGGCCCGGGCGCGGGCACACGCCCTTTCCAGCGGCGGTAGGCGAAGGAGATCACCCGGTGAACCAAGTTGCCCCACGTGGCCACCAGCTCATTGTTGTTGCGCTCCACAAACCCCTGCCAGGTGAAATCGCTGTCGCGGGTCTCCGGGGCAATGACGGTCAGATAGTAGCGCAGGGGATCGGGAGCATAGCGCTCCAAGTACTCGGGCAGCCAGATGGCCCAGTTGCGGCTGGTGCTGAACTTCTCGCCCTCCAGGTTGAGGAATTCGTTGGCGGGAATGTCATAGGGCAAGCTCAGGCCCTCGTCGTAGCCCATGAGCTCGGCGGGCCAAATGATGGCGTGGAAGGGGATGTTGTCCTTGCCGATGAAATAGTAGCTGCGGGCCCCGGGATCATACCACCACGTCTTCCAGGCGTCGGGCGTGCCGCGGTTGTGGGCCCACTCCACGCTGGCCGAGAGGTAGCCAATGACGGCCTCGAACCAGACGTACATCACCTTGCCCTTGTAGCCCTCCACGGGCAGGGGGATGCCCCAGTCCAAGTCCCGGGAGACGGGCCGGGGCTTCAAGCCGTCCACCAGGTAGTTGCGCACGAAGTTCTGCACGTTGGGCCGCCAATGGCGCTGCCGGTCGATGTACGCCAACAGGCGGTCCTCGAAGGCGGGCAGGTCGAAGAAGAAGTGGACGGACTCCCGGGGAACCGGCCGTCGGCCGCAGAGCTTGCACCGGGGGTCCTGCAACTCCACGGCGTCGAGCGTGCGCCCACAGTTGTCACACTGGTCGCCACGCGCGTTCGGATACCCGCAGTGGGGACAGGTGCCCTCCACGTACCGGTCGGGCAGGAAGCGGGCATCGTGTTCGCAATAGAGCTGCGTCATGGTGCTTGTATAAATGTAGCCCTTCTCGTACAGGGTGCGGAAGAGCTCTTGGGCTACGGCGTGGTGGTTCTCGGTGTCGGTGTGGGTGAAGAGGTCGAAGCTGATGCCCAGCTTCTGCCAGTTGTCGAGGAAACGGCGGTGGTAGTGCTCGAAGACCTCGCGCGGCGAGACGCCCAACTCGGCGGCCTTGACCGTGATGGGCGTGCCGTGGGAGTCACTGCCGCTCACCATGAGGACGCGGTGGCCCCGCAGGCGGTGGTAGCGGGCGAAGATGTCCGGCGGCAAATAGGCACCGGCCACGTGGCCAAGGTGCAGGTCACCGTTGGCGTAAGGCCAAGCGACGAAAATGCCCACAATCTCGCTCATGAGTCCACTCCCAAGCCCTTCCCCCTTCTCACAAGGATCTCCGGCCCACACGCGCCGGCGCGCTAACGCCGGGACGGCTTGCGGGATTATAGCGCAGTTGTCCGAATTTGACACGCGGGGCGACGGGGCTCACGGCCCCCGCACGCCCACGGGCACGAAACGCACCAGCGGGCCAGCCCGCACCTCGAAGGCGTAGAGGCCGGGGGTCTCGGGCAGCCTCAAGCGCGCCTGGAAGGCCTGCGGGCCCGTCGGCGTCGCCGCCACGCTTCTGCCCTGCCACCGCACCACCACGTCGGCCGGGTCGGAGGCCGGCACCTGCACGCGCACGCGCACCTCCTGGCCGGGCGCGCCCCACGCCGGCGTCACCCGAACGTCCAGGCCGGGAACGCCCGGAGGGGCCACGGCCAAGACCCGGACGTTCGTTTCCCCCTCGCCTTGGTTCTGCACCACGAATTGCCACGTGCCCCCGGCTTGGGCCTGCACGCTCCACACCACCACGGGCCGCAATCCCACGGCCTCGAAGGGGACCACGGCCACATCGTCGCGGGCCGGCACGCGGTCGTCGGCCAGGCGTTCGCCGTCAGGGGCGACGAGCCACGTCCGGGGCCGGGGACCCCGCCACGAGACCACCACGTGGCGCACGTCGCCGGCCTCGAGCGGCAGCGTGGCCGTCACGCCGCGGGAGGAGGCAAGGCTCCCTTCTGCGATCACCTCCCACCGCGTCGGCGTGCGCGGCTCAGCCATTTTCGGTGGAGCAAGCTGCCACGCCGGCGGCACCTCCTCCCCCCGCAGCCAAGGCCGCAACACGTCCCAGTAGACTTCGTTCTGCGGGCCCGTCAGGGTGGGCACACCCAGCTCCAACAGGCGCAGGTTCCAGCCGTGGGCCAGGGGTAACGTGCGCCGAAGGGCTCCGGGCATGGCCAAGGCCTCGGGCGCGGCCACCAGCCCATCTCCTGCCGGCAATCCCTGTAAAAGGGGGCTGTCGGCTTGGGGCAGCAGGTCACCGGCCACGGCGAGGCGGGGCACGGGCGGCACTTGGGCCGGCTGCCGCGCGCGGGCCAGGGGCAACACGTCGGCCACACCGGCATCGGCCGTGCCGTCGGCCACCTCGGCCGCCAGCATGTCGGCCCAGAGCCACATGCCGGCGTGGGGCGTGCCCAACGTGGCCACGCCGGCCACCCCTTGGGCGCCGTACAGGCGCACCATCGCCTCGGCCACCAGGCCGCCGTAGCTGTGGCCCACAAGCCACACGCCCGTGGCGCCCGTCTGGGCCCGCACGCGCTGGAGCTCGGCGTACAATTGGGCCGCGTTGGCCTCCAAGGGGCGATCAGGGCGGAGGGACCCGACGTAGACGACCGGATACCCGTCGCCCCGCAGGGCGCGGGCCAGGAACTTGAGCTGGCTCTTTTGCACGTCGGCGGCCCCGTAGAGCCCTGGGATGAGCATCACGGGTTGACGGGGCGGCTCGGGCGCCCAGCGCGGGGAGGGGCCGTACACGTAGAGGCCACGCGGCGTGCCCACCCAGAGCGCACCGGCGAAGGGGGCGATGGCCGTCACCGGCTCGCCAGCAGGGGGAAGGAACTGCTGTAGGCCAACGAGCCGGTTGGGTATCGGCACTGTGCGACACGAGGCGGGGCGTTGACGTGGCGCGGCCACACCCGATCCGGCCAGGACGCTCTGTCCCTGCCCAACGGCGAGGGCGGCCAGCGGCACATCGGTGATTCGGGCCACTCGGCGGACTTCTCCCCCCTCATCCAAGTCGAGCACCCACATGCCCGCCTCTCCGGCCGCCAGAAGGCGGCCGTTCTGACCGCTGAGGGCCAACAACGCCCGCCCCGGCGCTTGGCCGGGGAGCAGAACGGCTCGCCACGCCCCGGAGGGGTCTCGCAGCCAGAGGCGGCCCGCCCGCGTGGCCGCCCACACGCGGTCGCCCAGGCGGAGGAGCGCGGTTACACCACCAGGTGCGCCCGATTCCCGTTGCCACGCCTGCCCATCCCACCGGGCCACGCCCCGCGGTCCGCCGATGAAACCGTCGGCGGTTACGGCGAGAACGGTGCGGAAGGGGAGCTCGCCGGCCTCGGCCGACCACGAGCGAAAGGGACATGAGGCCCCGCCAGGACACGTGGCCGGGTGGTAGAAGATGCCGCGCTCGGTGGCAATCCACGCGGCGCCGTCCTCGGAAGTGGCCAAGGCCGTGATGGGCGCTGGCCCCCGGGGCAACGGGAGCCCGAGCACCTCGGCCTCGCCAGCCTGCCGGCCCAAGCGCACGAGCCAGAGGCCTCGGTCTGTGCCTACCAGCAGGCCGGTCTCGTCGCCGATGGGGGCCGGAGCAAGGGCGGTCACCAGCCAGCCCTCCAAGCCCGGCACGGGCGCACAGGGAGGAGGGCCGGCCTGCGCGGCGGTGGCGCGAGCCAGACCGGCCCACAGGGCCACGAACACGACGATGCCGGCCACACGCCCGACCCGGACCACCGCGCCGCTCCTGTTGGCCACGCCCTGTGCCTGCCGTGCCCGCTCAGGCCAGCAGGCTGTAGCCGCCGTCCACCACGATGGTCTGGCCGCGGATCATGTCGGCGTCGGGCGTGCAGAGGAAGGCCACCACGTTGGCGATGTCCTCGGGCGTGACGAGGCGGCCTGCCGGGGTCTTCTCCAAGCTCTGGCGCAACATGGCTTCCCTGTTGGGGAAGAACTTGAGAGCATCGGTGTCCACGACGCCGCCGCTCACCGCGTTGGCGCGAATGTTGTAGGGGGCCAGCTCCACGGCGAGGTAGCGGGTGAGCGTCTCGACCGCGGCCTTGCTGATGCCGATCACCACGTACTCGGGGAGCACAAACTGGGAGCCCAGGCTGGAGATGCCGATGATGTGGCCACCTCCCCGCTTCTGCATGAGGGGGACAGCCCGCTGGGCCGCGAAGAGATGGCTGCGGGCGTTGATGTTGATCGTCCACTCCCACCCCTTGGGCTTCTGCTCCATGATGGGGCGAATGTAGCCGCTGGCCGCGTTGTTGACCAAGATGTCCAGGCCGTCAAATTCCCGTTCGATCTCGTCGAACATGGCGTTGAGCGAATTCAAGTCGCCCACATCGGCCTTGACGAGGTGGGCGCGCACGCCGTGGGCCCGGATCGCCTCGGCCGTCTCCTCGGCAGCCGAGCGCTTGCGCAGGTAGTTGATGATGACGTCGGCCCCCTCGCCGGCGAACTTGAGCGCAATGGCCCGCCCAATGCCCCGGCTGCCTCCTGTGACCAGCACGATCTTGCCCTTGAAACGCATGGTTGTCTCCTCGCTCCTCGCTCAGAATTGGCCGCTACAGGCTCACGGGTTCTTAGGCTATCAGCAAACAGGGGTTTGAGCAAATGGAATGGGCGGGGGTGAGGGAAGTTTCCCACGCATATCCCACACGTTTCCCACACGTATCCCACACATTTCCCACGCTCCTCGGCCCCGGCTAGCAGCATCCACCACAGGAGGCGGGCACCGGCATTGGGCAAACAGTATCTCCTGTGCTACAATCTCAACCCGCCGGGCCACCGGGACGCGCCGGGAGCACGCTTCTCCCGGCGTCTTTGGTGCCTTGGCACACTGATGAGGAGTGAGCCCGTGACCCTCACCCATCCCTTAACCATTGTCCTGGTGTTGCTGGGCGGCAGCTTGCTCATCCCGCGCACGCGGCCCTGGCTGAGCCGCCCCGCGCGCAGTGTGTTGACACTGGCTCTCATGGGGGTGGCCTTCTTTCTGGGGCTTCTGGCCGTCTCCGAAGTGCCCCAAGTCATTTCCCTCTCCCACTGGGAGGATTTCACCGGCACGGACGAGGCCATCGTGCTCCACTTCACCGAGCTGACCGGCCGGTGGATGTTGTTGGTCCTCTTCGCCGGCCTGGCTATCACCCTGGCCGCCCTGGACGAACCTTGGGAGGGGCCGACGGACGAATACATGACGCTCCTCGCCGGCGTGCCGGCCGCGCTGATGGTCTTCAGCATGGCCGGGAACTTCACCACGTGGCTGGCAGCGTGGGCACTTCTCGATCTCTTCTGGCTCTTCGCCATCGGGCTGCCGGGCCGCTCGCGCTGGCCGTGGCTGTTGGGGTTCCTCCAGGGCACAGGCATGTTCGCCCTCTTGGGCGCCACGCTGTTGGTCTGGCGTGCGTTCCGAGCGGTCTCGTTCACCCTGGCCAGCATGCCCCTTTTGGCCGTCGTGTTGATCTCGGCGGCGCTCATACTGCGCACGGCCCTGTATCCCATCCACCTGCCTGCCCTGGCCCACAACGAAGTTCCGCCCCGCATTCGGGCCTTCTTCCCCCTGGTGAGCGCGGCGGCAAGCGGCTTCTGGCTGATCTTCTGGGTGTCGAGGTGGGGCACGGACTGGCTCACCGTGGCGTGGGAGCCGATTCTGGCAGCCGCCCTCGTGATCACGGGCTTTCTCGCCTGGAGAAAGCGAGAGCCAACCCAACAGGTCATCTTCCTGAACGCCTGGCTTGTGCTCCTCGTTCTCTGGGCCCTGTGGACTGGGCACCCTGACCGGGCAGCTCACATCATTTGGGGAGGCACGCTGAGCCTCGCCGCTCTGGCGCTCCACGGCGGGGAAGGGGAGCGTTGGGAGGTGGCCACCTTGCCCACCCTGTTGGCCGCGCTGGTCTTCCTGGGCATTCCGGGCAGCGGGCTGGCCGTCGTGGGCGAGCTGATCGCCGAGGCCGTGGCAGGGGGGCAAACCCTGTTGGGCGTGGCCGGCCTGCTCGGCTTGGCGGGCGTCACTGCCGCCATCGTCCACCAGGTGGCCGCGCCACGGCCGACCACCCAACAACCTTCCCGCTGGGCCGGCATCACCCTGCTCGCCTTGGGCGCGTGGCCTCCGTTCGGCCGCACGCTCTGGCTGGTGCCCCCGTTCCCGGAGCAGAGCGGGCCCACGGTGCCCTGGCAGTGGTGGATGGGCATGTTGGTCTTCGGGTGGGCCGGAGGCGTGTTGCTCTGGCGACTTCGAGGCGTGTGGGCGCGCTCCGATCTGGCCGCACGGGGAGCGACAGCCCTGGTGGATCTGGAGTGGGTGTGGCACGTGGCGGGCCGTTGGGGCGCAGGGCTGGCGGCCTTCTTGCGCGGGGCCGCCCGCATCGTGGAGGGAGAAAATTACGGCTGGCTCCTGCTCTTCCTGTTCATCGCCTTCGTGCTCCTCATTGGATAATGGACACCAGAGGCCGGGCCAGCGAGGTGAACGGACATGGTTGAAACGCTCCTCCGGTTTCTGTTCTCCATGACGGCCGACCAAATTCTGATAGGTCTGGCCATGACGGCGGCTGCCGTGGCCGTGGCCGTTGACTGGCGGGTGATCCTGTTTGCCTTGGGCCTTCAGTACGGTCTGATCTCGGCTCTGGTGGGGGATTACGTGCTCCCCCAAGTGGCCCTCACCAAGAGCCTCGTGGGCGGCTTCTGCCTGCTCATCCTCTACCGGACGGGCCGCCACGTCCAGAAGCGGGTGGACACGAGCGCCTTCCCCGGCACTTGGATCGACCAACAGCACGAGCTCCTTCCCTTTTCCACCTCGTTTCGGCTGTTGGCCTTGGCCATGTGGACCTTGGGCATCGTGACGCTCTTCGACCAGCTTCGCTTCGACTTCGTCTCCCCCCAACTGCTCCTCCCGGCGTACTGGTTGGGGGGCATGGGCTTGCTGGCCATTATGTTAACGCGAGATCCCCTGAAGACCACGGCAGCCCTGCTCACCTTCGAGAACGGCTTTGAAGTGCTCTTCACGCCCCTCGAACCCGGGCTTCTCGTCCTGGCATTTCTGGGGACGGCCAACATCTTGACGGCGCTGGTCGGGGCATACCTGACTGTGGTGGCGAACCTGCGCTACTTGGAGCCCTTTGCGCCAGCGTCACGCCCGTTGGAGGCGATGCCGCCGGCCCTGAGGAGCCCCGAAGAGCAGGGGGAGGAGCTCCTTTGACACTGCTGCCGCAGCCGGCCTGGCTCTGGATGCCCGTTTGGCTCCCCTTCGTGGCGGCGCCGGTCGTCTACATCCTGCGCCGGCACGAGCTCATCGCCGCCATCCTGACAGCAGCGGTGTTCGTGCTGAGCAGCTATTTGTTGTGGACGTCGCCGCCCCCGGAGACCACCCTGCTGGGCCGTCCCATCGTGTTGGAGCGCGTGCCGCGCGTGCTGTTGATCGCCCTGGGATTCTGGATGGCCGTAGGCGCGCTCTACGCGGCCCGCATCTCCCAAGGGTGGAGCCTTTTTCCCTTCTGGCCCCTGCTCTTCGGCGTGGTGGCCGTGGCGTTCATGTTCCAGGATTTCATCGTGCGCGTCATTGTGCTCAAGGTGGCCTGGCTGGGCGCCATCCTGTTGGTGCAGAGCGGTGTGAAGGCCTCCACGCGGGCGGCCACGCGCCTGCTCGTCGTGATCGTGTTGGCCACGCCCGCGCTGCTCCTGGCAGGCGTCCTGGCCGCGCGCATCGAGGCCAACGCGAACTTGATCACCCTGGCCCCCCTGGCCGGCATTGGCTTCGGCATTGGCTTCAGCCTGGTGTTGGCCGTGGTCCCCTTTCACGCCTGGCTCCCCCAAGTGGCCGAAGATGGGCCGCCGCTCATCGCCGCCTGGTTCGTGGCCGCCTTTGGCACGGCCTATCTGGTGCTGCTCATCGACCTTGTCGGGCGAATGCCCTGGCTCCTGGAGGAAGGCCGGGGCCTCACCCTGCTGCGCAGCGGGGGAATCCTGCTCATCGCCGGCGGGGGCATTTTGGCCCTCGTGGAGACCCACGTGGGCCGCCTGTGGGCCTACAGCGTGCTGGTGGACACCGGCTACCTCGTTCTTGGCATTGGGCTGGGCCGGCTCATCGGCATGGAAGTGCCCCTGATGGCCGTGGGGGCCCGCTTCGTGGCTCTCATTCTCAGCGGCGTGGCCCTGGCCACCATCCGCCACCGGGCCATGAGCCTGGAGATGGACGAATTGGCCGGCAGCGCCTCCAAAGTGCCCCTCTCCTACCTGGGATGGCTCTCGGGAGGGCTTTCCTTCTTAGGTGTGCCCCTCTCACCGGGGTTCCCGGGCCATTGGCTCATTCTGCGCCAGCTCTTCGCCCTGGACATACGACTGGCCTGGGGGATCGTGGTCGCCACGCTGCTGGGCGTTTTGGGCTACGTGCGCGCCCTGAACGCCGCGCTCCGCACGGCCCCGCCAGAGCGCCTGGAGACCATCGAGCCCGAACCCATGTCGGTGACGGTGCTCCTGCTGATGCTCATCGTGGTGGCCTCGCTCATGGGCCTCGTTCCCCACGCCATCATGCCCTTGGTGCGCTTTATGGCCCAAGGGCTGTAGTGGCCCGTCGCCCGTCAGCTTCCCCGCCTTGGGGGGCCCCGTGAACACCAAGTTGCCGGGCAGTTTCAATTTTTACCATCTCTTTTTTTCATTCTTCTTTACATTTTTTGGTGCTCTATCCGGTAAAAATCCCTTGACGCCCCACCACCAGTGTGCTATGATTAGAGTACCCACTTGGGCCGTAGGGGTGGGACGCCGGCAGAGGAACTTCAGTCACCCGGCCGGCGTTACAGCAACAACAGCGCCGAAAGCCTGTGAACAGCCAAGCTCTGTAATCTCGTGTGAGGAGGAACGCTATGAGCCGTTTTGTTCAACGGGGGCGAGCCGTGCTGTTCGTCCTGGCCCTGTTGGCCGTGGGAGTCGTCGCCTGTGAGCGGCCCAAGTCAGAGGTCGTGCAGGCCACCGCCACCCCGGCCGAGCAAATTACCGGAGACGTGATGGTGCCCACCGTTCCCCCGGCAACGCCGACGCCCGAGGAAACCGAGCCCACCCCGCCGCCGCCTCCTACGGCCGAGCCCGAGGAGGCCACAGCGGCACCTCCCGGCCAGCCCGAAGCAGAGCCCACCACCGTGGCCGTCGAGAGCCCGACCCCCACGCCGGAGCCGGCCATGGCCGAAGCGGAGGCCACGCCTGCCCCGTCCGGCGTCACGCCGGCCGAGGAGAGCTCCCCCGCCGCCCAACAACGGGTCCACGTGGTCCAGAAGGGCGATTGGATCTACGCCATCGCCCGCCGATACGGGGTCTCCCCTCAAGCCATCATTCGCGCGAACAACATCCAGTCGCCTGACCTCGTCTTCCCCGGCCAAGTGCTCGTCATTCCCTCCGACGGCGGCGCGCCGCCAGCCGGCCGGGTCGAGCACGTGGTGAAGGCTGGCGAGACCCTCTTCAGCATCGCGCGACAATACGGCACCACCGTCCAAGAGATCAAGCGCCTGAACGGGCTGGAGACCGACGTCATCTACGTGGGGCAGGTTCTCGTCATCCCATAATCAAGGTGACCCGGGGACCAAGAAGTCCGCGTTGCCATCAGCCCAACGTCCAACACTGAGATGCCCAAGGTTCCTTTTGACAAATTCGGCGCTCTGCGCCATAATCTGCCTGTGTCCGTGAGAGCGGAGAAAAAGCAGGGAACGAAATGAGGGGCATGGCCTTGATGTTGACCACAAGGTGCATCTGTATCAGGCGGGGGCGTTAGCCGCCGCCTGATCGGAAGCCTGCCCGTCGCCCACACGGGCCGACGGTGGCTAACGCTCCCGCACTCCACCCCCCGCGCCCCCGGTTGGGGCAGGGCGTGTTGGTGCTGGAGTGATCCCTTCACCCAATGAGGGGAGGGCGTGCAGAGCCCAGAAGCCACCGTCGGCCTTTTTGTATGTCAGGAAAACGGCGTGTCGTTCGTTGATCACAATTTCCCAATTCAAGGAGGGGTGCATATGTCCAGCCAGCCGATAGAAGAGCGCGGATACGTTCACCCGGAGGTCCTGGTCAGCACGGAGTGGGTGGCCGAACACTTGGACGACCCCAACGTGCGCATTGTGGAGAGCGACGAGGACGTGTTGCTCTACGACTTGGGCCACATTCCCGGCGCCGTCAAGGTGGACTGGTTCACCGACCTGCAACATCCCATCGTGCGGGACTACATCGACGAGCGCGCCTTCGAGGAACTGATGAGCCGGCTCGGCATCAGCAACGACACGACGGTGGTCTTCTACGGGGACAAGAACAACTGGTGGGCCTGCTACGCCTTCTGGGCGTTCCAGCTCTTCGGCCACACCAACGCCAAGGTGATGGACGGCGGCCGGCAGAAGTGGATCGACGAAGGCCGTCCCCTCACCCGGGAGGTCCCCAACTACCCACGCACCAACTACAAAGTGCGCGCCCGCCGTGAGGAGGAAATTCGCGCCTTCCGCGATTACGTGATGCAGTTCATCCAACACCAAGGGGCCCAACTGGTGGACGTGCGCTCGCCGGCCGAGTACACCGGCGAAAAGATTCACATGGAAGACTACCCCCAGGAGGGAGCCTTGCGGGGCGGCCACATCCCCGGCGCCCGTAACATCCCTTGGGGCCGCGCCGTCAACCCCGACGGCACCTTCAAGACCGCCGAGGAGCTGCGCGCCATCTACGTCGAAGAACAGGGCCTCGACCCCAACAAGGAGACCATTGCCTACTGCCGCATCGGCGAGCGCAGCAGCCACACTTGGTTTGTGCTCAAGTACCTCCTGGGCTTCAAAGACGTGCGCAACTACGACGGCTCTTGGACTGAGTGGGGCAACCTGGTCCGAGCTCCCATCGAGAAGCCCTGACCGTGTGAACACAGCCCACGCCCCCGGGAGCTGCCCGGGGGCCCATCACCCAACAATCCTGTGAGAGAGGTGGAAGAGATGGCAACCGTGTACGTCCCGACTCCTTTGCGCCGCCTCACCGGCGGCCAGGCTCGCGTGCAGGTGGAAGCCGGCACTGTCGGCGAGCTCATCGAGAAGCTGGAGGCCCAGTTTCCCGGCTTCAAGAACCGGCTGGTGGAAGCCGAAAGCGGCGAAATCAAGCGGTTTATCAACGTCTTCGTGAACGGGGAGGAAATCCGCTCGCTCCAGGGCACCGAGACCCCCTTGGACGAGAACGCCGAGGTGAGCATCATCCCGGCGATGGCCGGCGGCCTGGGGTAGGGAAAAGGGCTCGATCCGAGAGGTGCAACTCGATGATGAAGTCCCACGCTGTGGTGGGCGCCTCCCCGTGAGGCGCCCTTGTCAACGGCACGGCGTGATACGCGCAAGAAGGGGTGAACCATGACACAGAGGAAGGTGACACGGGACGAACTGTTGGCCTACGTGAAATCGCAGATCAAGGAAATTGACGTTCAGGGATTGAAGAGGTGGCTCGAGCAGGGTCCTCCTCCGCGCGTGGTGGACATTCGCGAGCGCGACGAGTTCGAGCAGGGGTTCATCCCCGGGGCCAAGTTCATCCCACGGGGACACTTGGAGCTCCAGATCGAGGACTATGAGCCGGACCGGGAGACGCCCATCGTGCTCTACTGTGCCGGGGGCGTGCGCTCAGCCTTGGCCGCCAAGGCCCTCCAAGATATGGGCTATCAACATGTCTACTCCCTGGCCGGCGGGTTCTCGGCCTGGAAGCACGCCGGCCTGCCCTTCGACGTGCCCCGCAAGATGACCGACGAACAGCGCATCCGCTATTCCCGCCACATGCTCATCCCCGAGGTGGGCGAGGAGGGGCAGTGGAAGCTCTTGGACGCCAAGGTGCTGCTCATTGGCGCAGGCGGGCTGGGCTCCCCGGCGGCCATGTACTTGGCCGCGGCCGGCGTGGGCACCTTGGGCATTGTGGACTACGACGTGGTGGACCTGAGCAACCTCCAACGCCAGATCCTGCACGGCGTGGAGGACATCGGCCGGGCCAAGGTGGAATCGGCCCGCGAGACGCTGGCCTCCATCAACCCTGACGTGCGGGTGATCGCTCACAACACGCCCCTCAACAGCGAGAACGTCATGGAGATCATCCGCGATTACGACATCGTTGTCAACGGCTCGGACAACTTCCCCACCCGATACCTGATCAACGATGCCTGTGTGATGGCCGGCAAGCCCCTGGTGGACGGTTCCATCTTCCAGTTTGAAGGCCAGGTAACCGTCTACAAGGCCGACGAGGGCCCGTGCTACCGCTGCCTCTTCCCCACGCCGCCCCCACCGGGCGAGGTGCCCTCGTGCGCGGAGGGGGGCGTGCTGGGCGTGTTGCCCGGCGTGGTGGGCTGCCTCCAGGCCGTGGAGGCCATCAAGCTCATCCTGGGGCTGGGCCACCCCCTGATCGGGCGACTGCTCCTCTACGACGCCCTCAGCGCCGAATTCCACGAGGTGCGCCTGCGCAAGAACCCGCGCTGCCCGGTCTGTGGCGAGAACCCCACCATCACCGAGCTCATCGATTACGAGGAGTTCTGCGGCGTGCCGCTGCCACGCCGTGACGGCGCGGCCCAACACGCCCAACCCCTGCTGGAAACGGTGTAGCGCCATGACCATTTCCATGCGCTCTCCCGCCACAATCGTCGCCGACGGTGTGCCCACCGTGCGCGAGCGCGTGGCTCGCCACGAGGCCATGTTACACCGGCCGGTGAGCCTCCTGGAGCGGGTGGGCAACACGCCCCTGCTCCGCCTCCACCGGCTGGCCGCGGACTTGTCCAAGGGCGTGGAAGTCTACGCCAAGGCCGAGTGGTTCAACCCGGGCGGCTCCGTCAAGGACCGCCCGGCTTTGCGCATCATCGAGGCGGCCGAGGAGGCCGGCCTCCTGACGCCCGACAAGGTGATCATAGACAGCACCTCCGGCAACACGGGCATCGCCTACGCCTGGATCGGCGCTGTCAAGGGCTACCGCGTGACGCTGGTGATGCCGGAGAACGTGAGTGAGGAGCGCAAGCGCATCCTGCGCGCCTACGGGGCCGAGCTGATCTTCAGCGATCCCCTCGAGGGATCGGACGGCGCCCTGCGGCTCGTGCGGGAGATCGTGGCCCAAAGCCCGGAGCGATACTTCTACGCCGACCAGTACAACAACCCCGACAACTGGCGAGCTCACTTCCACACCACCGGGCCGGAAATTTGGGTGCAGACCCAAGGCCGCATTACTCACCTCGTGGCCGGCGTGGGCACCAGCGGCACGTTGATGGGCACGGGCCGCTTCCTGCGCCGGGTCAACCCCGACATCACCATCGTGGCCGTGGAGCCCGAGGACGAGCTGGCCATCATCGAGGGGCTGAAGCACATGGAAACGGCCATCGTGCCGGGCATCTACGAGCCGGCGCTGGTGGATCGGACTGTCCACGTCTCACCAGAGGCCGCCTACCACATGACATGCCGCCTGGCCCGCGAGGAGGGGTGGTTCGTGGGGTTCAGCGCGGGGGCGGCCATGCACGTGGCCCTGGAGGTGGCCCGAACGCTGACCGAGGGCGTGGTCGTGGCCATTTTGCCGGACGGAGGGGCCAAATATCTCAGCCTGCTTCGCCCAGAAGCGGGGTGAAGGAGCCTCGGTCGAGGGGTACAGGTGGCCGCCACGCCCGCGGCCGGCCCAAGATCGGCCGTGCTTGCTACACGCGGGCGGTGTCGTAGAGCCGCCCGCGAATGGCCATCACCTCCCGACGGAGCTGTTCGTCTCCCTCCACCGCTTGGGCTACCTTCTCGTACCCGTACAACACTGTGGAGTGGTCACGTCCGCCCAAGGCCTCGCCGATTCGGATGAGCGAGGCGTCCGTCTCCTCGCGGGCCAAGTACATGGCCACCTGACGGGCGTGGACGATGTGTTTGCGCCGGCTGGGGCTTTTCAGGTCCTCCACCGAGAGATGGTAGAAGCGGGCGACCTCCTCAATGACCCGGCCGAGCTCGAGGGCCGGTGGCCGCTCCAGCACGTCCTGGAGCACGCGCTCGGCCAACTCCACTGTGAGCGGCTGTTGCCCGAACTGGGCGTAGGCGACCACACGGGTCAGGGCCCCCTCCAGCTCCCGGATGTTGCTCTGCACCCTGTGGGCGATGAGGTGAATGACTGCGTCCGGGACCGGGACCGGTTGGCCCTCTGCCTTGGCGTGGAGGATGGCGATGCGCGTCTCCAAGTCGGGCGGGGCGATGTCACACACCAGCCCACCCTCGAAGCGGGAGCGCAGCCGCTCCTCCAGCAGGGGAATGGCTCTCGGCGGGCGGTCACTGCTGATGACGATCTGCCTGTTGGCCGCGTGAAGGGCGTTGAACGTGTGGAAGAACTCCTCCTGCGTGCTCTCCTTGCCGGCGATGAACTGAATGTCGTCCACCAGGAGCACGTCAGCCCCCCGGTACCTGGCGCGGAAGGCCTCGGTGTTCTGCGTGCGGATGTCGGCGATGAACTCGTTGGTGAACCGCTCGGACGAGACGTAGACGGCCTTCAGGTTTTGGGCCAACACCTTGTGAGCAATGGCGTGGAGCAAGTGCGTCTTGCCCAACCCCACGCCGCCGTAGATGAAGAGGGGATTGTACGCCTGAGCCGGCCGCTCGGCCACAGCCAGGGCCGCGGCATGGGCCAAGCGGTTGCTCGGCCCCACAATGAAGGTCTCGAAGGTATAGCGGGCTTGGAGCGGGTTGCCGGCCGGCGGCTGAAGAGCACTCGGGTTCGGCTCCCCCCCGACGCCTGCGCTGTGGGCTCCGCCGGCCACGTGGCCGTTGGCCCGCCTGACGGTGAACTGCACCTCCACATCCTCGCCCACGTGGCGTGCCAACGTCCTGCGAATCAGGGGCTGGAGGCGGTTCTCCAACCAATCGGCCGCATACGGGCTGGGCGTGCCGATAACATACGTCTGGCCCTGACGGCCGACCAGCTCCGTCCCCTGCATCCACGTCTCGAAGGTCGCGCGGGTCATTTGGAGCTGGATGTCACCTAACACGGCGTCCCAAAGGCGCTTGAGATCGAGATCGGCCGAGCCGGCGTTCACACCCCACCTCCTTCACGTTGTGCTCCTTGCTCGCCACACCCCGCGTTGCGGGGAACGAGGTGTGGCCACACCCCTGTGGCACCGGTTACCCGGTACCGACACGTGGACGAGAAACACAGGGCTCCATGACAGACGGGTAGAACGTGCCCGGGCGCACGAGTGGCGCGTGAGATGACACCTTGGAGAAGCGTTGCCCACTGCGAGTGTGTTGGTGTCGAGTGTCTGGCGGAGCCGTCTACACGTGGACCGCCCAACCTGCACTGGCGGACGATCGTTGTCGGGCTCCTCCGGCGCCGGGGAGCAGAGGCGCCGGCCAACCCGTTGTCCGGCCAAAGACGAGGCGAAGATCCGGCGTCTCCTGCGTCTGATGTGCGCCAGATTGTAGCAAAGGCCACGTGGGGTGGCAAACGGCCTCGGATTACGCCTTTTCCTTTCCATTATGTTCTCCTACAATATGCAGTAGGGAAGAGCCCTTCCGGACTACTAGATGTTGTAGTTGTGGGTTCAGAGGTCCCTGGGTTGACATAGTTGACAGGTGGCCAGGAGAAAATTTTAAGGTTTGTGAACAAATTCCCATGAGGGCTGGGACTTTCGGCGATCCCGGCCACAATCACAGGAACTCGACCAGGAGGCGCCAGAAATGAGCAGCCGTCGGCGAAACATGTGGTGGGGCGTGTGGCTTGGGGTTGTCCTTGTGGTCGCCTTGGGAACGCCGGCGTTGGCCAATCCCCCGGAATATGAGCTGTGGCGCCAGGCCGTGTGGCACAGGGCCTGGCGCGCCCACGTGGTGGACGCCGACACCGGTGCCCCCCTGCCGGGAGCAGTGGTGGAAACACCCTACGGCGCACGGCGTGCGGACGCGCGGGGCTCAGTCTCCCTCCTGGGCGTGTACGGGGTGCCGGTCCGCGCCTCGGCGCCGGGCTACGAGCCCGCCGACGTGCCCTTGGAGGCCGACGGCCAGGTGATTCGGCTGCGCTCGTCACGGCCACGGGTTCACGTTGTGGACGCGCGCACGGGCACACCGGTGGCCGGCGCCGTGGTGGCGTGGGAGGGCCAATGGGCAGTCACCGACGAGCGAGGAGTGGCCTTCCTGCCGGCCCGGCCCTTGGGGCCGCTGACCGTGAAACGGGCGGCGTACCGGCGCGCCGTGGCGAGCACTCCGGGAAGGGCCACCTTAGTGCGCCTCGAGCCCATCCACGTGCGCGGCTTCTACCTCGCCTTCGGTTTCTTGAACCGGCCGCGGGCCGTGGTCGAAGAATACTTGGACCGGGCCGCGCAGGCCGGGCTCAACGCCGTGGTGATCGACGCCAAAGGGGACCGGGGATACCTCGCCTGGGAGAGCGCCCACCCGGACGCGCGCCTGAACGGGGTCAACGGCCGCGCGGCCATCTCGGCGGCAGAGTTCTTGGAGATGGCCCGCCGGCGGGGCTTTTACGTGATCGCCCGGCTGGTGGTCTTCAAGGACAACCCCTTGGCCGAAGCTCAACCCCACCGCGCCGTGCGCCGGGCCGACGGCACCATCTGGCGCGACCGAGAGGGCCTGGGCTGGGCCGACCCCCGCCTGCCCGAAAATTGGGAGTACAACATCGCCCTGGCACGGGAATTGGCCGAGATGGGGTTCGACGAGGTCAACCTTGACTACATCCGCTTTCCCTCCGACGGCAACCTCCGGGCCATCGCCTGGGGTGAGGAGCTCACTGCCGAGGCGCGCACCGAGACCATCAGCCGCTTTCTCCAGGCCGCCCAGCAGGCCCTTCGCCCCACGCCGGCCCTGATGAGCGGGGATGTCTTCGGGCTGACGCCGGCCGTCTACCACTCGGACATGAACATCGGCCAGACGGTGGAGACGATGGCGCCCTACATGGACATCTTCTGCCCCATGAGCTACCCGGCCACGTACATTCCCGGCAACATGGGACTCACCGATCCGGTCCGCCAGCCCTACGAGACCGTCTACCGGGCCACGGCCGAGGCGGTCAGGCGCAGCGCCTCGCCCGTGCGCCCTTGGCTCCAGGCCTACTCGTGGGCCGGCGTCGTCTACGACGCCGACGAGCTCTACGCCCAAATTCGCGCGGCCGAGGAGGCAGGGGCCATCGGGTGGCTCTTCTGGAACGCCGGAGGGAGCTACGACCTGCTCTTCGAGGCGCTCGGAGCACAGCAGCCGTGAAAATAGGGACATCCCGGCCACGGGGGCCGGGATGTCTGGGCATGGAGGGCAGGACCGAGAGGGAGGGCGAGAGTGTCAGCGCTCACTCTTCGCTTTTCTTGTGCAGCCGCTGGGGCACGATGACCCACATGCCGAACATGACTGCGAACGAGATCACACCCAACACCACTTCCATGATCAACCTCCTCGAACGTGTTCTTTCGGTTTTCGTCTCCAGCCAAGGGCCAACGGACTAGGCTTGGCCGCCAGCGAATCCCAGCTCCTGGGATGGCTGGGTGGGGTCCTCGCCGTAGGCCACCATGCCGTGCTCGGTGGCATCCAAGCCGGCCAGCTCGTCCTCGCGGCTGACGCGCAACCCCATCGTCTTGTCCAACAGGGTGAAGAGCAGCCAGCCGGTGATGCCGCTCCAGAGCACCAGGGCCACCACGCTGATGAGCTGGGCCACAAGCTGCTGCACGTCGCCCACGATGAGGCCGCTCACCCCATACGTGCCGTCCGCGAAGATGCCCACGGCAATGACGCCGAAGATGCCCACCGCGCCGTGGACGGCCGCCGCGCCCACCGGATCGTCCACCTTGAGTTTCTCCTCGATGAAGCGCGTTGCCCACAGCATGATGAGCCCGCCAATGGCCCCGATCACCACGGCCGCCCAAGGGGCCACGAAGGCGCAGGCCGCTGTGACGGCCACCAGGCCGGCCAAAATGCCGTTGCCCGTCACGCCCAAGTCGATGCGGCCGGTGCGCAGGAGGGTCACGTACATGGCGGCCACGCCGCCGGCCACGGCCGCGAGCGTTGTGTTGGTGGCGATCACGGAGATGCGCAGCTCGGTGGCGGCCAGGGTGCTTCCCGCGTTGAAGCCGAACCAGCCGAAGAAGAGGATGAAGACGCCCAGGATGACGAACGTCATGTTGTGGCCCGGAATGGTGCGCGGCCGCCCTTGCTCATCGTACTTGCCGATGCGCGGCCCCAGCTTCCAAGCGCCGATGAGGGCCAGGACGCCGCCCACGCCGTGAACCACGCCCGAGCCGGCGAAGTCCACCGCGCCAAGCTGCGCCAGCCAGCCACCTCCCCAGACCCAGTGGCCGTAAATGGGGTAGATGAGGGCGCTGACCAGGAACGAGTAGGCCAAGTAGGCCGGCACCCGCGTGCGCTCGGCCATGGCCCCGGAGACGATGGTGGCCGCCGTGGCCGCGAAGACCATCTGGAAGAGCCAATAGAGCACTGTGGTCACATCATACGCCTCGCCGCTGAGGAAGAAGCCCGAGTAGCCGATGAGGGCGTTGCCCTTCTCCAGGCCGGCGGCGAGGGCCGAGCCGCCGAACATGATGGCAAAGCCGAAGGCCCAGAAGGCCAGGGCCGCCATGCAGAAGTCCAACACATTCTTGGTGAGGATGTTCACCGTGTTCTTGGCCCTGGTCATGCCGGCTTCGACAAGGGCAAAGCCGGCCTGCATGAAGAAGACCAGAAAGGCGGAGACCAGCACCCAGACGAAGTTCACCGGCGCCGTGGGATCGGCCGCCAACGTCTCCGCCCCGGAGGGATCAGGGCCTTGGGCCAAGGCCGGAGCGGCAAAGGCCAGCACCACGCCGAGCGCCCCAATGCCTCCTATCCAACCGGTACGAAGGCTCCGCAATCGCATGTCTGCTCCTCCTTTTCGTGCGTTTCACCCAAGAATATCGGACAAGTTGCCCAAATTCGCCGTGCTGAATGCCAGTATAACTGGCCAGGGAACACTTCTCCACGTGAAAAATGTCAGAACATCTCCCCAGCTTATTGGGCAGAATGCACAGCACACGAGTGGCCCTGTTGGGTACGCAGGAGGGGAATGGGGACCACATCGGGGACCAAACGGGCCAGGCGAGGGCCATTGCCCGTCACCAAGAGGAGCCCTGTGGACGACGTGACACCCCCAAACGGTCTACACCGTTCGATGTACATCTTCTTGGGGAGAATCGTCCGTTCTAGCGATAGACAAAAGGGGGTTGGCAAGGCTAATATTGAGAAAGAGGTTCAAGCCCACCGGGGTGTATCAGGTGGCTGGGCCAACACAAGAGCCACACTTCTGCCGTATCCCCTGAACTTCCACAAGCAAAAGGCGTTCACAGGCGTGGGGTTTCCGGTTTGAACACCGTTTAAGAATCGGGAGGAGGCTGATGAGCCGCGATGCCCTAATTGTGTTCGTCATTTGGATCGTGACGACGGTAATCGGCCTGATCGTGGCGGGCTCAATGGACATCTACCCTCCGGTGGCCGCCGTGGAGGCCGAGCACATTGACCAGGCAGCCCGCACTCTCTTCATGCTGGCCACCCCCGTCTTCACCTTCGTAGTCGTCGTCATGCTCTACAGCATTTGGCGCTTCCGGGCCAGGGACGAGTCCGAAGAAGGCCCGCCCATTTACACCCACCAGACCTTCGCCGTCGGGTGGCTGGTGGTCACGTCGGCGCTGGCCGCGCTGCTCTTCTACAACCCCGGGTACGTGGGCTGGCAGTTCCTCCAGCGGGACCCCTCAGGCGAGATCATCGTCCAAGTGACGGCCGCCCAGTGGCACTGGCACGTGACCTATCCCCAGTACGGGCTGACCGTCACGTCCCGCCCCATTGGCTTCGAGCGCATGGAGGAGAACGCCGTGTTAGCCCTGCCGGCCGGGAAGCGGGTCAAGTTCGAGGTCACCTCCGTGGACGTGATCCACTCCTTCTGGATCCCGGCCCTGCGCATGAAGGTGGATGCCGTCCCCGGCCTCACGACGACCATGTACGCCACAGTGACCGAGACCGGCTCCTTCGAGGAAGACGCGGCCTTCCGCGTGCAGTGTGCCGAGTTGTGCGGCGCCGGCCACCCCCGCATGAACATGCGCGTGGAGATTCTCGAGCCGGAGGAGTTCGAGAAGTGGGTTGAGGAGCAGAAGAAAATGATGGAAATGGGCGGCATGGGAGAAGACATGCAGGACGACGACCACTAAGCGACGTGGTGCCGGACGAACGGGACCGGATGTGCGCTCAAATGTGAAGGAGGCAAGGCTTATGCTACCGGTTGTACGTGGAATCATCTGGGCCGTTGTGGCGTTCATCATCGGCGCCGTTCTCACGATGCTCGTCCGGGTGGCCGTGGGCCTGCCTGCATGGGCCTTTGGTCCGGTCTTCACGGTGGGCTATTTCTTCGGCTTCACGGGCTGGCTCCTGGGCGTGGGCGTGTGGGACACGTGGCTCCGCGAGTACTTGGGCATGGAGCCGCGGCCCTACAAGGCCGAGGGGTGGCGCCGGTACTTTGGGTTCAACACCGACCACAAGGTGATTGGCATCCAGTACGGCGTCACCTTTGTCATGATCTTCCTGCTCGCCGGGCTCCTGGCCATGGTCATGCGCTTCGAGCTGATGCGCCCGGGCCGCGACATCCTCGACTTCGGCGAGTACAACCGCATCATGAGCCTGCACGGCTTCATGATGATCTTGGTGGCGGTCACAGCCGTGCCGGGGATGTTCGGCAACTACTTCGTGCCCCTGATGATCGGCGCGGAGGACATGTCGTTCCCGCGCATGAACGCCCTCAGTTACTGGATTTGGCCCCCGGCCGCCTTCTTGCTCCTGTTGAGCCCCTTCTTCGGCGGCTGGGACACGGGGTGGACGGGCTACCCGCCGCTGGCCATTACCAACGAGGACGGCCAGTTGCTCTACAACTTGGCCTTCTTCACGGGCGGCCTCTCGTCCATCGTGGGCTCGGTGAACTTTCTCACCACCATCATCACCATGCGCGCCCCCGGCATGACGTGGGGACGGGTACCCATCTTCGTCTGGTCCATGTTCCTCACGTCGATCATGACCCTGACGGCCACCCAGTTCGTGGGCGTGGCCATGCTCATGAACTTGCTCGACCGCATTGCCGGCACGGCCTTCTTCAACCCGGTCCAAGGGGGCGTGCCGCTGGCCTACCAGCACATCTTCTGGTTCTACTCCCACCCGGCCGTCTACGTGATGATCTTGCCATCGCTGGGCATTATGCTGGAGGTGCTGGCCCACTTCTCGCGGAAACCCCTCTTCGCCTATCGGTGGGCGGTGGCCGGCATGGCCGGCGTGACGGCGCTGAGCTTCACCGTCTGGGCCCACCACATGTTCACCAGCGGCATGTCCGGCGCGCTGCACGTGCCCTTCATGGCCACGACGGAGGCCATCTCGGTGCCCACGGGGTTGATCTTCCTCTCCGCCTTGGGCACCATCTGGCAGGGCAAGATGCGCTTCAAGACGCCCATGCTCTTCGCGCTGGGCATGCTCTTCAACTTCCTCATCGGCGGGCTGACGGGCGTCTTCAACTCTGACTTGCCCGTGGACATGCACCTGCACGATACCTTCTGGGTGGTGAGCCACTTCCACTACACCATCATGGGCGGCGGCATCTTCGGGCTCTTCGCCGGCATCTACTACTGGTTCCCCAAAATGACCGGCCGCATGTACGACGAGCGCTTGGGCCGCCTCCACTTCTGGCTCATGTTCATCTTCTTCAACCTGACCTTCCTGCCCATGGCGTGGCTGGGCATCAACGGCATGAACCGCCGCATCGGCGACTACCCGCCCCAGTTGGGCCCGGTGAACGGCTTCGTGAGCATGATGGCCTTCCTGTTGGGCGCCAGCTTCCTGATCTTCATCTACAACATGGTCATGGCGTGGGTGCGCGGGCGCGTGGCCGAGGCCAACCCCTGGGGCGTGCGCACGCTCGAGTGGGCCACGTCCTCCCCGCCGCCCGAGCACAACTTCCCCCATGTGCCCGAAGTCGTGGCCGGGCCGTATGACTACGGCGTTCCGGGAGGGGCCGCCCACGCCAGGGTATAAAAGGCGTGGGGGGCCCATCCCCCTGTGCGGTTTCGGCAGAGGTACTACGAAACTCCAGAGTCCCTGACCTGAATGAGGAGGGTGGACGATCATGAGCAGCAGCGAAGCGGCCGTGTACGAGGGCGGGTATACCCGGTTCCAGATGAACCGGATGGGCCTGTGGTTCTTCATCATCTCCGAGGCGTTCATGTTCTTGGCCCTTCACTTCTACCGCTTCATGGTCTTGGGCACCGAGCGGCCCGAGGCGGTCAACGTGGCTCTGGGCGGCGTGCTCACGGTGATCTTGTTGGCCAGCAGCGTCACGGCCCACCGGGCCGAGCAGGCCATCGCCAAAGGGGACACGGAGGGCTTGCAGCGCGGGCTTCTGGCCACGATGGGGCTAGGCGTGCTCTTCCTGCTGCTGGTGGCCTACGAGTGGAGCGTGGCCTTTGCCGAGTTTCCGCCCTCCACGCCCTACGGCTCGATCTTCTACCTGACGACCGGCACCCATGCCCTTCACCTGCTGAGCGGCATCGGCGTGTTGGCCCTGGTCTACAAGGCGGCCAAGCGAGGCGCCTTTACCGCCGAATCCCACTGGGGAGTCCACGGCGGCGTGCTCTACTGGCACTTCGTGGACGTGGTCTGGCTGAGCGTCTTCACAGTGCTCTACCTGCTCTGATGATGGTGCGGGCAGAGTGTGGCTGCGTCGAAAGGAGGAACACATGACCGAGCAGCAACAGCAACAGCGGCCGGGCATCATCCTGATCGCCCTGCTGGTAGGATTTGTGGTCGCGTTGCTGGCCGTCGTCTACGCGGACGAGGTGTCGGCAGCCGTCCAGCGCCCCTTTGCCGCGAGCCCCGGCCCCGACGGCACGGTGGAGATCGTGCTGGAGGACTTCCGCTTCTCCCCGTCGGTGATTCGCGTCAAGGCCGGCCAGCGCGTGCGCCTGGTGCTGCGCAACGAGGGGTTGCACACCCACGAGTTCATGATTGGGCGACAGGTGGTGCTGGAAGAAGGTGTTACCGAGCCGCCCGAGCCCGACTTCTTCGAGGGGCTCACGGACGTGAAGGTACAAATCGTATCCGGGTTGGCCATGCCCATGGGGTTCGGCGAAGAAGAGGAAGGAATGGATATGGGCATGGGCGATATGGGCGGTGACATGGGCGGCATGGAAGAAGCACAGCCCGTGGGATTGCTCATGCCCGGCCCCCACGGCGAGGGGCTGGATATGGGCGAAGTACACGGCAGCATGGTCATGATGGAGCCCTTCTCCGAGGCCGTCATTGAGTTCACAGTGCCGGCCGACAAGGTGGGCACGTGGGTCTTCGGCTGCTTCCAGGAAGACGGCCTCCACTACGACAGCGGCATGCGCGGCATTTTGATTGTGGAACCGTAAGTCATCCACCCGCCTGACGCTCCGGTTAGCTGGTCAGTCTGTGGTCTCCTTTTCCTTCGCCGGCGGCGCCCGCCTGCCCCGCGGGCGCCGTTCTTTTTCCTCCTCCCCCTGAACACCGGTCCGAGGCCGTTCTCAAAGAGATGGAGAGCCCGTCGGGAGGAATCCAGGGACCCGACAGCCCTTTGGGCTTGGAGGCTTGGTACACGGAGGTAAAAACGACCATGACGTGGGCAATGGCAGTGCTCGCCTTGGCCATGACGTGGGCATACACGCGCGGGTGGTGGTACGTGCGCGGCCGCCGGCGCGGCCACTGCTTGGCCCGCGCGTGGCGGCTGGGGGCATTCCTGGCAGCCGCCGGCACGCTGCTCCTGGCCTTTTTGCCGCCGATCGCCGCCTACGAGGGGCACTCCTTCTTCGTCCACATGATCCAACACGAAGTGCTCATCGAAGTGGCTCCTACCTTCTTCTGGATGGCCCACCCGGTTCCCTTCCTGCTCTGGGGTATGCCCGCCCGCTGGCGGCGTTGGCTCGCCGTCCGCCTGCTCGCCCCCGGCCGGCGGCGAGCTTGGCACGCCTTCAGCGCTCCCAAGGTGATCGTGCCCCTCTACTTGGCGACAGTGACCCTGTGGCACATCCCCTTCGCCTACGACGCTGCTTTACGGTGGCCGGCCTTCCACGCGGCCGAGCACATCTCCCTCTTGGCCACGGCCACGGCCTTCTGGTGGCTCGTCACCGGCGCTTCCCCCCGGCTGCACCCCCGCGCCGGCTACCGCTTGCCCATCGTCTACGTGGTGGCCGCTTACGTCCACAACGAGGTGTTGGGCGTGGGGCTCACCCTCATCCGCCAGCCCATCTACGCCTTCTACGAGCGCGTGGTCCCGCCGTGGAACCTCGCCCCCGCCACCGACCAAGCGTTGGGCGGGGCGGTCATGTGGATTCCCGGCGAGTTCATCTACGCGGCCACGCTCATGGTCCTGCTCATGCGCCTGCTGGAGGAAAAGGAGCCCTACCGGGGCACATACGAGAGTTACCCTATGTCCTCGCAGCTCGCGGACCCGCCGGATGGATACCGGTAAAAGGCCCTAAAACAACATCGGGGACGCCGGCACAAGGCCTGGCGTCCCCGATTGTGTACGGTCCGCTGTCTTCCGCTGACGTCGCCTTACGTCAGGCGGCGCCCCACCACGAGGGCCACACCCGCCACGGCCAAAGCCCCTGCCAAGAGGCCGGCCCAGAGAAGGGGAGTAGGCCCTTGGTCCACCACGCCCCCCTGAAATGCCGTCAGGGTCACTGCCGTGGGGCCGAAATTAAAGAGATAGTCCTCAACCTCCCCGCTGGTCGCCTCGCCACCAATAGTGTTACACTCGTTCTGGGCGCGGCAGATGCGGAAGCGCGCGTAATACGAATTGTTCCTCGGGTCGGTCGTGCTGGGGACTTGGAAGACCAAGTCGGTCACGCCGTCGGAGACAGCCTGGTCGTTGAAGATCTGTTCCTGGGCGTCGGCGAAGTCACCGTCTTGATTCCAGTCAATCCAGCCGCTCAGGTAGCAGGTCGCACCACACCCGTTGACCGTGACCTCCACGCTGCCGCCGCTGGAGGAGTTCCAGTTGATGCCCGGCGTGGGCCGCACGCCGTCCTCGTCGTCGATGCCAGTGAGGTCGTCACCGTCCGCATCGCTCGGCGAAGTCACCGGGTTGCCATCACTCTCAGTGTCCACGGCGGAGCCCAGCGTGAGCCCGTCGGTCACGTGGGCCGGGCCGCCGCTGGCCGACGTGGTGGAGTAGGTGTCGGGCGCGTCGCCGTAGTCGCGCTGGGTGGTCGTTGTGCCAAAGGTGTCAATGTTCAGGTCGGCGCCGGGGCTCACGCTGCCGTCAATGAGCAACTGGACGGCCACGGCCGGCGTCGAGCCCGTATTGGCCGGCGGACACCCGGCGCCACTCTTGGTCACGAAGTCGCTGAAGGGCACCACGAAGCGCGTGGACGTGAGAATGCCCCCCGGCAACGTCAAGGTGGCGCTGGAGGCGTCGGTGGCGTTGCAGTAGACCACGATCTCGACGCCTATGGGCAGGTCGTTAAAGGTGGTCACGAACTCGAAAGCGTCGTCAACGCCCCCGTTGGTCAGATCGACGCTCAACAAAGTCGTGGCCAACGCGGCGGGGTCCCCGTCCGCGCCGTCCCACGTGACCTCGGCGAGGGCGCTGGCGCCGCTGTCCTGGGACATTTCCAGCACCCCGCTGCTGCCGGCATTGGCCCGCAGGGCGACTTGGTTGGCATCGGGGCCCGCATACGAAGTCAGTCGGATGTCCCGCTCATTTCCCAAGGCAGAGGTGGCCGTAGCGGAATTGGCGGACGCAATCGAGTACTGCGTGCAAAAACTCGTGGGCCCTCCAACACAGACTTGCTGATCACCGGTGTTGAAATCGTCCACGACCGAAGCGGCCAAGACAAGGACAGCCCCCAAGAGCACACCAGCTAAAACAGCGAAAGCACTCAGGGTACGACATGTTCGACATCTCATGAATACACCTCCTTTGTGTGTACATTGTTGTGGACACGAAAAAGAACAAAAGGCCAGCTTCGCGAAAGCCCCTCGGCTTTCGCCAGAAGCCCCACAACCCAGCACCAGCCCGGATTTGACCCTTCCCTTCAGGGAAAGCGAAGCGGGGAGAAATGGGCTCCCAAGGTCTGGCTACACGCCGAAGCGGAGAGCTCCACCCATATGATGGGGGCGCTCATTTGTATAGTCGCCTTTGGGGGCACAATGGTTCAAAATTGGTCCACGCCGGCCCTATATGTACTGCAGTGCCCTGGCCTGGCGGGTCAACTCCTCCCGGAACTGGGGCGCGGCAATGCGGATGAGGGCCTGAGCTCGCTCCCGGACGCTCTTGCCGTAGAGCTCGGCCACGCCGTACTCGGTGACCACGTAATGCACGTCGTAGCGCGTGGTGGTCACGCCGGCGCCGGGCTTCAGCGTGGGCACGATGCGGGAGATGGTGCCCCCCTTGGCCGTGGCCGGCAGGGCGATGATGGGCATCCCCCCCTTGGCGCGGGCCGCACCCCGCACGAAGTCGAGCTGGCCGCCCACCCCGCTGTACAGGCGGTGGCCCATCGAATCGGCGGCCACCTGGCCGGTCAGGTCCACTTCCAGGGCGCTGTTGATGCTCACCATGCGCTCGTGTTGGGCGATGACGAAGGGGTCGTTGACGTAGTCGGTGGGGTGGAGCTCGATGATGGGGTTGTCGGCCACGAACTCGTAGAGGCGGCGGGAGCCGAAGAGAAAGCCGGCCACCACCTTGCCCCGGTGGAGCGTCTTGCGCGCGCCGGTGATCACGCCGGCCTCCACCAACTCCACCACGCCGTCGGAGAAGAGCTCGGTGTGAATGCCCAAGTCACGGTGGTGGTGCAAGTTGGCCAGCACCGCGTCGGGAATGCTGCCGATGCCGAGTTGGAGGGTCGCGCCGTCCGGGATCATCTCAGCGATGCGCTCCCCGATGCGGCGGTGGACCTCCGTGGAGCCACCTTGGGGCGCCTCGGGGAGGGGATAATCCACCTCCACGATAATGTCGATGTTGCGCACGTGGATGAAACTGTCGCCCAGCGTGCGGGGCATCTGCCGGTTCACCTCGGCGACGACGACGCGCGCGGCCTCGGCCGCCGGCTTGGTGCAGCCCACCTCCACGCCGAACGAGCAGAAGCCGTGTTCGTCGGGCGGCGAGACCTGAATGAAGGCGAAGTCCAGGGGCAAGCGGCCCGAGCGGAAGAGGCCGGGAATTTCCGACAGGAAAATGGGCGTGTAATCGGCCCGGCCAGCCTGGACGGCCTCGCGCACATTGGCGCCGATGAAGAGGGCATTGTGGCGGAAGTGCCCCTCGTACTCGGGTCCTACGTAGGGGGCCGGGCCGAAGTGAAGGATGTGGACCACCTCCACATCGCGGAGCTCCTTGGCCCGCTCCACCAGGGCGCCGACGAGCACTTGGGGCACGCCGGCCCCTCCTCCCAAATAGATGCGGTGGCCCGACGCCACCGCCGACACGGCCGTTGCCGGATCGGTCACCTTGCTCCGGTAGAGCGCTGCCCAGTTCACAGTGTCACCTCCACAGCTCGGCCGAGGGCCGCCGCGACGCCCGGGTGGGCGAGGCGCCCCTCGAGGACGTTCACCCCTCGGCGGAGTTCGGACATGGCGCCCAAGCTTCCCTCCACGCCCAAGCGGCCGAGTTCGAGGAGATAGGGCAAAATGGCGTTGGAGAGGGCGTAGCTGGCCGTGCGGGCCACGCGGGCCGGCACGTTGGGCACGCAGAAGTGGATGACCCCTTCCTCCACGTAGGCGGGACTGGCGTGGTTGGTCGGCCGGCTGGTCTCCACGCAGCCGCCGTTGTCAATCGAGAAGTCCAGAATGACGGCCCCACGGCGCATGGTGCGCACCATCTCCCGCGTCACCAGCGTGGGCGCCCGCTCGCCGGGCACGGCCACCGCGCCCACGAGCACGTCGGCGAAGGTGACGGCCTTGGCCACGTTGTAGGGCGTGGCCATCATGGTGGCAATCTGCCCCTTGAAGAGGGCGTCGAGCCGCTGGAGGGCGCGGATGTCCCGGTCGAGCACGGTCACTTGGGCGCCCAAGCCGTGGAAGGCACAGGCCGCGTTCGTGCCCACCACCCCGCCGCCCAAGATGACCACCGCGGCTGGCGGCACGCCGGGGATGCCGCTCAGCAGGATGCCTCGGCCGCCGCCCATCGTCTCCAGCAACTGGCCGGCGATCAGGGGAGCCATGCGGCCGGCCACCACGCTCGTGGGGTGGAGCACAGGCAGGAGCCCGTCAGGCGTCTGAATCGTCTCGTAGGCGATGGCCGTCAGGCGATACTCCTGAAGGGCGGCCAACAGGTCGGGCGAGGCCACGGCCAGGTGGAGGAAACTGAAGAGCACCTGCCCGCGGCGGAAGTGAGTGTACTCCTCGGCCGTGGGGCGGGCCACTTTGACCACCACCTCTGCGCGCCCATAGGCTTCGTCGTGGGTGTAGACGATGCGCGCTCCAACGGCCTCGTAGGCTGCGTCGGGAAAGCCGGCCCCCTCGCCGGCACCGCGCTCCACGAAGACGGTGTGACCGGCCCGCACCAGCGCGTCCACGGCCGGCGGCGTCAGGCCGACGCGAAACTCGAACGGCCGCACTTCCCTGGGAACGCCCACGTTCATCAGTTCAGCCTCCCTCGTTCTCGCCCCGCCCGGGCTTCTCCGGCCACAGGCGGGCTTCAGGCCACACGAGAAAGGGGTACCCGGCCCGCTGTGGCACGCCGGCGTACCCCCTGTCCTCGCGTATTGTACCCGCTTTCGCGGTTACGGGTAAATCCCCCGGATCGCTATGGCCCGGGCCACGCGGTCGATGGCCCGGATGTAGGCGGCCGTGCGCATGTTCACGCCCCGCTCGCGGGCCAGGCGTAACACGGCGCGGAAGCTGCCCCGCATCCTGGCGCTCAGGCGCTCGTTGATCTCGTCCTCGCTCCAGAAGAAGTACTGGAGGTCCTGAACCCACTCGAAGTAGGAGACGATGACGCCACCGGCATTGCAGAGGATGTCGGGAATGACGAAGACGCCCCGCTCGGCCAGGATGTCGTCGGCCTCGGGCGTCGTGGGGCCGTTGGCACCTTCGGCGACCACGCGGGCTTGAATGCGGGGGGCGTTCTCGGCGGTGATCTGGTTCTCCAAGGCCGCGGGGATGAGCACCTCACACGGCAGCTCCAGGAGGGCCTCGTTGGAGATGGGTTCCGCGCCGGGGAACTCGACGACCGAGCCCGTCTCCCGCTTGTGGCGCCAGACGGCGTGGGCGTCCAGCCCATCGGGGTTGTAGATGCCCCCCCGTGAGTCGCTCACGGCCACCACGCGGGCTCCGGCCTCCTGGAGCAGGCGGGCGGCCACGGCCCCGACGTTGCCGAACCCCTGCACGGCCACCCGGGCTCCTTCGACAGGGATGTCCATCACGCGCATGGCCTCCAGGGCGGTCACCATCACGCCCCGGCCCGTGGCCTCCACGCGGCCACGGGAGCCGCCCACCTCCACGGGCTTGCCGGTCACCACGGCCGGCGTGGTGAACCCCCGGTGCATGGAGTAGGTGTCCATGATCCACGCCATGATCTGCGGGTTGGTGTTGACGTCGGGCGCAGGAATGTCACCCTCCGGGTGCATGAGGACGCTGATCTCCGTGGCGTAGCGGCGGGTGAGGTTCTCCAGCTCCTTCTGGGAGAGTTCTTTGGGGTTACAGACCACGCCTCCCTTGGCGCCGCCGTAGGGCAGGCCCACGGTGGCACACTTCCACGTCATCCACATGGCCAAGGCGCGCACCTCGTCCAAGGTGACGTCAGGGTGATACCGGATGCCGCCCTTGCTGGGCCCCAAGGCCGTGTTGTGGTGGACCCGATAGCCCGTGAAGACGCGCACCGACCCGTCGTCCATCTGCACCGGAAAGTAGACGGTCAGCTCCCGCTGGGGATGGCGGAGCATCTCCCGGACGCCCGGATCCAAATCCAGGTAGGAGGCCGCGCGGTCGAACTGTTCGCGGGCCACGTCCCAGGGATTCGGCGTGTGCTGATGGCTCATGAGCTCACCTCCTCGTGATTATGCAGTTGTTGCGCCGGGACTCATATCTCCTGGGGATGAATGCCGCGGTGCAAGAAGGGGACTGTGTGCAACACGATGTCGGCGGCTTCCTCGGGGGAGAGGCGGTCGGTGTCCACCACCACCTCGGCCGCCTCGGGGGTCTCGTAGGGGGCCCCCACGCCCGGCAGGGTGGTGATGGTGCCGTCCTCGGCCCCCTTGTAGAGCCCCTTCTGGTCGCGCTGGCGGCACACCTCCAGCGGACAACGGGTCCACACTTCGGCGAAGAAGGGGAGCGCGCGGCGGGCCATGCGCCGGTAGGCCACCCGGTTGCCCGTGGCCGCCACGATGACGTTGACGCCGTAGCGGGCCAACAGGCCGGCCAATTCGACCAGCGAGGCGTAGAAACGGTCTCGCTCTTCCTGGGTGAAGGTGGGATGGGGAGTCAAGATGGGACGCAACTCGTCCGAGTCGAGCACGGCAACGCTCACGCCCAGCTCGTTCAGGCGCCGGCGCAGGGCACGGGCCAAGCTCGTCTTGCCCGAGGCGGGCAAGCCGGTGATCCACAGCACCCACCCCGGCGACGCAATTCTGGTCATTGTTCCCTCCGTTTCGTCGGCACGGCGGAACACTCCCTCGTGTTCCCCAGTATCCGCTTGTCAATCCTGAAGGAGTGCGCCACGCCTCATATCCTCTGAGGACAAGACGCCCTACTTACTCGTCCTCCTCCTGGCGCCACTCCTCCACCACGAGCCGAAAAATGTCCGACTCGGTGATAATGCCCACTACCTGTCCCCCCTCAATGACCGGCAGGCCACTCACTTGGAAGTCCAACATGAGCTCGGCCGCCTCTTGGACAGTCACGTCGGGCCGCACGGCGATGGGGTCCCACGTCATGATCTCCTCCACCTTCGTCGCCCGCAGGAGAAGGGCGCTCTCCACGTCCTGCTCCTGGCCGGCGATGGGGATCAAGCGCTGCACGTCGCTCAGCGTGACGATGCCAATGAGCGTGCCCTCCTCGTCCACCACGGGGAGGCGGCGCACGCCAAACTCCCGCATGAGACGGTACGCCTCGACCACGGGGGCCGAGGGCGTGATGGTGATGGGGCGCGACGTCATCCACGCGCTCACGAGTGACTTACGCCGGCTCATACGCACCCTCGGGCATCAGATATTCGTTGACCCGCGCCGGGTCGAAGGTGTCGGACGCCAGCACCTTGGTGATGAGGGTGAAGATGGCCCGGCGCACGCCATCGTCCACGTGATACCAGAGGGGGCTGGCCACCACCAGGCCACGCCAGGCCAAGAAGGGCGCTACAACGCCCAACATCTCCTCATCGCCCGTGAGGTCGAGATACGTGGTCCAGAACGCCTCCCACAGGCGGTCGAAGGGAAAGGCGAGCCGGCCGGAACGCTGGAGGGAGAAGAAGATGTAGTTGATGGTGAGCGCTGCCACGTCATCGGCCGGCTCGCCCCACGGCCCACGGCTGCGGTCGAGCAGGTGAAAGTCACTCTCCTGGGTGAAGAGGATGTTGTATGGGTGAAAGTCACCGTGAACTTGGGCCAGGCGGTGCTCCTTCTCCCTCAGGCGCCACCGCCAAGCCACACAGCGGGCCTCCACGTGGGCGAGCCACTCGGGCGACGCCAGGGGAAAATCGGAGGGATAGCTGTCGATGAGCCCCATGATGCCCTCACCACTGCCCACCGTGTCCCGGATGCGCCGGCGGTAGAGGGCCGGATCGTGGCGCTTCACGGCGTGAATGCGGGCCAAATAGACGGCCAGGGCTTCGGCGCGGCGCACGTCCGCGGCGGCCAGAGCACCGGTGTCGCGCAGCCGGGCCAAGTCCTCCGCATAGG
>JALSKA010000136.1 GCA_026989095.1 Ardenticatenaceae bacterium
TGAGCTACAGCCCCACGAAATCTCTGTCCTGCTCAGGTGGAGCTGAGGGGACTCGAACCCCTGACCTCGACAGTGCGATTGTCGCGCTCTCCCAACTGAGCTACAGCCCCACGAGGCGGACGTAATTATAGGGAATTTCGGCACCCTGTCAAATGGACGTGGCCCGCACGCGCCCCAGCGTCTCCTGCAGGAGCCCGGCGACGTGTTCGTCGTCCAACGAGTAATAGGCCAGGCGGCCCTGCCGGCGGTACTTGACGAGCCCCAAGCTCCGCAGCAGCCGCAGTTGATGGGAGACGGCGGAGATGCTCAGGCCGAGGAGGGCCGCCAGGTCACACACGCACAGCTCGGCGCGGCTCAGGGCGAGGATGATTCGCACCCGCGTGGGGTCGCCGAGCACCTTGAAGATGTTGGCCGCTGCCTGGACCGCCCGTTCATCGGGCATCTGGGCCGCGACGGCCTTGACGCGGGGCTCGTCCACGTACAGGACCTCACACACGCCGTCTCCGGGTTCGGGCACGGGCTTGCCCACATGCTCGTCCATAAACTCCCTCCTCCGGCCCTCGCTCAGCCCCGCACCATGCGCAGCCCGCTGGCGATGACGACGAACTCGCTGATCTCGTGGCCCAGCACGGCCACGGGCAAGGTGAACCAGCCCGCCACGGCCCCAACCACCAGGCCACCGATGACCGCCGCCGAGAGGGCCAAATTCTGGCGCACCACCGCCTGACTGCGCTTCGCCAGGCGAATGGCGTAGGCCAACTTGTTCAGGTCGTCGGCCATGAGGGCCACGTCCGCGGTCTCCAGGGCCACGTCGGTGCCGGCCGCGCCCATGGCAACGCCCACCGACGCCTCGGCCAGGGCCGGCGCGTCGTTCACCCCGTCCCCGACCTGACCACGTGGCCGTAACGCCGGGTCAGCTCGCGCACCCGGACCGCTTTCTCCTCTGGCTTCAGCTCGGCGTAGACCTCGTTGATGCCCAGTTCGCGGGCAATGGCCCAGGCTGTACGCGGGTTGTCGCCGGTGAGCATGACCACCTTCTCCACGCCCTGCGCGTACAGGGCGGCAATGGCCTCCTTGGCCTGCGGACGAATGGTATCCTGAATGGCGATGAGGCCGAGGACGTCCGCCGAGCGCCGCCCGTTGCCCACCGGCTCGGTTCCCCCCAGGACGACAGTTTTGCCCTCGTCCTGGAGGCGTTCGATCTGCCGGCGCCGGGTATCGTCCTCGGCCAGGGCAGCGGCGAAGAGCTCGGGGCTGCCCACCAGGACAGCCTGCCCGTTCACCCGGCCACGGGCTCCGGCCCCCGGCAACGCCCGGAAGTCGCTCACCGGCGGGATGGCCATGGCTTCCCTTTCGGCAGCGCGCACAATGGCCCGTGCCAGGGGATGCTCGCTGCGGCTCTCCACTGCCGCCGCCAACGCCAGCAGGCGGTGATCGGCAATCGGCGGGAATTGTACAAATATACAGCAAATTCACTCCCCGTCAAATGAGGAGCTTGCCAGCGCCCCCTCTCCACCGTGAGAATGCCCTGCCTCACCCCCACTTGCGCCCCCAATGGCATTTCCATATACTGAAGCACAGCGCTTGTTCCTCGCAGCTTGGCCCCCTGCCGGAGGCCACTTCACTGTCTCACACAGATGTTGGAAGCGCACAGGAGCAGAATATGGCATCCCCTCTCGCCTTCAACCACCTCCGCATTCACCTCCGCGCGGCCCAGCCTGCACGCCTGCCCCCCTTTCCCGGCCCCACCCTGCGCGGCGGCCTGGGCCACGTGTTGCGCCGTCTCGTCTGCGTGACCCACATGGCCACGTGTGACCCCTGCTTCCTGCGCCACACCTGCGCCTTTCCGGTCCTCTTCCAGCCCTACGCCCCGCCCGACCACCCCCACGCCGGCCGCTACACCCAGATGCCCCCGCCCTTCGTGCTGCGGGTTCCCCTCTCGGCCGGCACCCTGCACCGGGGCGGCCGGCCCTCCCCGGTGGAGCTGGCCGCCGGCGAGGACCTCGCCGTCGAGTTGATCCTCTTCGGGCCGGCCACGCACCACGCCCCCTACTACATCTACGCCTTCATGCGGCTGGCCTGGCAGGGCATCGGCCGGCGGGGCCAACAGTTCGACGTTGTCCGGGTGGAGGTGTGGCACCGGGGTCAATGGGTGCCCGCCTCCCCCGACGACATGCACACTCTGCACCTGCCGCCGCCCACGCCCCTGGCCGACTACCTGCCCCTCTTCCGCCTGCCCGACCCCCGGCGCCTGCGCCTCACCTTTCACGCGCCCGTGCGCCTGGACTTGGACCGCGACCTCGTCTACCCCGTGGAGTTCGTCCACCTGGTGCGCGCCCTGCTCCAACGGTGGCGCGCCCTCGAAGCCTGCTACGGCCCCATTGCCGCCAAGCCCCTGGAGCCCGCCCAGGCCCGCGAGCTGCTCGAGCGCGCCCGCGCCGTCCGCCGCGAGGAGGACCGGACCCGCTGGCTCGACCTGAGCCGATACTCCACGCGGCAGCGCCGGCGCCTCAAGATGGGCGGCGCCGTGGGCGAGGTCACCTACGTGGCCGACGACTTCACGCCCTTTCTGCCCCTTCTCGTCTTCGGCCAAGTACTGCACGTGGGGAAGTTGACCAGCATGGGATTCGGACATTTGGAGGTGAGTTGGCATGAACGATGAGCGCACGTTCTTGGCCCTGGCCGGCCTGCTCCACGACATCGGCAAGTTCCGGCAGCGCGC
>JALSKA010000137.1 GCA_026989095.1 Ardenticatenaceae bacterium
AACTGAAGGCGGACCGCGAACGGCGCTGGCAGGAGCTCCGGCAGCAGCTCCGGCAGCAGTGGGAGGAGCTCAACAGGCGGTGGGACAAGCTGGAGGCCGACCGTGAACAACGCTCACAAGAACTCCGACAACAGTGGCAGGAGTTGCAGGCCGACCGCGAGCGGCGCTGGCAGAAGTACACCGAAGAGAGACGCATCATCCTCGACCGCATTGAAGCTCTGGTGCGCAGGTATGAGCAAGGTATTGGGGCATTGGGTGCCCGTTGGGGAATACAAACCGAAGCCTCGTTTCGGAATGCACTTAAGGGTATTCTGGAGGATTCATTCGGCGTCCAAGTGCTCAACCTTACCGAGTATGACGAGGAAGGCGAAGTGTTCGGCCGGCCTGATCAGGTCGAGGTGGATGTGCTGATCAAGAACGGCGAAATGATCATGGCTGAGATCAAATCCTCGATGAGCCGTTCGGACATGTACACGTTCGACCGCAAAGTAAGGTACTTCGAGAAGAAGTTGGGAAGGCCGGTCAAGCGCCGCTTGGTCATCTCGCCCATGGTTGAGGAGCGGGCCAAGCGCGTGGCCGAGGAGCTTGGCATCGAGGTGTTCAGCTATGCTGAGGATGCCGGCGAAACGCTCTGAGCAGGGCTTCGAAGGGCAGTGGATTGACAGAACGGCCTGGGTGCTTATAATCAGCCCCGAGCAGCCGACGTATGGCCCAAATGGATGCCCGGAGTTGTGTGGCCTGTGAGGGAGTCAACGGCGCCTCCGCAGCGCGGAGGCGCTTTCTGTTCCCCGTTAGAGGGCAGCCTTCTACAAACACACAGAACGAACACGGAGGTGAGGAGGCGTGGCCGAGACAGAGCACCATTCCTCCCCCCCTGTGGGTGCCACGGGGACGGCGGAGGCAAGTGAAGCGATCTTCGGCGTGGTGGTCCGTCTGTCGCTTCCGGGTGGCGTCGATCCCGCTGGTCGCCAGATTGTGGCCGCCGCCGAGGAGCTTGGCATTTCAGGCGTTCGCACTTGTCAGGTGCAACGCCTTTACTTTTTCAAAGGCACCCTGACGCCTGCCCACGTGGAAACCTTGGCCCGTTCCGTCCTGGCCGACCCCGTCGTCGAAACGTTCACGTGCCACACTCCTTCGGTGCCCTTTACCCCCTCCCATCCCCACGAACACGTCATTGATGTGGTCCTGCTTCCCGGCGTTACCGATCCTGTGGCCGAGAGCTTGCTCCGGGCGGCCCGCGTGTTGGGGTTCGAGGGGGTGCGCCAGGCCGCGACGGGAAGGCGCTACGTCCTCGAAGGGGAGGTCGAAGCGTCCACGCTTGAAGAGCTGGCAGTGCGCGTCTGTTGCAATCCCCTCATCGAGCGTTACGCCGTGAACCGGCCCGTGGCGCCGCCCTTCGTGGCGCCTCAAGCCGCCGACGAGACCGTCGAAGTGATCGCCCTGCGGAAAGCCGACGACGTTGCGCTCGAGGCGATCAGCAGGGAACGGCGCCTAGCCCTCGACCTGGAAGAGATGCGTGCCATTCGAGCTTACTTTCAACAAGAGGGGCGGGACCCCACCGACGCCGAGCTGGAAATGCTGGCCCAGACGTGGAGCGAGCACTGCGTCCACAAGACGTTTAAGGCGCGCATCGTGTACGATGGTCCCCCGCCCGGGGCCCCGCCGGACACACCAGCCGAGCGCCAAGTGGTGGACGGGCTCCTGCGGACTTACATCCGGGGCGCTACTGAACAGATCAACAAGCCGTGGGTGTGCTCGGCCTTTGTGGACAACGCCGGCATCGTCGCCTTTACCGATGAGTTCGACTTGGCCTTCAAGGTGGAAACCCACAACCACCCTTCGGCGTTGGAGCCCTTTGGGGGAGCTAACACGGGCGTGGGCGGCGTCATCCGGGACATTCTGGGGGTCAGCGCTCGCCCCATTGCCACCACTGATGTGCTCTGTTTCGGCCCCCAAGACCTGCCCGTCGAGCGGCTGCCCGCCGGCGCGCTCCACCCCCGGCGTGTGGCCGCCGGCGTTGTCCACGGCATCGAGGATTACGGCAACAAGATGGGCATCCCCACGGTCAACGGTGCCATCTTCTACCACCCGGGCTACACGGCCAATCCCCTCGTCTTCTGTGGCTGTGTGGGCATTCTGCCCCGCGGTGCCCACCCCACAGAGCCGCGCCCGGGCGATCTCATCGTAGTCATTGGCGGCCGCACCGGGCGGGATGGGCTGAGGGGAGCCACCTTCTCGAGCATGGAGATGGACGAAACGACCGGCCACGTGGCCGGGAGTGCTGTCCAAATCGGCCATCCCATCCAGGAGAAGCGGGTTCTTGACGTGCTCGTGCGCGCGAGGGACGAGCGCCTCTACCACGCCATCACCGACTGCGGCGCCGGCGGCCTCTCTTCCGCAGTGGGCGAGATGGCTCGCCACATCGGCGCCCGCGTGCACCTGGAACGGGTGCTCCTCAAATACCCCGGTCTGCGTCCCTGGGAAATCTGGCTCAGCGAGGCCCAGGAGCGCATGGTGTTAGCTGTGCCCCCAGAGCACTGGCCGCGCTTGCGAGAGCTCTGCGAGCTTCACAACGTGGAAGCGGTCAACATTGGAACGTTCGAGCCCACGGGACGCTTGCGCCTCCTGTACGGACGACACGTAGTCGGAGACGTGGACATGGCGTTCCTCCACAATGGCCTGCCCCGCCGCCTGCTCTACGCCCGTTG
>JALSKA010000138.1 GCA_026989095.1 Ardenticatenaceae bacterium
CGGCCGGCCTCGGCAAAGGCGGCCACCATGAGGGCGTTCCACGAGGTGAGCACTTTGGTGTCGGTGGCCGGGGGGACGCGCCGCCGGCGGGCCTCGAAGAGGGCTCGGCGCGCCTCCGACAGGGTGGCCTCCAGTTCCCCCGGGGCCATGCCCAGGGTGTGGGCCACCACCTCGGGGTCATTGGGCACCCAGAGGATGTTCTTGCCCTCCCAGTTGCCCGTGGCGCTCACGGCGTAGAAGGCCTTCACGGCGTGGGCCGTCTCGGGGCCGAGGAGGGCGTCGATCTCCGCCTCGTCCCAGACGAAGAACTTGCCCTCCTCGCCCTCGCTGTCGGCATCTTGGGCGCTGTAGAAGCCCCCCTCGGGGTGGCGCATCTCCCGCAGGGCGTAGGCCAAGGTCTCCTCGACCACACGGCGGTAAAGGGGATCGCCGAAGGCCTGCCAGGCCCACAGGTAGACGCGCGCCAGTTGGGCGTTGTCGTAGAGCATTTTCTCGAAGTGGGGCACCAGCCAGAAGCGGTCCACCGAGTAGCGGTGAAACCCCCCGCCGAGCTGGTCGTAGATGCCGCCGCGGGCCATGCGGGTCAGCGTCCGGCGGAGCATCTGTTCGGCACGGCGGTCGCCCGTGCGGTGGTGGGCGCGGAGCAGGAAGGCGAGCACCGGCGGCTGGGGAAACTTGGGGGCCCGGCCGAAGCCCCCCCACTCGGGGTCGTAGTGGCGGACGGCCTGCCCAAGGGCGCGGGCCAGGAGGTCGGGCGTGAGCTCGTCGTCGCGGGGTTCCACGAGGGTGCGCCGGCGAATGTAGTCCACCAGGCGGCGGGCTTGCTCCTCGATCTGGTCCCGCTGGTGCTCCCACGCGTGGGCAATGGAGAGGAGCACCTGTTTGAAGGAGGGCAGGCCGTGGCGGGGCACGGGGGGAAAGTAGGTGCCGCCGTAGAAGGGCTTGCCCTCGGGCGTGAGAAAGACGGACATGGGCCAGCCGCCGGAGCCGGTGAGGGCTTGGACGGCGTCCATGTACATGGCGTCCACGTCGGGCCGCTCCTCCCGGTCCACCTTGATGTTGACGAAGTGGGCGTTCATGAGGCGGGCCGTCTCGGGGTCCTCGAAGGATTCCCGCTCCATGACGTGACACCAGTGGCAGGCGGAGTAGCCGATGCTGAGGAAGATGGGTTTGTCCTCGGCCCGCGCCCGCTCGAAGGCTTCGGGGCCCCACGGGTACCAGTCCACGGGGTTGTCCTTGTGTTGGAGCAGGTACGGGCTCGTCTCCTGGGCCAGGCGGTTGGGCATACGGGCCTCCTCTCTCTGTGCGCCGTGGAGGATGGACGCCCTTGCCTCGCTCTCCCCCACTTTCGGTTCGACCGCCGTCCCCCACGGCAGAAAGGCACTCCTGACTCGCTCGCTCCCGGCAGGGGACGATTCTGATGTGGGGTGACTTTACTCCCAGGAGCGCGTTTGTCAAGTCGGCACAGGGGAGCAAAGAAGAAAGCCCGCCGGCGGCGGGCTCAGGAGGCGACGGCCGGATTCGAACCGGCGATCGGGGTTTTGCAGACCCCTGCCTTAACCACTTGGCTACGTCGCCCAGGTATTTCCAATTATAGCACAGATGCCTCGCCTGTCAAAGGGCCACGCCCTCGATTTCTCCCCCACCGCGGCCCGTCGGGTTTGACAGAAAGTTAATTTAGTTTATCATCTTTCTCGCCGTCCAAAGCCCGGCCCGCCGTGGTGGTGGGAACGCGGGGAAGGGCGTTTCCCGAGGCGTGGCGCGGCCCTCAAGGGGCCGTCCCGGCCCAGAGTTCGACCCGGAGGAAGGAGTGCCATGATCGACCAAATCGTCGTTCCGCCGAGCGTTCACATCGCCGCGGGCGGTGTGCTCTTCCTGGTGGCCGCGGCCGCCCTGGTGCTGACGGCCCTGGAAGCCCGCCGGCGGCACCCCCTGAGCCGGACCACCGTGGCCGTGCTGGCCGTGTTGCAGCTCCTGCTGCTGGCGCAGACTCTCATCGGCATCAAGCTGCTCGACCAGGGACACGGGGTGCGGCAGCTCTACATCCACTACGTGGGCGGCTTCGCGCCCATTGGGTTCTACCTGGCGCTGGCCTGGCTGCCGGCCCGCGATCAGGTGTGGCGCACCTACGCGACCGCGGCCGTCACGGCGCTGACCTTCGTCTTCGTGCTCCTCACCTTTGCCGTGGGCAGCATGTACGTCAACGGCTAGCCTCCGCTCCCGTGCCACCAGGTGGGCCGGGTGGGACTCGAACCCACACGGGCGTGCGCCCAGGGGATTTTAAGTCCCCTGCGTCTACCGGTTCCGCCACCGGCCCGACGGGGTAATTGTATCCGGCCCCGCCCATTTGTCGAACTGAGCGGGCGTTCTCCCCGCCGGAGAGCGGATCCGGCGGGGAGGCGCCGGGGACTCGCCCGCCACGCCATCAGCCACCGGCCGGCTCAGGCTCACACCGGCCGCCCAGGTGGCGGGCCAGGAAGCGCTCGGCGCGGCGGAAGAAGTCCAGCCGGTTCTCGGGCTTGAAGAAGCCGTGCCCCTCGTCGGCGTACTCCACGTACTCCACCTCTTTCCCCGCCCTCCGCAGGGCCTCCACGATCTGCAGGCTCTCCTGGCGCTTGACGCGCGGGTCGTTGGCGCCCTGGCCGATGAGGAGCGGGGCCCGGATGCGCTCGGCGTGGAAGAGGGGCGAGCGGGCCCGCAGGAGCTC
>JALSKA010000139.1 GCA_026989095.1 Ardenticatenaceae bacterium
AGACCGGATTCTCCACGCGCTCGTCGGCCTCGAAGGTGAGGCGGATGAGCATGGTCGCGCCGGTGACGAAGGCCCGGGCCGGCGTGCCGTCGGCGGAGCAGAGCTGGACACGGGTGATGCGGATGCGGCCGGTGCCCCACCGCTGTGCCTCGGCGGGAGTTTCTACACGGTTGCCCCTCTGCTGTGTCGTTGTACGGTTCATATAGGCCATGACCACGTCCGTGGGCTGGCCGACAGCGCGGACTTTTCCGCGCTCGAACCAGACGGCAGTGTCACAGAGGCGCTGCACCGTGTCCAGATCGTGGGAGACGAGCACGATGGTGACGCCGCGGCGTTTCATCTCGTAGATGCGCTCCAAGCACTTGCGTTGGAAGGCGGCGTCGCCCACGGCCAGCACCTCGTCCACCAGGAGGATGTCGGGGTCCAAGTGGACGGCCACGGCGAAGCCCAAGCGGACGTACATGCCGCTGGAATAGTGCTTGACGGGCATGTCGATGAAGGACTCCAGCTCGGCGAAGGCCACGATCTCGTCGAAGCGGCGGCGAATGTCGGCGCGGCTGAAGCCGAGGAGGGCGCCGTTGAGGTAAATGTTCTCCCGTCCCGAGAGGTCGGGGTGGAAGCCGGCGCCGAGTTCCAGGAGGGCGGCGAGCCGGCCGTTGACGGCGATCGTGCCCTCCGTGGGCTCCAGGATGCCGGCCATGAGCTTGAGGGCCGTGCTCTTGCCGCTGCCGTTGGGGCCGATGAACCCCACTGTCTGGCCCGGCGCGATGTCCAAGCACACATCCCGGAGGGCCCAGAACTCCTCTGCACGGTTGCTCTCACGGCGCAGGGCGCGCAGGAGAAGCTCCTGGAAGGAGCGAGGCTGCGTGTGGTGTAGGGTGAATTTCTTGGAGACGTGGTGAAAGCGGATGGCCGTGCTTCTCTCGTTCATCACCATGTACACGAGTCGATCATTGGAGTGATGGGGCGCAGGTGTTTTCGTGTAGCCAGAGAGTTTTTCCTTATGTCTTTCACACCTTTATTTCTAGAGCAACTGCAAGCTCACGCAAAAAAAGCTCCGCGTCCGTGACGAGGCCCACAGCTTGCCAGGAGCCCCGGTCGGCTAGCTTTGTCACCACAGCCGGGTTGATGTCCACCACGACGGTCTTCACCGTAGCCGGCAGCATGTTTCCCGTGGCGATGCTGTGTAGCATCGAGGAGATCATGAGCACGAGCTCGACGCCGACAAGGGCTTCACGCATGGCCCTCTGGGCTTCGATGACGTCGGTGATCACCTCCGGCAGCGGGCCATCGTCGCGGATCGAGCCGGCCAAAACGACGCGAATGCCCTTGCGCACGGCCTCGTACATGACGCCCCGCGTGAGGATTCCTTGCCTCACGGCTTCGTGTAGCGACCCGACTGCACGAACAGCGTTAATGGCCCTCATGTGATGTCGATGTCCTCCCTCCACTGGAAGGCCACTCTCCAAGTTCACGCCGAGGCTCGTGCCGAACAAAGCCCATTCCACGTCGTGGACGGCTATCGCGTTCCCGCCGAAGAGCACATCCACATATCCTTCACGGATAAGCGCCGCCAAGTAAGGCCCTGCGCCGCTGTGAATGATAGCCGGCCCGGCCACAACCACAATCTTCCCCCCCCGCCCCTTGATCGCCCGCATCTCGCGAGCCACCTCGTGAATGACCAGCTTCTTGGGCTTCTCGGAGCTCACAGCACTCTGCATGAAGGAGAAGATCTCGCCCTCGCGGGCCCGCTCGAGAGGGCGCACCCGTATGCCCTGATGCCCCACGACAACGTGCTCGCCTCGCTTCACGTCCAACATTGGCTTCGTGGTGACAACACCCCGCTCCCAGTCCACAATGATGGCCACGTCCATCTCGATGGGCTCCACGGGCACCCAGCGCCCACGAATGCGCACCTCCGTGGGCAGATTGGTCGTGCTGTAGAAGTCGGGAGGCAGAGCACCATCCCGTGGAGCCGGCTCAGTTTGCACATCACCCCCGGCCGTCAGCGTGGCTCCCAAAGGCTGCAGGTGCTGCACAATGCGGTCAAGCTGTTCCTGAGTGTGGGCCAACACGCGCATCCTCGCGTGACTTGTCTCCTCCTTGCGCTTCCCCACTTCGATCTCGAGCACCTCGAAGTCACCGCCCAAGTCCATGATCGTGTCGAAGACCCTGGGCAGAATCCACGAGTCGATAATGTGACCATGCAGTTCAATTTCCTCGGAAAAGGGATAGTCCGACATGCCCATGAGCCTCTCCTCCACCCTAGAATACCAACAGCCCGTACTCTACTGCTGTTGGGGAAATACGTCAAGTCCCAGGAACGCGAAGAGGCCCCGCACATCACGCGCGGAGCCCATGTCACCGGCGAAGTTCTACTCGATTAGACCCTATCCACGCGGAGGTCAAGGAAATGTGTGGCACACGAAATACAAGGGTCATAGTTCCGAATAGCCTGTTCACACAACCACGTGGCCTGCTCATGGGGGAGGGCAAGCACACGGGGCACCCACTCGTACAGATCCTCCTCCATCTGACGCAAGTTCTGCGAGGTCGGGGGCACAATGCGCGCGTCCTGAATGATCCCCTCGCTGTCCACCGTGTAACAGTGGTAGAGAATACCCCGTGGTGCTTCTGTACACCCATGACCTGTGCCGGCACACACCTCATACTCAACATACGGGCGATCAGGCTGCGCA
>JALSKA010000140.1 GCA_026989095.1 Ardenticatenaceae bacterium
CTGCCACGGCCCGCAGGTCGTGGTGGACGTTCCCCGGCTGGACGTCTTCAGCGGGGAGACCTTGGCCATCATCGGCCCCAACGGCGCCGGCAAGTCCACCCTGCTCCACGTGTTGGCCGGCCTCAGACGGCCCGACCGGGGCACGCTCCGCTTCCGTGGCCGGGCCATTGGCCCCCGCGCGGCCCTCTGGTACCGCCGCCACCTGGCCGTGGTCATGCAAGCCCCCCTGCTCCTCGACACGAGCGTGGAACACAACGTGGCCTTGGGGCTTCTCTTCCGGCGCCTGCCACGGGAGGAGCGACGTGTCCGCGTGGCCCGGTGGCTGGAACGGCTGGGCATCGCCCACCTGCGGCGCCGGCGGGCGCGGGCCCTCTCGGGCGGCGAGGCGCAGCGCGTGGCCCTGGCCCGCGCCCTCGCCACCGAGCCCGACCTCCTCTTCCTCGACGAACCCTTTGCCGCCCTGGACGCCCCCACACGCCACCACCTGCTCGGCGAGCTCTTCGACCTGCTCCGGGAAACCGGCCAGACCACCGTGCTCGTCACCCACGACCGCGAAGAAGCCCTCACCCTGGCCGACCGGGTGGCCGTGCTCCTCAACGGCCGCATCCGCCAAGTGGGCACGCCGGAGGAGGTCTTCAGCAGGCCCGTGGACGAGGAGGTGGCCGCCTTCGTGGGCGTGGAGAACTTGCTGGACGCCGAGGTGGTCGCCATCTCCGGGGGACTCCTCCGCCTGCGGGTGGGAAACAGCCTTGTGGAGGTGGCCGGCGCCGGCCGGCCCTGCGGCCGGCGCGTTCGCGTGGCCGTGCGGCCGGAGGACATCACCCTGTGGCCCGGCGCGCCCGAGTTGCCCCGGTCGAGCGCGCGCAACGCGCTCCGGGGAACCGTGATCCGCCTCCGGCCGGCGGGGGTGAACGTGCGCGTGGTGGTCGATTGTGGGGCGTTCGAGATGGTGGCCCTCGTCACCCGCCGCACCGTGGAGGAGCTCGGCCTCTCCCCCGGCACCCCGGTGGGGCTCACCTTCAAGGCCACGGCCGCCCATGTGCTCGGCTCCGCCTCGGGCTGCAACGGCGGAAGTCACGTTCCTTGACGTGACCGGTACCATTCCCGCCCCGGCCACGAACATGAACAAGTTGTCACCGGAACGCGGGGCAGCGTTTACGCGCCTTTCACCTTCCTCTGTTGAACTGAAAGTAGAGACGAGACACTCCCCACCGGACGAAGTCGTGCTGTCACGGGGAACAGCCATGAGCGTCGAGCTCGTATTGATTGTGGGGCTGCTGGCCCTCAACCTGATGGGCTGGAGCGGGTGGCTGCGGGAATTCTTGGCCCGCCGGCGCTGGCAGCGCACGGCCGAAGAACTGGAGCTGGACTTGGAATACGCCCTCCAGCGCCTTCGCGCCGACGATGCTTACGAGCTCCCCCCACGTCCGGCCGAGCGACACACTTCCGCCCGCCACATCGTCTGGGTCGTGGGCGCCTTCTTCATCCTCTTCTTCCTCCTCGCAACAGTGATCCGCTGAGCAGCCCCGTTCTCGCTTTTGACATCCGGCCGGGCGTCAGGTACAATCGGCGCGGGGTGGCACCCGTCTGGGCACACCTATGTGACCCGTTGCGCATCCGGCTCCACCCGCCGGGAACGCCCGTCCGACGCACATGCCCCAATGAACCCGGCTGGCGGCGGCAAGCACTCCTCCGCCACCCACGAACACAGCGGTCGGAGCAGACAACGGAGCAGCACTATGTCAGAACAGCCCACCTACGGCGGCCAAGCCGTCATCGAAGGCGTTATGATCCGGGGGAGCCACCACGTCGCCGTGGCCGTCCGCGCCCCCGACGGCACAATCCACGTCCACGCCGAGGAGCTGAGCGCCCCCATTTACACCGGCCGGTGGGGCAAGCTCCCCTTCCTGCGCGGGCTGGTCATGCTCTGGGACGCCATCGGCCTGGGCACCCGTGCCCTCCTCTGGTCGGCCCACGTGGCCATGCCCGAGGAAGAGCGGGGAGAAGAGGCCGCCGGAACAAGCTGGGACCAGGCCAGCTCGTGGGGGCTGGTGGGCTTCTCCCTCCTGATGGCCATTCTCCTCTTCTTCGTGGTGCCCCTGGTGATCGTCCACCGGCTGGACCGCTTCATCGCCTCGGACGTGGCCAGCAACCTGATCGAGGGGCTCATACGGCTGGCCATCCTGATCGGCTACATCGGGGCCATCGGCCGCATGGAGGACGTGGCCCGGGTCTTCGCCTACCACGGGGCCGAGCACAAGACCATCAACGCCTACGAGGCCGGCGCCCCCCTCACGCCGGAGGGCGTGAGCCCCTTCGGCCTCACCCACCCGCGGTGTGGCACCGGCTTCCTGTTGGTCGTGGCCGTGGTGAGCGTCCTCGTCTTCGCCTTTCTGGGGCGCCCCGCCTTCATCTGGCGGGTGCTCACCCGCCTGCTCCTGGTGCCCGTGGTGGCCGGCATCAGCTACGAGCTCATCCGGTGGGGCGCCAGCCACTACCACCGCCCCCTCGTGCGACTCCTCATGGCCCCGGGCATTGCCCTCCAGCGGCTCACCACCCGGGAGCCGACCCCTGACATGTTGGAAGTGGCCATTACCGCCCTCAAGACAGTGCTCCGCCGCGAAGGCCGTACCGAGCCAGAACGGGAGCTTTCGAGCGTCCCGAAACTCTAAAGGAGGAAAACAGGTATGGAGTTCACCACGTTCACCCCACCGCCTGACGGCGAACGCATCACGTGGCAAGACGGCACCCTCCAGGTGCCCGACCGCCCCATCATCCCCTACATCCTGGGAGACGGCATTGGCACGGACGTGACGCCGGCCATGATCCGCATCCTCGACGCGGCCGTGGAGCGGGCCTACGCCGGCGCCCGCCGCATCGCGTGGGTGGAGGTCTTCGCTGGCGAGCGGGCCTACGAGCGCTTCGGGGAATGGCTGCCCAACGAGACCCTGCGCGCCTTCGAGTACTACCACGTGGGCATCAAGGGCCCCCTCACCACCCCTGTGGGCGGCGGCATCCGCAGCCTCAACGTGGCCATCCGCCAGCGCTTGGACCTCTACGCCAACGTGCGGCCCGTCTACTACATTCCGGGCCTGCCCAGCCCTGTGCGCCGGCCCGAGCAGATGGACATGGTCCTCTTCCGCGAGGCCACCGAGGATGTCTACGCCGGCATCGAGTGGCAGGCCGGCACGGCAGAAGCCGTCAAGTTCCTCAACTTCCTGCGGGACGAGATGGGCGTGGACATCGACCACGTCGAGGCCACCGGCGTGGGCGTCAAGCCCATCAGCGAGTTCAAGACCAAACGGCTGGTTCGCCAGGCCATCCGCTACGCCCTCCAGCGCCGGCGCAAGAGCGTCACCCTCGTCCACAAGGGGAACATCATGAAGTACACTGAGGGAGCCTTCCGGGACTGGGGCTACGAGCTGGCCCGCGAGGAGTTCGGCGACCAGACCATCACCGAACAGGAGCTGTGGGAGCGCTTCGACGGCCGGCAGCCGGAGGGCACCGTGGTGATCAAGGACCGCATCGCCGACAACATGCTCCAGCAGCTCCTCACCCGCACGGCCGAGTACGACGTGCTGGCCCTGCCCAACCTCAACGGCGACTACCTGAGCGACGCGGCCGCGGCCCAAGTGGGCGGCCTGGGCATCGCCCACGGCGCCAACATTGGCGACACGGTGGCCGTCTTCGAGGCCGTTCACGGCACGGCCCCCAAGTACGCCGGCCAGAACAAGGTGAACCCCACAGCCCTCACCCTGAGCGGCGTGATGATGCTGGAACACATGGGCTGGGAGGAGGCGGCCCAGCTCGTGCGTCGGGGCATTGCGGCCGCCATCCAGGACAAAGTCGTCACCTACGACCTGGCGCGCCAGATGGAGGGCGCCACCCAAGTGGGCACGGCCGAGTTCGCCGAGGCCGTAATCGAGCGCATGGGGGGCTGACGTTTGTCTGCCCACACGATATTCGTTACAATAAAGAAGACAGGGGCTGGGGAGAATCCCCAGTCCCTCCCTCCACGTGTCTGGGGGATATCCGACACACTCGCCGCGCCCCGGTAGCTCAGCGGACAGAGCAGCGGCCTTCTAAGCCGTCGGTCGGGGGTTCGAATCCCTCCCGGGGCGCCTCCACCCGGAGTACCAGCAGTCCAATTTCCCCAGGAGAACCTCCCATGAAGACCCTCATCGTCGGCGGGCAGATCGTCACGGCCACGGACACCTACGTGGCCGACATCCTCATCGAAGGCGAACGGGTGGCCCTCATCGGCCGGGACTTGGCCTCCACCGTCCAGGCCGATCGCACAGTGGACGCCACCGGCAAGTACGTTCTGCCCGGCGGCATCGACGTGCACACCCACTTGGAGCTCGCCTCCTGGGGCACCGTCTCGGCCGACGACTTCTTCACCGGCCACGTCGCCGCCGCCTTCGGGGGCACCACCTGCCACATCGACTTCGCCAACCAGGCCCGGGGCCACTCCCTGCGCGAGGCCCTGGACGCCTGGCATGCCCGGGCCGAGGGCAAGGCCGTCATCGACTACGGCTTCCACGTCTCCATCACCGACCCCCGCCCCGAGGTCCTGGAGGAAATGGCCCAGCTCCCCACGTGGGGCGTGACCAGCGTCAAACTTTTCCTGGCCTACAAGGGGGTCTACCAGCTCAGCGACGGGGATTTCTTCCGCGTCTGCCGGCGCGCGGCCGAGCTGGGGCTGTTGCCCATCGTCCACGCCGAAAACGGCGACGTGATCGACATCCTGGTGCGCGAGGCCCTGGCCCGGGGGGAGACAGCCCCCATCTGGCACGCCCACACCCGCCCGCCCCAGGCCGAGGCCGAGGCCACGGCCCGGGCCATCTGGCTGGCGGAGATGGCCGGCGCCCCCGTCTACATCGTCCACCTCACCCAGCGGGACGCCCTGGCCGCCGTGGCCAACGCGCGGGCACGGGGCCGCCCCGTCTACGCCGAGACGTGCGTCCAGTACCTCTTCTTCACGGCCGAGGAGCTGGCCCGCCCCGACTTCGAGGGCGCCAAGTGGGTCTGTTCTCCCCCCTTCCGCACCCGCGAGGACTGCGAGGCCCTGTGGCAGGGGCTTGCCCGGGGGGAGCTCGCCGTGGTCAGCACGGACCACTGCCCCTTCAACTTCGCCGGCCAGAAGGACCTGGGGCGCGACCGCTTCGACCACATCCCCAACGGCGTGCCGGCCATCGAGGACCGCCTCATCATGCTCTACCACGCCGGCGTCCACGAGGGCCGCTTGAGCCTCCACCGCTTCGTGGAGCTCACCAGCACGGCGCCGGCCAAGCTCTTCGGCCTCTACCCCCGCAAGGGCACCGTGGCCGTGGGGAGCGACGCCGACGTGGTCATCTGGAACCCCTCAGCCCGCCACGTGCGCAGCGCGCGGACCCACCACATGAACGTGGACTACAACCTGTGGGAGGGGTGGGAAGTCGTCGGCCGGCCCGAGCAGGTCTTCTCCCGCGGCCGGCTCATCGTGGACGGCGACCGCTTCCTGGGCACGCCCGGCAGCGGGCAATACCTGCAGCGCACGGCGCCCACGCTCCTCTAACCCGCGGCCTCACTGGCCGGCGGCCCTCGTCGGGCCCAGAACCCCCTCGATCAGCGGGGCAATGCGGGCCACGATCTCCCCGTGGACCGTGCCGTTGCTGGCCAACAGGCCGTAGCGGTTCTCCACGTCACGGCCACGGTAATCGAGGGGCCGGCCAAAGCAGTCGGTCATGAGCCCGCCGGCGGCCACCAGGAGGGCTTCCGGCGCGGCCGTGTCCCACAGGTTTGTGTGGCCGGAAGGGTGAACGTAAAGCTCGGCCTCTCCCTCCACCAGCGCGGCCACCTTCAGCCCCACGCTGCCGGTGGGGACCACCTGGCGGACGCCGAGCACCTCCAAGAGGCGCGCCGTGAGCGGGGAGGCGTGGGAACGGCTCACCACCGCCCGAAAGGCGCTCACCTCCTGCCGTGCGCTCACCCGCAGGCGCTCCACCCGCGCACCCCGCTCCAGGTAGGCGCCCTCGCCCACCAGGCCGTAGTAGAGCTTCTCCGTCACCGGCTGGTAGACCACCCCCAACACGGGCCGGCCCCGGTAGACGAGGCCGATCTGCACCACGAACTGCCCCACCCCCTCCAGGAACTCCCGCGTCCCGTCGAGGGGGTCCACCATCCAGACGCGCACGCTCTCGGGGTCGGGGCGCATGGTGTCGGGCGACTCCTCGGCCAAGAGGCCGTCGCGGGGAAAGGCGGCGCGCAGCGCCTCCACGATGTAGGCGTTCACGGCCCTGTCCGCCTCGCTCTGGGGGGAGCCCCCCTCCTTCTCCACCACGCGGCCGGCCGCGCCGTAGAACTTCATGAGCAGCCGCCCGGCCTCGCGGGCCAGGCGGCAGGCCGTCTCCAACTCCTTCCTGAAGCGCGCCATGTTCCACCTCCCAGTTCAGGCGCTCTGCCCCTCCATCTGGAGGAACAGGCGCAGGTAGTCCTCCAACAGGCGGGTGATGAGGAAATGACGGCGCACGTGCTCCCGCCCCCGCTCGCCCATGCGGGCGCGCTCCTCGGGGAAGCGGAGCAGGTAAAGCACCCGGTCGGCACACGCCTCCACGCTCTCCACCAGGAAGCCGGTCTGGCCCTCTATCACCTGGAGGGGAATGCCGCCGGCCCGTCCGCCCACCACCGGCTTGCCCTTCCAGAGGGCCTCGGTCACCACCAGGCCAAAGCCCTCCCGCAGGGACTTCTGAACCACCACGTCGGCAGCAGTCTGGAAGGCGTTGACCTCCTCGTTGCCCACGCCGTGGAAGTTGTGGAGCACGTGGATGTCGAAGTCCTCGCCAGCGTGGCGCAGGGTGCGGTCGTAGAGGGACCACCCTTCCGGGTCGTCAGAGGCCATCGAGCCCACCAGGGCCAACTGGAGCTCGGGCACGTGGGCCTTCACCAGCCGGTAGGCGTCGATGACCCCCAAGGGGTCCTTCCAGGGGTCGAACCGGCTCACCTGGAGCATGAGAGGCCGTTCGGTGTCCACGCCGAAGCGGGCCACAACACGGCGCGCCTCGTCGGAGGACATGGAGCGGTTCTTGGGGGAGAGGGGGTCGATGGTGGGCGCGATGATGGCCAGGTGGGGGAAGTGGAGCCCGGGGCCCACGTACTCACGCATGGTGAAGATGCCGGCCCCGTAGCCGTTCAAGTAGGGCACGAGGAACTCCCAGAAGGCCGGCGTGGGCGCCGAGGTGTCGATGTGGCACCGCCAGATCCAGTGGCGGGCCGGCTTGCCGGCCGTGAAGTGGTGCAGCCCGGCCGGCTGCGGGTCGTGGATCACCGCGAAGTCGTAAGGGCCCGAAAAGTTCTCGGCGTTGAGGCGGTTGTAGCGCACCCAAATGGCGCGGTGTTCCTCCTCGAAAGGCACGTCCATGCCCTGAAGCCCGTTGTGCATGGTCTTGGTCACGTTGAAGAACTCGTCGCTGCCCTCGATGACTTCCCAACGGGCGTCCAGCCCCACATCGCGCATGAGGGGCACAAGGGACTGGAGAATCTCGGCCACGCCCCCGCCGTAAGCGGTGGCGTTGACGTGGACCACGCGCGCCCCGCGCAGGGGCTCGGCCAGGGCGTAGAGGCGGTCGATCACGTCGTCGCCCACCACGGGGCGGTAGTCCTGGAGTGACTTGGGTTGTACGGGAACCTGTGTGAGCATGGGCACTCTCCGTTCGAGGTGTAGTGGCAAGTTCACCGACCTTGACGGCTCCCCTGCGCCAGAACCCAGGTCGGCAGGGGGACAACACGTTTGGTAAAACGTTTTGGCACCCCGTCCAAAAAACAAGCCCACACCGCACACGTCGCCTCAACGACGACGCGGAGTGAGGCCAACCCGCGCGCCTATAGTACACCGAGCTGTCCATCTGCACAAGCCCGCCGCCGGCACAGGCCCTTCCCAGGGCATTTGTGCACTTTGCACAAGTGCCGACCGCCCTTTTCCGGGTAGAGTGTCTGTAGGAAGGGGCACCCAAATGGGCTACCATAGCTCATGACACGGCACCGCGGCCGACCCCCGCCGGCGCGCCGGCGCCCCGGCACCAAGCGAGCCCAGCTCCCACACCACGAGAAGCCACAGGGAAACGCCGGGCTCAGTCCACCCACACAGTTCTCACCAAAAATTTCAAGGAGAGGAGTGAACGTATGGCGCTCTCGTGCAACACACCTCAAGATGTGCTGGCAGCCATCAAGGAGCACAACATTCAGATCGTGGACTTCCGCTTCACCGACCTGCCGGGCACGTGGCAGCACTTCAGCATCCCGGCCCGCGCCCTCGACGAGGACGCCTTCGAGGACGGCGTGGGCTTCGACGGCTCCTCGATCCGCGGCTTCCAGGCCATCGAGGAGTCGGACATGATCCTCATCCCCGACCCCACGACGGCCTTCATCGATCCCATCCTCGAAGTCCCCACTCTCGTGCTCATCTGCGATGTCTACGACCCCGTGACCCGTCAGCCCTACACGCGCGACCCGCGCTACGTGGCCAAGAAGGCGGAAGCCTACCTGAAGCAGACGGGCATCGCCGACGTGAGCTTCTGGGGCCCCGAGGCCGAGTTCTTCATCTTCAGCCGCGTGCGCTACAGCGCCGAGCCCTACAGCGCCTTCTACGAGGTGGACAGCCCCGAGGCGTGGTGGAACAGCGGCCGCGAGGGGGAGAACTTGGGCGGCCAGATTCCGCCCAAGCGGGGCTACTTCCCCGTGCCCCCCACGGACACGCTCCAGGACGTGCGCAGCCGCATGGTGCTGGCCCTGGAGCAGGTGGGCGTCGAGGTGGAGGTCCACCACCACGAGGTGGCCACGGCCGGGCAGGGTGAGATCGACATGCGCTTCGACACCCTCACCCGCATGGCCGACAAGCTCATGATCTACAAGTACATCGTCAAGAGCGTGGCCCGCCAACACGGCCTGACAGCCACCTTCATGCCCAAGCCCCTCTACGCCGACAACGGCTCGGGCATGCACACCCACCAGAGCCTCTGGAAGGACGAGCGCAACATCTTCTTCGACGAGGCCGGCTACGCCCAGATCTCCGAGACGGCCCGCCACTACATCGGCGGCCTGCTCAACCACGCGCCCTCGATCTTGGCCTTCGCCGCGCCCACTACCAACTCCTACAAGCGGCTGGTGCCCGGCTACGAGGCGCCCATCAACTTGGTCTACTCCCAGCGCAATCGCTCGGCCATTTGCCGCATTCCCATGTACTCCAAGAGCCCCAAGGCCAAGCGCGTCGAGTTCCGCGCGCCCGACCCCACGGCCAACCCCTATCTCTGCTTCGCGGCCCTGCTCATGGCCGGCCTGGACGGCATCCAGCGCCGCCTCGACCCGGGCGAGCCCATCGACAAGGACCTCTACGACCTGCCCCCCGAGGAGGCCGAGAAGGTCAAGTCCACGCCCGGCTCCTTGGCCGAGGTGCTGGCCGAGCTCCGGCGCGATCACGAGTACCTGATGCGCGGCGATGTCTTCACCCGCGACCTGCTGGACGCCTACATCCAGTACAAGGTCGAGAACGAGGTGGACCCGGTCCGCCTGCGGCCACACCCCTATGAGTTCGTGCTCTACTTCGACATCTAGCACCACCCGCGGCACACGCGTGGGGGGAACGGGGCAGAGCCTCCCCGTTCCCCCGCGCGCCTTTTCCCGGCAGGCCATGTCCCCGCACGCCATCCTCTGGGGGGAGCGTTCTCCTGCGAAGAGATCGACCCACTTTGTCCGCGCTCACGCACCACCGAGGAGAGGGAGAGTCCGGCCCGACGCCACACTCACAGGGCGAGGAGGCATCCGGCACAGGGGGAAAAGATGAGCGCCAGGAACGACGAACACCGCGACCGCGTGAAGGAGATCATCGCCGCCCGCAAGGTGAAGTTCGTCCAGCTCCAGTTCACCGACATCATCGGCAACGTCAAGAACGTGACCATTCCCATCGACCAGTTCGACGAGGCCGTGGAGCACGGCGTCTGGTTCGACGGCTCGTCCATCGAGGGGTTCGCCCGCGTGGCCGAGAGCGACATGTACCTGATGCCCGACCTCTCCACCTTCGCCGTCATCCCTTGGGAACAGAGCCCCAACGTGACCGCCCGCGTCATCTGCGACGTCTACACCCCCGACGGCGAGCCCTTCATCGGCGACCCCCGCGAGGCCCTGCGCCGCGTCATGCGCGAGGCCGAGGAGCTGGGCTTCGTCTATTTCACCGGGCCGGAGCCCGAGTTCTTCCTCTTCAAGCGGGACGAGCAGGGTCACCCCACCTTGGAGCCCCACGACCGCGCCGGCTACTTCGACGTGCCCACGGACTTGGGCGTGGACGTGCGGCGCCAGATCGTCAACGCCCTCGAGGCGCTGGAGATCAACGTGGAGGCCGCCCACCACGAGGTGGCCGCCGGCCAGCACGAGATCGACTTCCGGTACGACAACGCCCTGCGCACGGCCGACAACGTGGTCACCCTGCGCATTACCGTCAAGGCCATTGCCCAGCGAAACGGCCTCTACGCCACCTTTATGCCCAAGCCCATCGCCGGCATCAACGGCTCGGGGATGCACACGCACCAGAGCTTGGCCCACGTGGAGAGCGGCCAGAACGCCTTCTACGGCCCCGACTCGGAGTACGGCTTGAGCGACGTGGCGCTCCACTTCATCGCCGGCCAACTGGCCCACGCGCGGGGCATGGCCGCCGTCATCGCGCCCACGGTCAACTCCTACAAGCGCCTGGTGCCCGGCTACGAGGCGCCGGTTTACATCTCGTGGGCCCGCCACAACCGCTCGGCCCTCATTCGCGTGCCCCGCATCAGCCCGGGGCGCCCCCAGTCCACGCGCGTGGAGCTCCGCTGCCCCGACCCCTCGGCCAACCCCTACTTGGCCTTCGCCGTGATGCTCAAGGCCGGCCTGGACGGCATCCGCCGCGGCATCGAGCCGCCCCCGCCGGCCGAGGAGGACCTCTACCACTTGGACGAGCGCCGGCTGGCCCAGCGACAACTGCGGACGCTGCCCGGCTCCTTGGGCGAAGCGTTGGCCGAGCTGGAGCGCGACGAAGTGGTGGCCGCAGCCTTGGGGCCCCACATCTTCGAGCGCTTCATGGAGGCCAAGCGGCAGGAGTGGGACGACTACCGGGTCTACGTCAGCGGCTGGGAGATCGAGCGGTACTTCACGATTCTGTAGCCGAAGGTTCCAGCACGATTTCGCCGCTCTTGCCGCCCGACTTGCGCACGAGGCGCACGTCGGCGATGCGCATGGCCCGGTCCACGGCCTTGGCCATGTCGTAGAGGGTGAGGGCGGCCACAGTGACGGCCGTCAGGGCCTCCATCTCCACGCCCGTCTTGCCGGCGGTGCGCACCGTGGCCTGCACCTCCACGTAAGCGGGCTCGCTCCCCTCGGGGGAGAAGGTGAAGTCCACCTGCACGTGGGTCAGGAGCAGGGGGTGGCACATGGGGATCAGCTCGTGGGTCCGCTTGGCGGCCATGATGCCGGCCACGTTGGCCACCGCCAAGGCATCCCCTTTCTCCAGCCCGTTGGCCCGGATGAGGGCCAACGTCTCGGGCCGCATGTAGAGGCGCCCGCGGGCCACGGCCTCGCGCGCCGTGTCGGGCTTGCCCCCCACGTCCACCATGCGGGCGCGCCCCTTTTCGTCCACATGAGTGAGCCGAGCCATATGTTCCTCCCAGAAATCCCCTTTTCCTCACACAGCCGAAAGCGTTTGGGGGATTCTACTTCACATTCTTGGACGGCACAAGTCCCCTCGCCGTCAGCACAGGCTACAGCGATTGTCAGGAAACCACGGCGGTGGTACAATCGAACCGTTTGTGCTCCAGGGCACAAGGCACCTCGGAAACGTGCGGGGGAAGTATGGGGATATTGATCGCGCTCTACACGGCCGTGGTCGTCCTGTTGAGCCTCTACGGCGCCCACGCGCTGATCATGGTCGGCCTTCACCTCCGGGGACGACGGCGCGCCACGGCGGCGGGGGCGTGTTGTCCTCCCCCTGAGGCATGGCCCCGGGTGACGGTGCAGCTTCCCGTCTACAACGAGCGCTACGTCATTGTGCGCCTCATCGACGCCGTGGCCCGGCTCGACTACCCCGCCGACCGGCTGGAGATCCAAGTGTTGGACGATTCCACGGACGCCACCACCCGCTTGGCCGCGCGGCGCGTGCAGTTCTGGCAGCAGCGAGGGGTGAACATCCGGCTGATCCGGCGGGGGGAGCGCACGGGCTACAAGGCCGGCGCCCTGGAGCACGGGCTGAAGCTGGCCGCCGGCGAGTTCATCGCCATCTTCGACGCCGACTTCGTCCCCCCGCCCGACTGGCTGCGCCGCACTGTGCCCTTCTTGGTCCACCACCCCGAGGTAGGCGTCGTGCAGACACGCTGGGAGCACCTCAACGCCGAGGCCTCCCCCCTCACCCGCGCCCAAGCGCTGGCGCTGGACGGCCATTTCGGCGTGGAACAGCCGGCCCGGGCCCAGAACGGCCTGCTGTTGAACTTCAACGGCTCGGCCGGGCTCTGGCGCCGGCGCTGCATCGAGGAGGCCGGGGGGTGGCGCAGCGAGACGCTCTCCGAGGACTTGGACCTCTCGTACCGGGCGCAACTGCTCGGCTGGCGAGTGGCCTATCTGCCCGAGGTGACCGCGCCGGCCGAAATTCCGCCCCAGATGACCGCCTTCAAGCGACAGCAGTTCCGGTGGGCCAAGGGGTCGGCCCAGTGTGTGCGGCTCCTGGCCGGGTCACTGCTGCGCAGCCGGCTCCCCTGGCACGTGCGCCTCTTGGGGCTGCTCCACCTGACGGGCTACTTCATTCACCCCGGCATGGTGATCCTGCTGCTGCTCACGCTTCCCCTCCTGGTGGCGGACAAGCACATGGAGACGAGCCTGCCCCCGGCCTGGCTAGGGCTCCTGGGGCTCAGCGCGCCGCTGCTCTACGTGACCGCCCAGCAGGCCCTGCGCGCCGACTGGGGGCGTCGGCTCCTCTGGCTGCCGGCGCTCATGGTGCTGGGCGTGGGGCTGGCGTGCAACAACGCGCGGGCCGTGGTGGAGGGGCTCTTCCGGTCCGGCGGGGAGTTCGCGCGCACGCCCAAGTTCGGCGCCAGGCCAGGCCGGGGCCGCACGGCCTACCGCCTGCCGGCCGACGGCACCACGTGGGCCGAGCTGGCCATGGGGGGCTACGCGGCCCTCTGCGCTGCCGTGGCCGTGGCCCAGCACCGCTGGACGGCCGTGCCCTTCCTGCTCCTCTACACGCTGGGCTTCTGGTGGGTCGGGGGGAGCACGCTCTGGGAGACGCTCCGGCCGGCCCGCCGGCGACACGTTCCCTCACGGTCGCGCTCCCGGTCACATCAGCGCAGGGCGGCCTGAGCCTCTAACACCTTTCTAACAGCGCTCCAACGCCCTTCTGACACCCATGCCCTACTGTGTTCCCCTGGGAGTTGGAGTCTCCCCGGGTCGTCCCCTGATGAGCGGCTTCCCCTCCTCGGGAGATGAGGGCGGAAGTCGTTCGGCTCTCACGGTGTGAAGGGTCCTAACACACGTTTTTCCCGGAGGGAAGGAGGTCACCATGTGGAGCGAGAGCACCTTGGAGGCGATTCAGAAGCTCTCCAACGAGCGGTTCCACCTGTACCAGATCGCCGCCCGCCACCAACTGACGCCGGAACAGCGCAAGCGCCTGGAGGAGATCAACCGCGAGCTGCCCATCCTCTGGGACCGGTACCGCCGAGAGCTGGTGGCCGGCCACGTGCCCAGGGAAGTTTTCTCCTCCCAAGGGCACCAGCAGGCGGCGTGAGCGAAGGCCGACGACACCAAGGCGGCCACCCGGCAGGGTTCGGGTGGCCGTTTTTTTCTTCCGTCACCGGGAGGACAGCAGGCCGCTTTTCAGGGGAGAGGTGCTCTCTCCTCCCCCGGCACCACGGCCACCATCTCGATCTCCACGCGCGCGTCGAGGGGCAGGCGGGCCACCTGCACGGTGGAGCGGGCCGGCGGCGTGCCGGAGAAGAAGCTGCCGTAGACTTCGTTGACCAGGGCAAAGTCGTTCAGGTCGGCGACGAAGATGGTGGTCTTGACCACGTGGTCCAGCCCGCTGCCGGCCGCCTCCAAAATGGCCTGGAGGTTCCGCATGGCCTGGCGGGTCTGGGCCTCGGTGCCCTCCAGGAGCTTGCCGGTGGACGGGTCGATGCCCACTTGGCCGGCGGTGAAGACCAGGTGGCCGGCGCGGATGGCCTGGGAGTAGGGGCCGATGGCGGCCGGCGCCCGGTCGGTGTGGACGGGTTGGCGGGTTGTCATGGCGCACCTCCTCCTGTGGTCGCGGTCGCTCAGACCACGATGTTGATCAGGCGTCCGGGCACGTAGATGACCCGGCGGGGCGACTTGCCGTCCAAGAAGCGCCGCACCCGCTCGCTGCGCAGGGCCAGCTCGCGGGCCTCCTCCTCGGTGATGTCAACGGGCACCTGCAGGCGGTCTCGCACGCGGCCGTTGACCTGAATCACCAGCTCGAAGGTCTCCTCGCGGGCCAGGTCGGGGTCCCACGTGGGCCAGGGCTGGGTGTGGACGCTGTAGGGCTGGCCCAAGCGGGCCCACAGCTCCTCGGCGACGTGGGGCATGAAGGGGGCCAGGAGCTTCACGAAGGTGAGGATGCACTCCTGCCAGACCTCGTGGTTGGCCAGGCCGGTCTGTTTCCACGCGCGCAGGTCGTTGCTGAACTGCATCATGGCGGCCAAGGCCGTGTTGAAGCTGAAGGTTTCGAGGTCGTCGGTCACCTTGGCGATGGTCTGGTGGAGCCGCCGGCGAGCCTGGCGCACCTGCTCCTCCGATGGCGCGGCGTCGGCGGGCACGTCGGCCGGCACCAACACCATGTCCCAGACGCGGTGGACGAAACGTCGGATCCCCTCGATGCCCTCCATGCTGAAGGGCCCTCCTTCGTTCCACGGGCCGATGAACATCAGGTAGCCCCGCACCGTGTCGGCGCCGTACTCGTCCACCAGGGGATCGGGTTCCACCACGTTGCCCCGGCTCTTGGACATCTTCTGGCCGTCCGGCCCCAGGATGACCCCCTGGCTGAAGAGGCGGGGGAAGGGCTCGTCGAAGTCCACCAGCCCCATGTCGCGCATGACCTTGGTCCAGAAGCGGGCGTAGAGCAGGTGCATGACGGCGTGTTCGGCGCCGCCGGTGTACTGGTCCACGGGCAGCCACTTCTTCTCCGCGGGGTCGAAGGGCCCCTGGTCGTAGTGCGGGCTCAGGAAGCGGTACTGGTACCAGGAGGAATCGACGAAGGTGTCCATCGTGTCGATCTCCCGCTCGGCCGGGCCACCACATTGGGGGCAGGTGGTACGGCGGAACTCCTCGTGGAACTTGAGGGGAGACTCGCCCGTGGGGCGGAAGTCCACGTCCTCGGGCAGGAGCACGGGCAGTTGGTCCTCGGGGACCGGCACGATGCCACAGGCATCGCAGTAGACGATGGGGATGGGGGTGCCCCAGTAGCGCTGGCGGCTGATGAGCCAGTCGCGCAGGCGGTAGGTGACGCCGCCCCGGCCCAGCCCATCGGCCTCCAGCTTGGCGATGATGGCCTCCTTGCCCTCGGGCTGCCCCTCGCCGAGCTCGATGCCGTGTTCGGCGGCCAACTTGGGCGTCCACTCGTCGCGCCAGTACTTGCCCAGGGTGATGGTGCCGTCGAAGGGGCCGCTGTTGACCATCTTGCCGGGGCCGGTGTAGGCCGACTCCAGGTCGGGCCCGTCCCAGTCCAGGGGCACCACCACGGGGCGGATGGTCAGGCCGTACTTCTCGGCGAACTCCCAGTCGCGCTCGTCGCTCGCCGGCACGGCCATGATGGCGCCAGTGCCGTACCCCATGAGCACGTAGTCGGCAATCCAGATGGGGATGGGTTCCTCGGTGAAGGGGTTGATGGCGTACCCGCCGGTGAAGACGCCCGTCTTCTCCCGCTCGGCGTTCATGCGGTCAATTTCGCTCTGCCGGGCGGCCTGGTAGATGTACGCCTCCACAGCCTCGCGCTGGTCGGGCGTGGTGACCCGCCTGACCAGCGGGTGCTCGGGGGCCAGCACCATGAAGGTGGCGCCGTAGACCGTGTCCGGGCGGGTGGTGAAGACCTCGATCACCTCGTCGAGCCCTTGGACGGGGAAGCGGATGTAGGCGCCCCGGCTGCGGCCGATCCAGTTGCGCTGCATCACCTTGATGTGCTCGGGCCACTCCAACGTCTCCACGTCCTCGAGGAGCTCCTCGGCGTAGGCGGTGATGCGCAGCTTCCACTGCTCCAGCTCCCGCTTGATCACGGGCGTGTTGCAGCGCTCACACCGCCGTTCCGGGCCGACGACCTGCTCGCGGGCCAGGGTGGTGTTGCAGCGGGGGCACCAGTCCACGGGGGCCAGCTCGCGGTAGGCCAGGCCCCGCTCGTAGAACTTGAGGAAGAACCACTGGTTCCAGCGGTAGTATTCGGGATCGCAGGTGATGATCTCGCGGGACCAGTCGAAGGAGGGGCCCATGCGGCGGAACTGCTGGCGCATGTGTGCGATGTTGCTGTAGGTCCATGTTTTCGGGTGGACGTTGTGGTTGATGGCGGCGTTCTCGGCCGGCAGGCCAAAGGCGTCAAAGCCGATGGGGAAGAAGACGTTGTAGCCCTGCATTCGCTTGAAGCGGGCATACGTGTCGGCCGGCGCGAAGGCATACCAGTGGCCCGTGTGCAAGTTGCCGCTGGGATAGGGGAACATGGAGAGCATGTAGAATTTGGGGCGGTCGGGGTCCTCCCGGACCTCGTAGAGGCGCGCGCGCTCCCACTCGGCCTGCCACTTGGCCTCGACGTGCCGATGGTCGTAGCGGTCCACCTGATCGGCCATATCACCCTCCCCGTCGTTCAGGATCTGAGGGAACACCTTGCAACGCCCACAACGAAAAAAACCCCTTCATCCGCCAGGGACGAAGGGGCAACCTCCGCGGTACCACCCTGCTTCCGGCCCCGCACATGGGGCCGGCTCTCGGGGCGCTGTAACGGGCGCACCCGTCGGCGGCTCAGGTCGGGGCGACGTTCACCGCCGCGGCTCACAGGCGAGTTCGGCCTCGTGGCGCTCCCGGGCGCCGTGCCGGGCTCCCACCCTCCCCGGCTCGCTGCGGGATGGCCTACTACTCCTGTTCGACGCCTTTCGCTCCGGCCGGGTTGGAAAAGAAACGCCTGGAATTCTCCAGGCGCCTTTGAGAGGTGGAGCTGAGGGGACTTGAACCCCTGACCTCCTCAATGCCATTGAGGCGCTCTCCCAACTGAGCTACAGCCCCACGAAGTTTCTGGCCTGCTCAGGTGGAGCTGAGGGGACTCGAACCCCTGACCTCGACAGTGCGATTGTCGCGCTCTCCCAACTGAGCTACAGCCCCACGAGGCGGACGTAATTATAGGGAATTTCGGCACCCTGTCAAA
>JALSKA010000141.1 GCA_026989095.1 Ardenticatenaceae bacterium
GCCGGCGCTGGGCTCGTCCATGAGGAGCATCTTGGGCTGAATGAGCAACGCGCGGCCGATCTCCAACATGCGCCGCTCGCCGCCGGAGAGGGCGCCGGCCATCACGCCGGACCGCTCCCGCAGGCGGGGGAAGAGCTCGAAGACGTACTCGATGCGCTCTTGGATCACCTGGTTGTCCCGCTCCAGGAAGAGCCCCATCTCCAGGTTCTCGTAAACGGTCATTTGGGGGAAGATGCTGGGCAACTGGGGCACCATCGCCAGCCCCGCCTGGATGACCTCCTGGGGCTTCCAGTTGGTGATCTCCCGGCCGTCGAAGATCACCCGTCCCCTGCGCACCTTGACGAAGCCGTACACCGCCTTGAACACTGTGGACTTGCCGGCCCCGTTGGGCCCGATGACACAGACAATCTCGCCGGGGTAGACCTCCATGGAGACGCCCTTCAGAATGTCCTCGGCTCCATACCCGGCGTAGACATCCTCAATTTGGAGCAACGGGCCAGCCTCGGGCGCTGGCGCGGGGGCAACGTGGGTGGCCGGTTGTGTCATGGTCAACACTCCCAGTGACTCTCTTTCGTCAGCCCAGTGGACGCCGGCTCAGACGCCCAGATACGCCTCGATGACATCGTCGTTGTCCATGATCTCGGCAGGCGTGCCCTCGGCCAGGACTTGGCCCTGGTGGAGCACGACTACCCGATCACAAAGGTCGGCGATGAACTGGATGTTGTGCTCCACGAGGAGGAAGGTCTTGCCGTGCTGCTCCCGCATCTCCATGATGCGCTCCTTGATCTGCTCCACCAACGTGGGGTTGATGCCCGACATGGCCTCGTCCAGCAGGAAGACATCCGGGTCGGGCATGCTGGCCATGGCCAGCTCGAGCAGGCGACGCTGGCCGCCGGAGAGGGCCCCGGCCGGCATGTGGGCCAGGTGGGCGATCTGGAAGAACTCGAGCAGCTCCCACGCCCGCCGGTGGATGTCGTGCCGGCTGGGCTTGAGCAAGTCCCAGGGGCGCACGTCTCTCCAGGGCCGACTGATGAGCATGTTTTCGAGCACTGTCATCTTCCGGTAGACGCGGATGACCTGGAACGTGCGCGCCAGGCCCATGCGCGCGATCTGGTAGGGGCGCATGTCGGTCACGTCCTGGCCGCGGAAGAAGATGTGGCCCTCGTCAACGGGAACGACCCGCGACAAGGCGTTGAAGAGGGTGGTCTTGCCGCTGCCGTTGGGCCCGATGAGGCCCAAGATCTCGCCGGCGTAGAGGGAGAGGTTGACCCTGTAGAGGGCCAGGACGCCGCCGTAGGTCTTGGTGAGCTTCCGGCCTTCCAGGATGGGCGTGCTCATGTCTCCTCCTCGTGTGCCGGTTGGAGGCGCCACAGGTCGAGCACCGAGGTCACGCGGCCCTTCTGGAGAAGCCCCACCAGGCCGCCGGGCAAGAAGAGGACGACGAAGATGAGCATCAGGCCCAGGCCAAGCAGGTGGGCGAAGAGGAACCGGTTCCAGAAGAACTCCCGGAGCCAGTAGAGCACGGCCGCGCCCAACGGCGGCCCCCACACCGTGCCGAGCCCGCCCAAGACGGCCGCCATGATCATCTCCAAGTTGCGGGGCTCGAAGAAGACCACGTCCGGGTCGATGTAGGTGTTCTGCCAGGCCCAAAAGCCGCCCACCAAGCCGGTGAGGAAGGCCGAGAGGGCAAAGGCCGTGGTCTTGTGGAGCGTTGTGTTGATGCCCCGCATCTCGGCGCCGATCTCGTCCTCGCGGATGGCCAGCAGGCTGAGGCCGAACTCCGAGTTGCGGATCCACCACATGAGCCCCACGGAGAGGGCCATGAGCCCCAGGGCGATGTAATACTCCTGAATGCGGTTGAGCTCCGGCGGCAAGTCAAGGCCGCCCCCGCCGCCGGTGAGGGGTGTGAACAGGCGGACGATCTCCCGCATGGCCAGGAGCGTGGCCAGCATGGCGATGGAGAAATAGGGGCCCTTGAGCCGCAAGGTGGCCGCGCCCAAGGTCAGGGCGAAGAGCATGGCCGTCAGGCCGCTGAAGGGCCACGCCTGCCAGAAGGACAACTGGGGGGCGAAGATCACCTCGCCAGAGCGGGTCATCAAAATGCCCACGGTGTAGGCCCCGATGCCGAAGAAAGTCAGGTGGCCGAAGTCCACGTAGCCCGTCATGCCGCCGATGAGGTTCCAGTTGCTCGCCAGGGTGATCAACATGAACATCTGGATGGCGATCAACAGCCGCGCCGTGGTCGGCTGGGTGAAGGGGTAGAGGGCAGCCAGGAGCACCAGGATCACCCACAGCCAGATGTCGTAGCGGCGCACGGGGTTCTCGGACGCGGACGGGGGAGTGAACCTGCTCATGCGCCCTCCTCCACAGGACGAAGCCCCTTGAGCAACCCTTGGGGCCGGGTCACCAGCACCAACACCAGGATGAGGAAGCTCACGGCCGTGCCCACCTTGGCGCCCGTGCCGGGCACGTAAATGGTGAGCAGGGTCTCCACAATGCCCAGCAGGAGCCCGCCGAGGAGCGCGCCCGGAATGCGCCCCAGCCCGCCCAAGGCCGTGATGGCGAAGGCGCGCACGGTGAAGAGGGGCCCCATGAAGGGGAAGATGGGCTGAATGGGCGCAATCATGGCGCCGGCCATGGCCGTCAGGCCCACGCAGATGCCCGCGGTGATCGCGTAGACCCGGTTGATGTCGATACCCACGATCTTGGCGGCCTCCTTGTTCTGGGCCGCGGCCCGGATCGATTTCCCCAGCCGGGTGCGCTGGAGGAAGAGGTGGAGCGCAGCCATGAGGAGCAACCCGGCGAAGAAGATAATTGTCTTCACCGTGGGGAAGGTGAGTCCAGCCAACTGGAAGGAGCCGGCGTAGGAGACCGTGACCGAGCGGTAATCGGCCGTGTAGATGAGCTTGTAGATGTTGGCAATGGAAATGGAAATGCCGAAGCTCAGCAACAGGGAGATCAAGTGGGGGCGCTCCACCACCCGGTTAATCACCAGCCACTGGAGCACGTAGCCCACCACGAACATAACGGGGAAGACCAACACCGCCGAAATGAGGGGGTCAATGCCAAATTGCCGAAACATGGCCCAAGCAAAGTAGGCGCCCATCATCACGTACTCGCCGTGGGCCAAGTTGATAATCCCCATGACCCCCCAGATGATGGAGAAACCGAGGATCATGAAACCGTAGAACCCGCCCACCAAGATGCCGTTGAGCAGGGCTTGCAGGAAGGACATATCAGCATCTCCTCGCCGAGGTGGGAAACAGACCTGCGCGGCCGGGGTTGGCCAACTTCCCCCGGCCGCGCGCAGGGCTCGGGATTCAGGGAGCGATTACCGCTCGTTCCACGGGACCATGGGGTAGATCAGGTCGGCCACGGCCGCCTCTTCGGGGGCAATGACCACGATGTTGCCGTCCTGGATCTGAATGGCGCCCATGGCCTTGGCCACGTTCTTGCCCGTCTCGTCGAACTTGATGGGGCCGTAGAAGGTCATCACGTCCATCTCCAGCAGGGCCTGCCGCACGGCGTCGGAGTCGAGGGAGCCGGCCATCTCGATGGCGATCTGCAGGGCCAAGGCCGTCGCCGTGGACTCGGCCGCCTGGTAGGTGGGAGGCTCGTTCCAGCGCTCCTCATAGCGCTTGGCGTACTCCTCGGGCGTGCCGAAGTACTGCCCCTGCCAGGTCATGGTGCGCTCCCACTGAGTGGGGCCGATGATGTAGTTGGAGGTCTTGCCCAGCTCCTCCACGAACTCGGGGTTGGAGGGCCCCACGGTGAGCATGAAGGCCTTGGGGGCGAAGTCCACCTCCTCGGCGTTCCGGGCCAGGAGCACGCCGTCCACGAAGTGGCCGGCGCCCACGAAGACATCGGGGTTGAGGTCCTTGAACTTGGTCATCAGTGCCGTGGCGTCCTTGATGTCCGCGGGGTAACTCTCCACGGCCAGGACTTCCATGCCGTACTCCTTAGCCCACTTCTCGGCCCCTTGGGCCACGCTCTTGGGGAAGGGTGAATCCTTGTAGGCGATGACCACGCTCTTGGCGCCCGCGTCGGCCAAGGCCTTCAAGCCCGACTCGGTGTAGCGGGATGCCGGGGTCAACACGGCGAAGAGATACTTGAAGCCCCGCTCGAAGAGGCTGTCGGAAGCGCCGTTGCCCTCCACCATGATGATCTTGTACTTCTCGGAGATGGCGCTGGCGGCCTTGGTCAGGCCCGAGCTGTAGGGGCCGAGGAGGAATTGCACCTTGTCCTCGGTGATCAGCTTCTCGGTGAGCCGGGTGACGGTGTCGGGGTTGCTCTCGTCGTCGTAAATGATGAGCTCGACCTTGTAGCGCTCGTCACCGACCTTGATGCCGCCGTACTCGTTGTTCACCCACTCCTGCCAGAGGATGTAGCCCTGGCGGGTATCCTGTCCTTCGCGGGCGTACTTGCCCGTCTCGCTCACGGCGGCCCCAATGCGGATGACCTTTTCCTCCTTGGGCATTCCCTCTTCTGCTTGTCCTCCGGTTTCGGCCTGGGGCTCAGGGGTCGGGGTGGCCGGCGAGGGACACGCCACCAGCAGCACGGCCAGCACAATGAGAAGACCGAACGTGAACTTGCGCATCTCTTCTCTCCTCCTTTGGGTTCACCAACAGCGTTGTCCGGTTCGATTGGTTGGGTTGAACACAGCGGGGGTGGCGCTATTATAGCAACTCTCCACACTCTGGAAAAATCGGGCCGGCCGACGGGCCCCGATTTGCCGTCGGCCCGTTTCCCCATATACTTCCCAAAGGGAAGCGACAGGTGGCACGCCGGGACAGGGGCCCGCATGGCCCGTTGCGAGTCCCTCTCCTCCACGAACATCGACCGACCCGAGGACACCACCATGCCCATCGAGCACTTTGTGGACGAGACAGCCTTCGAGTGCCTGGAGGCGGAGTGGGCGCACCTCCACGCCGTGAGCCCCACAGCGACGGTCTTCAACAGCCCCACGTGGTGTCGGGTCTGGTGGCGTCACTTCGGCGAACCGGGCCGGCTCCACGTGTTGGCCGTGCGCACCGAGGACGGCGAGCTAGTGGGCCTGGCCCCTATGCGAATCGTCCCACCCCGGGAGCAGGCCACATCGCGCTCGGCCGTTCGCTTTTTGGGCAGCGACGACCTCTGCGACTACTTGGACGTGCTCGTCGCGCCCGGGTACGAGTGGTACGTGGCGGAACGCCTCCTGGTCCTCTGGGAGCACATGGGCTGCCGGTGCGAGCTGGACCTCCACGCCATTCCCCACACGTCTCCCACCGTCCAGGCCATCGTGGCCTTGTGTGGCCAGCTCGGCCACCAGGTGTTCCAAGAAGAGGAGGACGTGTGCCCGGTGGTGCCACTTCCCCCACGGTGGGAGGAGTACCTCGAAGGGCTCGATGCCAAGGACCGTCGCGAGCTCCGGCGCAAGATGCGCAAGGCCGGCCGGGCCGGCCTGGTGAGTTGGTATTACGTGACCCACCCCGCTCACATTGCCGAGGACCTGCCGGCCTTCTTCGCCCTGCACCGTGCCAGTGCCCCGGAGAAGGCTGCCTTCATGGACGCCCGCCGGGAGGCCTTCTTCACGGAGATGGCCTGTGCCCTGGCCCATCACGGGTGGGTCTGGCTGGCCTTCCTCTTGGTGGACGGGAGGCCGGCGGCCTGTTATCTGGGATTTGACTTTCGGGACGAGATTCAAGTCTACAACTCCGGGCTCGCGCCGTCGGCCGCCGCCCGCCTGAGCCCCGGGTGGGTGTTGTTGGGATATGTGATCGAACACGCCATCTCTCTGGGCCGACGGCGGCTCAACTTTTTGCGCGGCGGCGAGGCGTACAAGTACCAATTTGGCGCCAGGCCGGAGCCGGTTTATCATCTTCGAGTTACGCCGGCCGCGCACAACTCGGCCCGCCACGCTTCGGCACCGACATGAGCATCCTGTGACGTGCCCCCGCCGGCGCCGCGGAGGTCCACGTGTCGGCCACCGGCCCGGGCATCGCCGCTCGCCCGTGGACGTCCTGTGTGCACATCCCCGGAACGCGCGTGCCCGTTGGCCGCCGGCCACGTCGGCCTCCTGGCCCCCTTTCCCCCAGAGGCGCCACCGGGGGCCTCCGTGTGGCATGCGGAGCCTTCTCGGCCCGGTGAAGCGGCGCAAACGACATGTGACGAGGGAGATCGATGCTCGACCGAACGACCTGTTGTGACCAAGTTATCTGTACCGTTCCCTGTGACACGGCCACGGCAAGTCCCACGGGCGGCCGAATTGCCATGCTCAGCGTCCACACGTGCCCGCTGGCCATGCTGGGCGGGCGCAAGACCGGGGGCATGAACGTTTACGTGCGCGAGTTGAGCCGGGAGCTGGGCCGGCGCGGGTGGGCCGTGGACATCTTCACCCACGCGGAGAGCTTGACGCGGCCGGCCGTCGTGCGCTTGGGGCACAACGTGCGGGTTGTTCACGTGGTGGCCGGGCCGGTGCGCCATGTGGGCCGCTACGAGCTCTACCACCATCTCCCCGAGTTCGCCGAGAACGTGCTGGCCTTCGCCGCGGCCGAGGGAATCAACTATGACCTCATCCACAGCCACTATTGGCTCAGCGGCCTGGTGGCGTGTCGGCTGCGCCGGGCGTGGCGCGTGCCCTTTGTCCAGATGTTCCACACCCTGGGCGCCCTGAAGAACCAGGTGGCCGAGAGCGAGGCGGACCGTGAGCGCAGCGTGCGCATCGAGAGCGAGAGGCAGCTCATGCGCTTGGCCGACTGTCTCGTGGCCGCCACGCCCTTCGACCGCCACCACATGATCGCCCACTACGGCGCCAACCCGCGCAACGTGCGGGTGATCCCCTGCGGGGTGAACTTGAAGCTCTTTCGCCCCCTCTGCCAACAGGAGGCCCGAGCGGAGTTGGGCCTTCCGCCGGCCGGCCGGGTGGTGCTCTACGTGGGGCGCATCGAGCCCCTCAAGGGGCTGGAGACGCTCTTCCAGGCAATGGCCCTGCTGATGAACCGCCGGCCGGCGTGGCGCCAGGCCACACAGCTCCTCATCGTGGGCGGTGAGGCGGAAGCCCATCCCGACCGGTGGACGGGCGAGATGGCTCGCCTCCGCGGGCTGCGGGCCTCGCTGGGGCTTGAGGATGTCATCACCTTCCTCGGCGCCCAGGACCAGGAGACACTGCCCTACTTCTACGCCGCGGCCGACGCCGTGGTGGTGCCCAGCCACTACGAGAGCTTCGGGCTTGTGGCCCTGGAGGCCATGGCCTGTGGCACGCCCGTGGTTGCCAGCCGGGTGGGCGGGCTGGCCTACACGGTGCAGGACGGCCGAACCGGTTTTCTGGTGCCGCCCAAGGCGCCGGATCACCTGGCCTCTCGGCTGGAGACCTTGTTGGACACCCCGGAGCTCGGCCATCGCATGGGCAAAGAGGGGGCCCGGCGGGCCCGCCTCTTCGGCTGGGCAGCCGTGGCCGACCGGGTCGAGGCCCTTTACAGGTTCGTGCGACCGCACCACGCCGGTCAAACCTCATGCGGCTCTTTCTGCCGATGAGGCCAGGTCACGCCTGCGGTCCAGGGCCGCCTGCGGGCCGGGAGCTGCCGGGATTGTCCCCACCCACTCGGCCCTCTCCGAACACCTGCTCGATCACCTTGCGGTCGGCCGCAGACCAGGCGAAGCGGCCCAGGGCTTCGGGCCGCGCCCAGCGCCACTCGGCCACTTGGAGGGCCTGTGGCTCGCCGCCGGTGTGCCGGCAGTGGAAGGCGTAGAGGGTGATGGAGAAGTGGGAGTACCCGTGCTCGACGCGGGCAGCTTGTTCGCTCACGTCCACCTCGATGCCCAGCTCCTCGCGCAATTCCCGCTTGAGGCAGGCGTCCAGCGGCTCGCCGGGCCGACACTTTCCGCCGGGGAACTCCCACAGCCCGCCGAGCATCTTGTCCTCGGGGCGCCTGGCGATGAGCAGCTCCCCGTGCCCGTTCCAGATGAGCCCGGCAGCCACCCGGTAGTGGGGCCGTGGACGGCGCGGCGCGCGGCGGGGCAACTCGTGCTGTCGTCCCTGGAGGCGGGCGGCACACTCGTCGTGCCAGGGGCAGTGCCCACACGCGGGGGCACGCGGCCGGCAGACGGTGGCCCCCAGCTCCATGAGCGCCTGGTTCCAGGTTCCCGCGTCGTCCTCGGGGAGCAGGCGTTCGGCAAGCTCGCGGAGCAGGCGCTCGCCCCGGGGCGTGTTGATCGGCTCCTCCAGGGCCACGAGGCGGGCCAGCACGCGCCGGCCGTTGCCGTCCAGCGCCACCGCCCGCCGGCCAAAGGCAATGCTGGCGATGGCGCCAGCCGTGTAGGGCCCGATGCCGGGCAGGGCCATCAGGGCCTCGGGCGAGCAGGGCAGCCGGCCGCCGTGGCGCTCCACCACCAGGCGGGCCGCCTCGTGGAGCTTGCGCGCGCGGGCGTAGTAGCCCAGCCCCTCCCACAGTTTGAGCACCTCGTCGAGGGAGGCTTCGGCCAAGTGGACCACGGTGGGAAAGCGGGCCATCCAGCGCTCGTAGAAGGGGATCACCCGGGCCACCTGGGTCTGTTGGAGCATCACCTCGCTCACCCAGATGGCGTAGGGGTCCCGCGTGCGGCGCCAGGGCAGGTCACGGGCCACGCTACGGTACCAGGCCAACAGGCGCTCCTGGAGCCGTCGGAGACGCCGGGAATCCACGGTCGGCTCCCTCCATCAACGAACGAAAAGCCACACGGTGAAGGTGAGGTAGGAGGCGAAGAGGAACCCGGCGCGCCAACCGCGCAAGGTCTTGTCGAGCACAAAGGGCCAGAGGAGGATGGAGAAGGCCAGCATGATGGGGATTTCCACGCGCAGGATCTCCGGTGCCACGGGAATGGGGCGCACCGTGGCCGTGACCCCCAGGATGGCGAGCAGGTTGTAGATGTTGGAGCCGATGATGTTGCCCACCGAAATGTCGCTCTCCTTGCGGAGTGCCGCCACCAGGGAGGTGGCCAGCTCGGGCAGGGAGGTGCCAAAGGCCACCAGCGTGATGCCGATGACGACTTCGCTGACCCCCAAGGCCCTGGCAATGTTCACGGCCCCGTCCACCATAAAGCGGGAGCCGAACATGAGGACCACGATGCCCAGCGCAATGCGCCCCACCTCGGCCAAGCGCGTGGTGGGGGCGGTGATGGATTCCAGCTCCTCGAACTCTTCGATCTCCACCAGCAGGGCCTCATCTTCCCCCCGCTTGGCCAACACGTAGGCCATGACGTTGAAGGCTATCAGGCCGATCACGAAAATCAGCCCGTCCACCCGGCTGATGAGCCCGTCGGCGGCCATGAGAAAGGCCACCAACGAAATGGCGATCATCAGGGGAATCTCCCGGCGGATGACTTGGGCGTGAACGGCAATGGGGAAGACGAGCCCCGTAAGGCCCAGGATGAAGCCCACGTTGGCGATGTTGGAGCCAATGACGTTGCCCAAGGCGATGTCACTGGCGCCCCGCAGGGCCGCGGTGAGGCTGACGAGCAGCTCCGGGGCCGAGGTGCCAAAGGCCACAACCGTCAGGCCGATCACCAACGTGGGCACGCCAAAGGAACGGGCCAAGCGTGCGGCGCCTTTGACCAGCCAGTCGGCGCCGTAGAAGAGCCCGAACAGGCCGAGGATGACGAAAACCACGTTGAGCACCATCGCTATTCTCCCCTCCGAGCCGGCGCCCTAGAGTATCACAGGGCGGCCAAACCGCCAAATTGGGTATTGACACGGCGTTCATTTTTCCTTATAATGTTGTATTTGAGAAAAATTGCACAAACTGCCCCGCAACGCCATCGGCACAAGGCCACCGAAGCACCTGTTCGCAAGGGCCCGCGTGGGCCGGCGCCGTGCTCCAGTTTTCCGACACAGGGTGGCCCTGTCCGAGGGAAATCGGCCGTCAAAAGTGCCCGCAGTCCGGGGGCCCATGAGGGGAAAAATGGGAACGGAGGAAGACCATGCGCGGAGTGGAAAACATCGTCGGGGAGCTCTTGGCCCTCGCGGGCGAACGCGGCTACGTGCGCGCCGACGACGTGGCCGAGCGGCTGCCCGCGAGGGACGATCTGGCATTGCTGGCCGAAGTGTACGAGCGGCTGGAGGAGGCCGGCGTCCACGTCGTCGAGGACGACAACGCTCCCACCCCAGCAGTCCAAGGAGCCGCAGCCGAAGCCGAACGCATGTTGATGGACCTCTCCGTCTTGAGCCCTGACGACACCGTTGGCCTCTACTTGATGGAAAGCTGTCACCACCCCATTCTGACGGCCCAACAGGAGACCGAGCTGGCGTCGCTCATGGAGGCCGGGCGTGAAGCCGCCCGCCGCCTGGAGGAAGAAGGCCACCTCCTCACCGACGGCGAGCGGGCCGACTTGGAGGCCCAAGTGCGCCGGGGACAGGAGGCCCGCAAGCGGCTCATCGAGTGCAACTACCGGCTGGTCATCTCCATTGCCAAGAAGTACGAGGGGCGCGGGCTCCCGCTGCTCGACCTGATCCAGGAGGGGAACATCGGCCTCATGCGGGCCGTGGACAAGTTCAACCACCACTTGGGCTACAAGTTCAGCACCTACGCCACGTGGTGGATCCGCCAGGCCATCACCCGGGCCATCGCCGACCAGAGCCGCACCATCCGCGTGCCGGTCCACATGACCGAGCGCATCGCCGAGCTGGGGCGCGTCTCGCGCCAGCTCTCCCAGAAACTGGGCCGCGAGCCCACCGTGGAGGAGATCGCCGAGGCCATGGGCCTGCCTCCCCGCAAGGTGCAGCGCATGATGAAGGTAGCTCAACAGCCCCTGAGCTTGGAGATGCCCGTGGGCGAGGACGAGGACAGCAGCTTGGGCGACTTCGTGGAGGACGACCAGACGTTGGCCCCCGGCGAGTCGGCCGCCCAGCGAATGCTTCGCGAGGAGCTGAACCGCCTCCTCGCCTCCTTGGAGCCCCGCGAGGTTCAAATTCTCCAACTGCGCTACGGGCTCAAGGACGGCCGCAGCCTCACGCTGGAGCAGGTGGGCAAGAAGTACGGCCTCACGCGCGAGCGCATCCGCCAAATCGAGGTCCAAGCCCTGCGCAAGCTGCGTCACCCCAGCCGAAGCAGGCGCCTGCGCGATTACCTTTCCTGAAGTGCTCCGAAGGGGAGAGGAGCCCTGGCGAAGTCCCCACGTCGTCCGCGCTCCTCTCCCCTTGTGTTTGCGTTCCCCCGCCGTTCAGATCGCCTCGGGAATGTCCCACAGCGGATACCAGCGTTCCAGCTCGGGCTCCACGGGAAGCTCGCCCCCCATCACGGCCTTGAGCCGCAGTTCGTAGGCGTGGTCCCGCTCCCGGTTGCCCTTGGGCACGAAGGGATAATAGCGCCCCCGCTTGAAGTTGTACACCCAGTAGAGCGTGCGGCCTTGGGCGTCCTGAAACTGGAAGACGGCCGCCAGCAGTGCCTTGCCGAAGCCCTGCTCCTCCAAGGTGCTGGTGACCAAGTGGAGGGCCGTGACCAGATCCTCGAAGTCGGGATCGCGCAACACCACCCAGTGGTACCCGTACTCGTCCACGGCAAGCCCCACTTGCGTGTCCGCCTCCTTGCGGGCGATCTCCAGGAGTTGGCGCACCTCGTCGCGAATGCGGCTGAACTGAGCCGCCTCCAGCCCCTTGAAGGCCAGTGCGGCCATGCCCGTGGGCCGCAGGTTGAGGGAGACCTGCATGGTCACCAGGGCGGTGTTGATGGCGAAGAGGCGATCGCTCTTGCTCTCCACCGGCCCGATGCCCCGGCCGAAGAGGGCGTTGATCCACTCGCGCAGGCCGGCCATTGCTCACCGCACCCCGGCCATCTCGCGCTGGAGCCGCTCCAAGTAGGCCAGCCGCTTCTCCAGGGGCGGGTGCGTGCTGACGAGCTCAGCGATGAAGCTCTGCACGCGCGGCGGCACGATGAAGAAGGCGCTCAGCCCCTCGACTTCCCGCAGGTCCTGTTGGGGGATGCGCTGCATGGTGCCGCTGATCTTCACCAGGGCGCTGGCCAGGGCGCTGGGCGAGCCGGTCAGCAGGGCCGCGCCCCGGTCGGCGGCGTACTCGCGGTACCGGGAAAGGGCGCGGATGAGGATGAAGCTGACGATCCAGACGAGCACGGAGACCAAGAAGGCCACCCAAATTCCCCCGCCGTCGCGCCGGCGGCGGTCCCCCCCGAACATGTGGCCCCACCAGAACGCCCAGCGCATGATGATCTGGGCAACCATGGCGAAGAAGCTGGCGATGGTCATCACCATCACGTCCCGGTTGCGAATGTGGGTCAGCTCGTGGGCCAAGACGGCCTCCAGCTCCGGCACAGTGAGGGTCTCCAGCAGGCCGCGCGTCACGGCCACCACGCTGTTGCGCTGGTTGCGCCCGGTGGCGAAGGCGTTGGGCACAGGGGTGTCAATGATGGCCACCTTGGGCTTGGGCAAATCAGCCTGTTGGGCCAAGCGCTCCACCAGGGCGTGGAGCTGGGGGGCCTCCTTCTCCGAAACCACCCGCGCGCCCGCGGAGAAGAGCACGATCTTGTCGCTGAAGAAGTACTGCACGCCCAACATGAGGGTGGCGAACAGGAAGACGGAAAAGGCGTCGAAGCCGGCCGAGAGCAACGCGCCCACGAAGAAGAGGTAGACGACGGAGAGCAAGAACATGGTGATGAACATGCGTATCTGCAGGCTGCGGTCGGTGCCGTACCACTGTTGCTTCATGGTCCCACTCCTTTGTGCCTCAACCCCGTCGAGAATTCACGCCCGTTGTACCACAGCTTCGCACGTCGCGGCCAACGGCCAAGTGTCCAACAAATAATACTCCCTTTTGGCACTTCCACAAAGCCCGGCCTCTCCGGTGTCCCCAATGAGCACAAGGCGGTCGTTCTTTTCGACACCCTGTGGTATAATGCACGGGCAGTTGTAAGACCACGCCCTGCAATGACGCGCGAGGTGGTCCCGCCCAAGGTCAACAGCCCATGAGCCGCAGCACGGAGCTCTCCCTCTTCCAGATACACGATTACCTGCTGGCCCTCTCGCGCCAGCTCAGCGAGCGCTTGGACATCGAGAGCGTGCTGCGCCTCGTCCTGCAGGCGGCCACAGCCCTCACCCAGGCCGAGGCCGGGCTGGTGGCCCTCCGCGCGCCTGACAACCAAGTCCACGTGGTGGCGGCCAGCGGCATGCCGCTGGAAACGGCCCGCCAGTTCAGCCCACTCCTCCAGTCCATGTTCGCTGCGGGAAGTGCCGAGCCGGCCGACTGGCAACACCCCGGCTTCCGGCGGGCCCTGGTGCGCGTGGCCCGCCGACACGGTTTCCCCTTCGCCGAAGTGATTGCCATGCCCTTCGAGGACGACGGCGAGCTGATTGGCGTCCTGCTCGCCTTCAGGACGGCCGGACGCGCCGGCTTCACGCGCTACGAGCTGCGGCTGCTGGGCAGCTTTGCCGAGCAGGCCGCCATTGCCATCCGCAACGCCCTGTTGGTCCAACAGTTGGTCCAACAGCGGGAGCGCATGGCCGCCATCCTGGCCAGCACGGCCGACGGCATCGTGCTGCTCGACGAACAGGGGCGCGTGGAGCTGATCAACCCGGCCTTCACGGCCCTCTCGGGGTGGTTCTCGGAGGAGGCCGTGGGGTTGCACGCCTCCCAAGTGCTGGTGGTGATCAACGAGGCCGGCATTCCCCTGCCGGTGCCGGCCCTGCACGGCGGGGGGGGGCGCCAGGAGGGCTACTTGGTGCGGGCCGACCGCTCCCGCGGCCCCTATGTCAACGTCACGTACACGCCCCTGCGGGCAGGGCGTGTTCACCGGCGCTTCGGCACGGTGGTCAGCGTCCACGACCTGAGCGAGCGCCACCGGCTGGAGGCCGCCAAGCGGGCCTTCATCGCCGGCATCTCCCACGAGCTGAAGACCCCGCTGGCCATCATCATCGGGTACGCGGAAACCCTCCTGCGCGCCGACGCCTCTTGGGACGAGGAGACCGTGCGCCAGGGGCTGGAGACCATCCGCCAGGAGGCCGTCCACCTCACAAGGCTGGTGGACAACCTGCTCGACACGGCCCGCCTTGAGGCCGGCGGGCTCACGTTGGCCTTGGCCCCGCTCCAGGTGGAAGAGCTGTTGAAACACGTGGTGGACGCCTTTCGGGCCGCCCACCCCGACCACGACTTCGCCTACGAGCCGCCGGCCGAGCCTCTGCCGGCCGTCTACGGCGACCGCGACCGCCTGCGCCAGGTGGTTCACAACCTGCTCTCCAACGCTGTTAAGTACTCCCCTCCCAACACGACGGTGCGCGTGAACGTGTGGGCCAACGGCGACGAGGTGGGCTTCTGCATCGCCGACGAGGGGCCCGGCATTCCCCCTGATCGCTTGCCCCTCATCTTCGAGCGCTTCTACCGGGGGGAGGAGGCCGGGCGCACTGAGGGGGCCGGGTTGGGGCTCTACATGGCCCGCGCGCTGGTGGAAGCCCACGGGGGGCGCATTTGGGTGGAGAGCGAGGAGGGCCAAGGCGCTACGTTCTGCGTGGCCCTGCCCGTCTACGCGGAGGAGGTGGTCCGCCGGCTGCGGAACACGTAGGCCGATCAACGGCACAAGCGAGGTGAACAATGGGCCAGAACTTCAAGGGAGCTCTCATTCTCGTGGTGGACGACGAGGAGAAGATGCGCCGCCTGGTGCGCATGAACTTGGAGCTGGAAGGGTACCGGGTCATCGAGGCCGAAGACGGGCTGAAGGCCCTGGAAATGGTGCGCGAACACCTGCCCGACCTGGTCATCCTCGACGTGCAGATGCCCAACTTGGACGGCTTTGAGACGCTCAAGATGATCCGCGAAGTGTCCGACGTGCCCGTCATCATGCTCACCGTGCGGGCCGACGAGGAGGACCGCGTCTTCGGGCTGGACTTGGGCGCCGACGATTACTTGGGCAAACCCTTCAGCCCGCGGGAGCTCTCCAGCCGAATTCGGGCCGTGCTGCGGCGGGTGAAGGGGCCGGGCGCCAGCGACGACGACATCGTGGTCGTGGACGAGGATTTGACCATCGACTTCCGCCGGCGGGTGGCCATCGTGCGGGGCAAGGAGGTAAAATTCCGCCCCACAGAGTGGAAGCTCCTCTACCACCTGGTCAAGAACGCCGGCTGGGTGCTGACCCACGACATGCTGCTGGCCAAAGTGTGGGGCCACGAGTACCGGGACTCCCCCGAGTACGTGCGCCTCTACATCACGTACCTGCGCCAGAAGATCGAGCCAGACCCCTCGAACCCCAAGTACATCCTCACCGAGTACGGCGTCGGCTACAGGTTCGTGGACTTCAAACGGCGCCAGCGCGAGGAGCAGGAGGAGAAGCAGAAAGGCAAAGACGCGCGGTGAAGGGCCGGCCAGCCCTCACAGGAGGGCGGCCACTTGCGGGCTCACCTCGGCCGCGGCGGCCAACACCTCGTCCAACGTGATGGCCCCAATGGCGTCCAGGGGACAACAATCGGGCCGGGCGCGCCCGAACTCGAAGCAGGGATTGCACCCCACTCGGCGCCAAAGCGCCACCGCCCGGGGGCCGTAAGGCCCGTAGCGCCTGGGATCGGTGGGGCCAAAGAGGGCCACTGTGGGAGCCCCACACGCCACGGCCAAGTGCATGGCGCCTGTGTCGTTGCCCACGAAGAGAGCGGCCCGCTCCAAAAGGGCGGCTGTCTCGTCCCAGGAGAGCCGGCCGGCCACATTGTGGGCCCACGTGCCAGCCACGTCTGCGCCCAGTGCCCGATCGTCCTTCCCGCCCACCACAACCACGTGTGCCCCGGCGTTGGCCAACTGGCGGGCCAACTCGGCGAAACGCGGGGCCGGCCACCGCTTGCTCAGGAGCACGCCGCCGGGATTTTCCCCGCCGGCCGGGTGGATCACCACCAGGGGCCGGCCGCGGGGCAAGAGGGGCTCTACCCGACGGCGCGCCCAATCCGGCGGGGTGTACTCGAGCTTCACCCCCTCGGCCGAGATGCCCACCCGGCGCGCCGTGTCCAAGTAGAGCTCCGCCTCGTGGCGCGGCTCGTCGGGAACGGGCACGGGGTGGGTGAGGAAAAGCCCGCGGCCCAGGGAGTCGAGCCCCACCCGCAGGGGAATGCCGGCCAGGAGCAGGACGAGGGAGAGGACAAGGGAACGCTCCAGGTAAACGGCGGCGTCGAACCGCAGGCGGCGCAGGCGTCCCGCCAAGGCCACCACGTCGCGCCACGTGAACTTCCCCCCGCCCACCACAGGCCCCGTCTCCACGAGCCCGGCCAGCCTGGGATGGTTCGCCACGAGAGGGCGCGCGTGGGGCGCCACGGCCCACGTGAAGCGCGCCCGGGGGTAGGCCCGGTGGAAGGCCGCCAACGTGGGCGTGGCCAGGAGCACGTCGCCCACGCAACAGGGCTTGAAGATGAGCACTCGCTTGGGTGGCCGCCACGGCCGCCGCTGCCACGGAAACGTGCAGGGAACCGGTATTCTCCTGGGCGACTTTTTCCGCCAGCCACCGGTGGCAGTGTGTGTGTCCACGCCCTGTTCCTCCGTGGTGCCGCCCCTTTTCCCCAAGTACGCTTCGCGTTCTTGGCCAATCCTTGTAGAATACATCCACAGAAGGCAAAGGCCAAACGGGGCGACGCCATAACCGGGGAGGAAGCAATGGCCACTTTCCCCTTTCCCCTCAGCGAAACGCTCATCCGCCAGCACACCACTTCCACATCCTTCGCGCGAGGCCAAGGCTATTACCACTCGGACGCCGTGCTCGCCGTCATGCGGCGGGGCCAACAGGTATACGCCGAAGTGGCCGGCAGCCAATACGAGCCCTATCAGGTCTGCATCTCCTTCAGCGACGCCGGCGTCGAGGAGGCCACCTGTAGCTGTCCTTACGATTGGGGCGGCTGGTGCAAGCACATCGTGGCCACCCTGTTACTCTGTCTCCACGAGCCTGAGTCCGTCGAAGAACGCCCGCCCGTGGACGACATGCTGGCCTCCTTGAACGAGGACCAACTGCGCGACCTCATGCTCGCCATGATCGACCGTTACCCTGACCTCGCCGACATGGTGGAGAGCTTCGTCCAAGGGCTCTCCATCAACTTGAAGAGAAAGCCCCCACCTGCCCCCTTCCCCGAGGAGTGAGGCGGTGAAACAATGCCACGCCTGTGTACGGTGCGGCCCACCCGCGGAATCGTCGCACGGCGCCACGCCGTCACGCTGAAACAGCAACACGACACCTGTGAAGCGCGTACTCCCAGGGGACTGCCCCAGCG
>JALSKA010000142.1 GCA_026989095.1 Ardenticatenaceae bacterium
CGGCTCGGGAGGGAACGCCAACACGTCCGCCGTGCAGGAGCTTTCAGCCACGGCTCCTGCTCTCTGGTCGGCGAACATCGGTGTTGGCCCGTCTCCGTCGTCGCCTTTCACCTGTCTGCTCCGGTGGGGCGGATTATACCGGCAGGGAGGGGGGGCGTCAAGTGTCGGCACCACCCTTTGCTGAAAGGAGTTGTACGAACGGGCTCTATGAGCTATCATAACCACCAACCTGCTCGCCTTCCGTTCCACCGCGGGCGGCCGAAGGCCACGTGTCCGTTTGCTTCAGCACACTGCGGAGAACTTCCATGACCGAGAGCCGACTGCGAATTGCCCGCCTCTTCGGCATTCCTATTTCCATTGACGCCAGTTGGCTGCTCATCTTCGCGCTGGTGACCTTCTCTTTGGCCACCTCCTACTTTCCGGCACGCTATCCTCACTGGTCACCGCCGGCGTATTGGGCCGTTGGCTTGGCGACAAGCCTGCTCTTCTTCCTCTCCGTGCTCCTCCACGAACTGGCCCACAGCCTCATGACCCAGGCGCTGGGCCAACGGGTGCGGGGCATCACGCTCTTCATCTTCGGCGGCGTGGCCGAGCTTGAGGAGGAGCCCCGCCGCGCGCTCGACGAGTTCCTGATCGCCGCCGTGGGGCCGGCCACCAGCTTGGCCTTGGGCGCAAGCTTCTTCTTCCTGGGATGGCTCGCCCCGACGGTCCACGTGCAGGCCGCGGGCCGGTATCTGGGCTTCGTCAACGTGCTGCTGGCCCTCTTCAACCTGATTCCCGGCTTTCCCCTGGACGGCGGCCGCATCTTCCGCAGCCTGGTGTGGGCGGTGACCGGCAGCTTCACGCGGGCGTCACGCATTGCCTCGGGCGTGGGCGAGGCCGTCGCGTGGGTGTTCATCCTCTTCGGCGCGCTGTTGGCCCTGCGGGGCCTGGTCTTCAACGGGCTGTGGCTGGCCTTCATTGGCTGGTTCCTGCTCAACGCGGCCCGCACGTCCTACCGGCAGGTGGTCCTCGAAGAGGCGCTCAAGAACGTCTACGTGCAGGACTTCATGCGCAGACAGGTACCCCTCACGTCTCCCGAGGAGACGCTGGCCGGCCTGGCCGAGCGCATCCTGCGCGAGGGGGAACGCGCCTACTTGGTGGCCGCCGACGGCCGCGTCCTGGGCATTGTCACCCTGAAGGACGTGCGCAAGGTCCCCCCCGAGGCCCATCCCCTGACCCCCGTGGTGCAGATCATGACGCCCGCCGCGCGGCTGCGCACCGTCTCGCCCTCGGCCACGCTGTGGGATGCCTTCCGGCTCATGACCGAGGAGGACATCCACCAAATTCCCGTGGTGGACGAGCTCCACCGCCTTCAGGGGCTCGTCCGGCGCAACGACATTTTGCGCTACATGCAAATGCGCTCCGAGTTAGGACAGCTTTAGCCCCCTTATCGCCGGTATCGCTCCACGTTCTGCACGTGTTCCTCCAAAGTGCGGGCGAAGACGTGGGTGCCGTCACCGCGGGCGACGAAGTAGTAGAAGTCCGTCGGCGGGGCCAAGGCCACGGCCCGGATGGCAGCCAAGCCGGGGTTACAGATGGGGCCGGGTGGCAGGCCGGGGTACTTGTAGGTGTTGTACGGCGAGTCCACTTCCAGGTCATCGAGGGTCAGGGGGCGCTTCCACCAGGTGCCCTCGGCCTCCTGGTAGCCGAGGGCATATTGCACGGTCGGGTCGGCGTTGAGCAACATGCCGTCGCGCCAGCGGTTCTCGAAGACACCCGCGATGAGGGGCCGCTCCTCGTCCACCACGGCCTCGCGCTCCACCAGGCTGGCGAGGATGATGCCCTCGTAGAGGCTCATGCCCTTGGCGGCCATGCCCTCCCGGAGCTCCTGGCTCACCCGGCGGTCGAAGGTGGCAAGCTGCATGCGGATGAACGCCTCTGGAGTGGTCTCGTTCTTGATCACGCGATAGGTGTCGGGGAAGAGGAAGCCCTCCAACGTGGCGCCGGCCGGCAGGTCACGCAGGAAGGGAAATTCTTCCTGGAAGCGGGCCGGCTCGTGCACCAGGGCCAAGTAGGCTTCGGCCGGGAAGAGGCCCTGCGCCTCCAGGTGTTCGGCGATCTCCTCGGCGCGCCATCCCTCCGGGATGGTGATCACGATCTCCTCGGGGCGGCCGGACTGGAGGGCCAGGATGATCTCGTCCATGGTCATGGTGCGGCGCAACTGGTAGGTGCCGGCGGCCAACGTCTGGTCGGCGCCCCGGTAGACGAGGAGCCGGCGGAAGAGGGTGGCGTCCGTGATGAGCCCTTCTGCCTCCAAGCGGTGGGCGATGGTCACGGCCGTCTCGCCCGGCTCGACCACGAAGATCACCGGCGTGTCGTCATCGCCGGCCGGCCGGCGCAAGTCGTCGCGGCGGAGGGCCAAGTAGAGGCCGATGAGCCGTTGTTCCAGGCTCTTGGGCCCTTCGGCGGCAAGAGGAGGCTCTTCTGCGCCCGACGACGCCACGCCCTCCACAGGTGGCGGGGCGAGCAGGCGGGTGACGCCCCACAGGGCGCCCGTTCCCACGCCGGCCACTAGGGCCGCCACCAGCACCAAGGCGAGCACCGCGCGGCCAAGTGCCCGC
>JALSKA010000143.1 GCA_026989095.1 Ardenticatenaceae bacterium
GTTCCTCCTCGACGAGGCCGGCCTCGACCACGAAGAGCTCCAGGGCCGCGTCGGGGGAGAGGCGGCGCAGGGGGTAGCGGGGCACGTGGGCTGAGTTCACGTCCTTCTGGGAAGTGATCACCAGCCAGGGCCTGGCCTCGGAGGCCACCAAAGTCTCCACCAGGTCCCGAAAAACCTTCCCCTCCCCTTGGACGAGGTGCTCGGCCTCGTCCAGGACGAGAAGGGTGCACGGGGGCAACGAAGTGGCCAGCAGAGCATTGGCGCGGGCGTGGTCCTCGGGCCACGAGTCCACGTGCATCCCCAGGGCGCCGGCAACAGCTTGGCGCACGTGGGCCACGTTCTCCACGTGGGCCAGGGAGAGGAAGGCGACGCGCTCGGGCGCAAAGCGCCTGCGGGCCACCAGCCAGCGGGCCACTTCCTTGGCCAACTCGGTCTTGCCCACCCCGCTCGCCCCGTGGATGAGGACGGCCCGCTGCCTGTTCAGGGCGCGCAGCACGCCGCGCATCTCCTCCTCCCGGCCGAGGAAACGGGCCGGCCGGAGGGTGAAGGGGGGCGCGGTCAGGGCGGGCAGGGGGTGAACGCGCACTTCACCTTGGGCGCTGTGGGGCTTGACCGGGGAAACGTCGTGGTCACCGCCTTCGGGCAGGAGCACGAATTTGCGGGCCTCCTCACGGGCACGCTCCTTGCCCAGAACAGGGTCCAGGGCCACGGCAGAGCGGCCCGCCGTGAACGCGGCCCGTACAGTGCCCCCCGTGAGGAGCACCTGGTAAAAGCGGGAGAAGAAGGTTTGGACTGCGTGCAGGAGCACGGTAGCGTCGGCCTCCACGGCAACGACGTGGCGCACGCCCAGGGACAGGAAGGCCGCGGCCACGCTCTCAGAGTGGCAGGCCATGACGACGGCCAGACGGAACTCGGGAGCTGGGTCCATCCTGGGGTTGAGGACGAGGTAGACATCGTCCGGCTCAAGAGGGTGGACATCGCCCTCGGAATCCTCGAAGATGAGATAGCCTTCCCGGGCCTCCTCGGGCTTGTAGCCGTGCCCCAAGTAGTGGACGACGTCAAAGCGGGGGCGGTTTCCGTCGGCCAAGAGCGCTTGGACGGCCCCCGCCTCCGCCACCTGGAAGGTGAACGTGGCGGGAGCACGCACGCCGGAGAGGGCCCGCGTGAGCCCCTCCACGGCCCTGTCGGCCTCCACCGGGTCGGCGGAGAGGGGAGAACTGACGAGGAAGAGGACGTGTGTGTGTCCGTTGGCGGTCATGGCATACACTCCACCTGTGTTCAACGGTCACCGTCGGTCCGCCGCTGCACCCAGGCCCGGAAGAAGTCGTAGCCGCCCGTCTGGAGCAGGTAGGAGGCCATGAGCAGCTTGCGCCGCCGCTCGTCGGGCTGCTGGCGAAGCTTGTGCATGAACTCCTCCAGGCGCCGCGCGTCCCCGGTCATGGAGGCGTACTGGTGCAGGTTCATCTGGCGCTCCAGCTCCTCCGGGGGAAGGCGCAGGGCCATCTCCAACAGGCGCATGCGCTCGACCACGAGAGCCTGATCAATTTGGGTGCGACAGAAGTGTTGGAAGCGGTTGTAGAGGTCGGCCAGGGCCCAGAAGGGCACGCCGCCTTCCGCGCTGCCGTTGATGGGCTGGATCAGGTTGGCCCTCGTGCGCAGCAGAACCTGCCACCCAAGGCCGGCCACGAGGGCCAGCCGCCAGGGGGAATCGGAGGGAGAGAAGAAGGCGCGCACGAGGACGTAGACGAAGAGGCTGACGATCACGTGTGCGCCGACGAAGAACCAAGCCCAGGTGGTGCGCAGGGCACGCCGCACGTCGCTGGCGAAGGTCTGCACGATCTCGGCCAGGGCCCACGCCAGGCTGAGCAGGGCCACCAACACGAAGGGGCCTGTGACGTCCCACATGGCCGCTGCTCTCCCTCACGGCGCAGGCGCCTGGGATTGGACCAAGGCGCGCCCCTTGGGCGTGAGGGAGACCCAGCTTCCGGGCCTGCCCTCGTGGACTTCTACCAGGCCCTCCTGGGCCAACGCCTCCAACACGGGCTGAAGCTCCTCGGGCAGGGAGAGGGTGATGGCCGCCAGCTCGATGGGGATCATGGAGCCCCGCTGTGCCAGGGCGCTCAGCACCTCCTGGCGGAGGGTCGCGCGTTGGTGTGTGGCCTCGACTTCAGCCTCGCCGTGGGAGAGGCGGTCCGCCAGGGTCCCCAGGGTGCGCCCTGCCTCGTCGAGGGCGCGGCGTTCCTCTGAGCCGGCCGGGGCCCGTTCGCTCAACTGGTGGACGACGAGCTCCAGCGTGTGGGTGAGCTCCGAGAGGCGTCGGATGAGGTCGGCCAGGTCGGTTTCGGTTGCGGAGGGGCTGTTCTGGGTGGTCATGGGTAACATCCCTGTGTGATTCTCTGCACTCTTCACCGCTGCCACTCACCCCTCATTGTACACGGGGCCCCACCCTGGGTCAACCTCCCCCACAGACGCGGGGCCTGCGGGGGAGGGGGCCTTCTGCTGCTGCCGGAGGCTATCGGGCCAGCAGGCGCCAGCCGGCCGGCAGGGCCAGGGTGGCCAGGAGGAGCTTGAGGAGATCGCCGGGGATGAA
>JALSKA010000144.1 GCA_026989095.1 Ardenticatenaceae bacterium
CGGCAATTACGACCTGTTCGGTGGCAATCCGGCCTCGGGGCGTGTGCACGCCGACGACCCGCTCCCGGACGACCTCGATGTCGGTTACCGGCGTGTCGGTGAGCAGCGTGGCTCCCAGGCGGCGGGCCTGTTTGACGTACCCCATGACCACGCTGTGAGGGTCACAGAGGCCGTCCCGCCCGTAGAAGGTGCCCCCTTGAATGCCCTCCACGTTGAGCTGAGGCACGCGGCGGGCGATCTCCTCCACGCTGAGCCACTCCGTGGCCACGCCCAGACGGCGCTGGAGGGCCATGTGCCGGCGAAAGGCCTCCACTTCCTCGTCCGTGGTGAGGAGGAACAGGTACCCACATTGGTTGAGCCCAATGTCCTGCTCCATTTCCTCGGGAAAGCGCTCCAACATGCGAATGCTCTCGATGGAGAGGCGGACGTTCACCTCTGTGGTGAACTGGTGACGGATGCCCCCGGCACAGGCGCCGGTGGCGCCTTGGCCGAAGAAGTCGGCCCGTTCCAACACGACCACGCGCCGGCACCCCTTTCTGGCCAAGTGGTAGGCGGTGCTGGTGCCCATCACACCGCCGCCGATGATGACCACGTCCGCTGTAGGTGGCACCGTTGCCATGCTTCAACCTCCTGTGATGTCACTTCGTCACGCGAACACTTCGCCCAGGCCAGGGCATCACAGCTCGATGAGCGTGCCCAGCCCCTGGCGTTCCGCCCTCGCCAGCAGGCGGTCGGCCGCGGCCACGTCTTGAATGGCCAAGCCCACGCTCTTGAAGACGGTAACCTGGAGCGGCGACGTGCGGCCCCGGTGGCGTCCCAGCACGATGTCGCCGAGCTCCACCACGCTGGTGGGGTCGAGCAGGCCGGCCTCCCGGGCCTGGATGAGCTCCCCGGCCTCGGCCCACGCGGCCTCCTTCTGGTCCACCACCACGAGGGCATCCGCCAACATCTCCAGGGGGAGCTCGCACATCTCCGGCGTGAAGCTGCCAATGGCGTTGATGTGGGCGCCGGGGGGCACGGCCTCGGCGGGGAAGAGGGGGGTGCGGCTCGGCGTGGCCGTGCAGATGATGTCGGCGTCCTCCACGGCGCGGACGGGGTCCTCGGCGACGTGTACGGTGATCTCAGGGTGGGCTGAGGCCACGCGCCGGGCGAGCTGACGGGCCGAGTGGCCCGACTTGCTGAGGATGCGCACTTCGCGGACCGGGCGCACGGCCAGCACGGCCTCGATTTGGGCAGGGGCTTGGGCCCCGGCGCCGAAGACAGTGAGCACGGCGCTCTCCGGGCGGGCCAGGAGAGCGGTGGCCAGGCCGCTGACAGCGCCCGTGCGCAGGGCCGTGAGGCTCGTGCCGTCCACGATGGCCTTGGGGTGCCCGGTGGTGGCGTCCAACAGAATGACAATGGCGGAGATGGTGGGCAGGCCCTGCCGGGCGTTCTGTTCGTAGATGGAGACGATCTTTTGTCCCAGGGCGTGGCTCTGTTTCAGATAGGCCGGCATGAAGAGGGTCACGCCGTCAGGGGTGGCCAAGCGGGTGCGCAGGGGCACTTCGACTTCCCGGGCGGCCAGTTGGGCGAAGGCGCCGCGCATGGCTTCGATGCAGGCGGACATGGGAAGTGCCCGTTGTACCTCTTCAGCCGTGAGGAGACGGATCTGCATGGATGTCCCCTTTCCTTGTAACCTGTGAGCGGGTGCCGCCGACAGAGCGCCTGAGCACAAGAGGAACCCAAGTGTGCCGCGTGCGTGAATGAGGAGATATTAATGTAGGCTACTCAACGGAACAATTTTGACAAATTCGCGAAGGGTGCGTCCGTTTCCGGCCGGAGGCCGTTCATGCCGCCAACATCTCGTCGGCCAAGCGGATGGCGGCGCCGGCGGCCACGAGTGGCCAGCCGGCCGTGCCCAAGGCGAGCCAGAGGCCCTCAACGCGCTCGGCCGGGCCCACGGTTGGGGAAGAGTCAGGCGGAGCCAGGGGCACGTCGGCCAGGCAGGGGCCGTCGGGCTCCACACCCGGCAGCACGCCCCAGAGCCACATGCCGCCCTCGGCCGGCCAGAGGAGCCCGGACGGCCCGGCCCGGACACTTCTCCCGTGGCCCTGTCCGCGCAACCGGCGCAGGGGCCAGGTTATCTCAGGCACTTTCAGGGGCGCTTGGGCCATGCGCGTCAGGGCGAGCGTTCGCCCGGCCCGTTCCACGGCCAGCACGAGGCGGCGCGCGTCCCAGCGCCGGGCTTCGGTGACGACGCCCAGCACGCGGCCCTCGATGACGCTGATGCCCCGCACGCGGGTGCGCACCACGTCAACGCCCGCTTCGGCCGCGCGGGTGGCCAGGGCGGGCAGCAGGCGGCCGATGTCGTACCAGAGGGCCGGCACGCGGCGGGGAAGGGCGTGGCCGGAGAAGTCGGCACCCAGCCATTCGGCCTCGCCGGCCCGCAGGCCGGGCAGGTGCCCTGCCAGTTCGTCCAGCGCCCGGTGGCCTGCCCGGGCCAAGGCGCGACGCTCGGCCCCGCCCATCGCGGGAACGGCCGGCCACTCGGCAGGGCCGGGAGGAGGGGGGCTCTCCTGTTCTCGGATGAGCACGGTGCGCCACCCGGCCTGCGCCAGCGAATGGGCCACGAGGAGGGCGGTAATGCCCTCCCCGATCACAACCACGTCGGCCTTGCCGGGCCTGGCCAGATCACGCACTCCCGTTGCTCCCCTGTTCAATCCACGCCAGCCCGAGCCGGGCCAGGGTTTCCGGCGTGGGGTATCCTGTCCCCACATCCCAGCCGGCCAGCTCGTAGTAGATGTCCTTGGCCCGTTCGAGCTCCTCGGGCGTGATCTGGAGCCCCTCGGACGGGCCTTCGGTGAGCTGTTTGTGGAGGCGCTTGGTGAGCTTGTCGGCGTCCCGCCCGATGCCCTCCCGGGCGTTGAAGGCGCGCAGCATGTTGAGCCGGCGCGCGCCCACGGTCATGAGCTCGTCCAAGGTCACGTCCCACCCGGTGACCGCGTGGACGAAATCGGCCAGGTGCTCGGGGCCGTAGAGCTGCCAGGCCGGCCCCCAGTCGAACTGGCAGAGCCCCAGCGTGTCCAAGGCGGAGTAGAAGTATTGCGTTTTGAGGGCGAACTCGACTTTTTCGCGGTTGAGGGTGTCCAAGTCCTGGGGAGACGTGAGGCCCAACATGGCGAGCCGTTCCAGCTCCCGCTTGCTCGATCCGGGCTGGTAGGAGGTGTCGTGCTCGCTGGACTGGTGGTCGGCGCCGAAGGGGTTCACGGCGTAGATGAGGCCCAGGCTGCGCTTGATCTGGGGCATGTGGGCCGGTGCCTCCTGGCCCTTGACGGTGATCAGGAACTCCTCGCTTCCCCGCCCCACGGCCCTGGCGGCCCGCTCGGACCCCTCGGCCAGCAAGTTGCCCAAGGTGCCGCGGCGGTGGGCCAGCGCTTCCAGGGCGGCCAACATGGCGTCGGCGTTGCCGAAGCGCAGCTCCAGGCCGTCGGTGTCCGCCAGGGTGAGGGCGCCTGCCTCGAAGGCTTCCATGGCCCAGGCAATGGTGGCGCCGGCCGAGATGGTGTCGAGCCCGTAGCGGTTGCAGAGCTCGTTGGCCTTGGCGATGGCCTCCAGGTCGCCCACGCAGCAGTAGGCGCCGAAGGTGGCCAGGGTCTCGTACTCGGGGCCGCCGTAGGTGCGGTCCACCCGGTAGGGGCCGTCGGTCACCTCGACGACGCGCTTGCACTTGGTGGCGCAGGCGTAGCACGTGTCCCGGCCGACGAGGATGGTGTGGTACATGGTCTGGCCCGAAATGGCCTTGGCGTGCTCGAAGACGCCGGTGGCGTAGTTGCGCGTGGGCAGGCCGCCCACGTAGTTCTGGGCCTTGAGGACCACCGAGGTGCCGTACTTGGCCAGGGCCCCGATGGTCTTGTCCACGTGGTCCCGCCCCCAGCGGGCCAGCTCCAACACGCGGTCGCGGTCGTAAAGGGTGGGGCGCTGGCGTCCCCGCACGGCGATGGCCTTGAGCTTCTTGGCGCCCATGACGGCCCCCATGCCCGTGCGGCCGTGGGCGCGGTTGGCCATGTTCATGATGGCGGCGAAGCGCACCAGGTGTTCGCCGGCCGGGCCGATGGCCGTCACTTCGATCCGGCGGTCGCCCAGTTCGTGGCGGATGGCTTTCATCGTCTCACCTGTGTCCCGCCCCCACAGGTGGGTGGCATCCCGCAGCTCGGCTTGGCCGTCGTGGAGCCAGAGGTAGACGGGCTTGGGGGCTTGGCCCCGGATGACGATGGCGTCGAAGCCGGCGAACTTGCACTCGGCCGGCCAGAAGCCGCCGGCCTGCGAGTCCCCGGCGCCCCCGGTCAGCGGGCTGCGCGCGTTGGCCGTGGCGCGGCTCTGTCCGTGGACCGGCGCGCCGGTGACCACGCTGAGGCTGAAGACCAACAGGTTCTGTGGGCCCAAGGGGTCCGTGCCCGGAGGGACCTCGCGCAGCAGGTACCAGAGGCCCAGGGCACTGCCCCCCATGTAGGTGCGGTAGAAGGATTCGTCGGGCTGTTCAACTTCGATGGTGCCGTCGGTCAGGTTGACGTGCAGGATGCGTCCGTGGTATCCGTAGGGCATCGTTGCCTCCCCCTTCCGTGAAAATGTGGTGAGATCGCGCCGGTGGAACACCGCCGCCGTCACAGGCTGACCACGCTCTCCCGGTGTTTCATGCGCCGGCCTTCGCGGTAGAGGAAATCACCCCACTCGTCGAAGTGCCGGTTGGCCACGCAGGTACACCCCTTCTCGTCAGGGCGCGGGCAACGGGCCACCATCTTCACCCCCAAGTTGGCCTCGGCAGGGGGCACCACGTAGATGCGTTCGGCGTCCCGGGCGCGGCTGCCCACGAAGGCCTCGAGCCAGTCGTCCAGGAAGTTGCCCAAGCAGTGGGGGCATCGCCAGACGCTGAAGATGCGCTCGCTCCCGGTCTCGTCCACGTTGGAGATCGAGGCCCGGTTGGTCATGCGGGTGCCGCAACAGGGACAAGGCTGGCCGCCGGGCCGCTCGATGATGGCAGTGGGCACCGTCGGGCGGGGAGATGACGGCCGGCCCAGCAGGCGCCGGATGAGGCCCACGAGGCCGCGCGGTTCCTCGATTTGGGGCAGCACGGCCGTCTCGTCCAGCTCCCCTTCGGCCTGGCGGGCCCTGGCGAGCCACTCCGGGTCCACCGGCTCGGGCGCGCCGGGCCGGTAGGCGAACCGGTGGCAGTTGGGGGCCAACAGGGTGACCTGCTCGGGCGGGCCGGCAGGCGCCTCGTCGGAAGACCAGGTGCAGTAGCCCCGCCACCCGTCGTCGGCCGGGTTGTCCGAGCGCCGGAAGAACGCACAGGTGCCACAGGTGAGCAGGTACACGTTGTCGGCTTCCAAGGTCTCCTTGAGGCGGGCGAAGAAGCCGTCGGGCCGCGTCTCCGGCACAGCCGAGGCGTCGGCCACGAGGCGGAGGTCGCCGGCCTCCAGCTCCCACTCCCGCCCCTCGCGGACCCAGACGGCGCCGTCGATCTCGGCGTCGCCCTGGCGGACGCGCACGCGATATTCCTCTACGTTCAGATACGACATGGCTCCCCTCTCCTTTCCCTCTCCGGTGACGGCGACGGGCGCGCTCTCCGTCGGGTTTTACTCTTCTAGGATGACGACGGGCTCTTGGTAATACCGCACGCGGCGGAGGGCGAGCTTTTCCTGCACCACCTCGTCGAGCCAACGTTGTTTCGCTCCGAGAGGCTGGTTGGCCCAGAGAATCTCCAAAGGGGCGTTGAGGCGCAACACCCGGCCCGGCACGATGAAGCGCGTGATGCCCTGGGGCAGGTGTTTGCCCCGGGCGGCGATCTCCAGCACATCCCGAATGGAGAATTGGGGGAAGACGGCCAGGGCCACCACGCGGGGATAGGCTGCCTTGAGCCGGTGGACGTCGGTGATGAGCGTGCGGGCCACGTCGCCCCAAGCGGTGTAGCGGGCCACGGTGGCGTTGAGCACGTCGAGGGGGTCTGTGCTCTCGTCGTTCACCTCGGCCAGGAAGGCCCGCCCGTCGGTTGTGAGGAAATAGGCCAGGGCATTCGTCTGATCCCTGAGGCGCACGTGGATGTCGCCGGCCGGCTGTTCGCTGAGCCGCAGGCCGGGCACGTCCTCCAGGAGGGCGTGCAGCGCCTCCCACGAGGGGCCGCTGATGGCGTGGTGCCAGGTGTGAAGCGTGACTCCGCCGTCGGCCGGGTCCACTACCTGCACGACGATGTGGGGGATGCCGAGTTGTCGGAAAGCCTCCGTGCGGGTGGCTCCGTCCAGGACGACGTAGAAGTCGCGACGGTGCTCCACGACGACGGGCGGGTTGACGAGGACACCTTGCTCCTCGATGGCGGCCTTCAGGCGCTCCACGTGTTTGGGGTCCGTGGCCTCATGGGGCACCACGCGGTCCACGGGCACGACTTGGAGGGAGAGGACGCCGGCTGCCTGGGTGGGGCGCTTCAGGATCTCGATCACCTGGTCGGCGATGGAGAGGGCGGCGTCCCGTTGGGCCTCCACCGTGCTGGCGCCGATGTGGGGCGTGGCGACCACGCGGGGATGGCACACGAGGGGATGATCGCCGGGCGGCTCCTGGGCGAACACGTCGAGGCCGGCGCCGGCCAACCGGCCGCCGTTCAGGGCGTCGAGCAGAGCCTCCTCGTCCACGAGGCCGCCCCGGGCCGTGTTGATCAAAAAGGCCGAAGGCTTCATCAGGGCGAGCTCGTCCCGCCCGATGAGGCCCACGTTTTCGGGACGGAGGGGCACGTGGAGGGTGACCACGTCGGCCTGGCGCAGCAGCTCGGGCAGGTCACAGGGGGTGACGCCGGCCTCGAGGGCCAGCTCGGGCGTCAGGCGGGGCTGGTTGACCAGGACGCGCATGCCGAACCCTTGGGCCAGGCGGGCCACTTGGCGGCCAATGCGGCCGAAGCCGATGATGCCGATGGTCTTGCCGCGCAGGGAGACGCCCTTGAGCCGGCGCTTCTCCCACCGGCCGGCCTTCATGGTGCGGTCGGCCTCGGGGATGTGGCGTGCCAGGGCGAGGATGAGGGCGAAAGTGTGCTCGGCCACGGCGACGCTGGTGGTGTCGGGGCAGTTGCGCACTTCGATGCCCATGGCGCGGGCGGCGCTCACGTCGATGTTGTCCAAGCCCACGCCGGCCCGCCCGATCACCCGCAGCCGCTTGCCCGCCTCGATCACGCGGGAGGTCACCCTGGTGCGGCTGCGCACGATGAGGGCGTCGTACTCGGGAATGATGGCCTCCAGCTCTTCTTCGGACAGGTCGAAGCGCTCGTCCACGTCCACGTGCTGGCGCAGCCGGGCCAAGCCGGCCTCGTCCAGCGGCTCTGTCACCAGGACACGCGGGCGCCTTTGCTCGCTCATGGGTTCGTGAACTCCTTTCTCGGCCTCTCTCGGTTTCAACTGCTCGGTCGCTCAGGCGGCCAGGAACTCGTCGATGGTGTCGAGCAAGTAGCGCATCTCCTCGGGCGTGGTGTCCCCCATGTGGGCGATGCGGAAGGTGCGGCCCTTGAGGGGGCCGTAGCCGTTGGAAATGACCATACCGCGCGACGTGAGGAAGGCGTTGAGGGCATCTACGTCCACGCCACGGGCGTTGGCCACAGCAGTGACCGTGGGGGAACGGTAGCCCTCAGCGGCGAAGAAGTCGAACCCCCGCGCGCGCACCCACTCCCACGTCATCTCGGCCAGCGCGCGGTGGCGCGCGAAGCGGGCCTCCAGGCCCTCCACGTCCAAGATGTGGGTGAGTTGTACGTGGAGGGCGCGCAACAGGGATATGGCCGGCGTGGCCGGCGTGGTGTTGCGCTGAAGGTATTTTTCCAGCAACAGGAAGTCGAAGTACCAGCCCCGGCCGCTCACCGTGCGGGCGCGTTCCAACACGCGGTCGCTCACGGCGGCCAAGGCCAGGCCCGGCGGGCAGGCCAGCGCCTTCTGGGAGGAGGTCAGACAGACGTCCAGCCCCCACTCGTCGAAGTGGACGGGCGCTCCGGCCAGCGAGCTCACCGCGTCCACGAGCACCAGCGTCTCCGGCGCCACGTCGCGCACGGCGCCGGCGATCTCGGCGATGGGGCTGATGACGCCGGTGCTGGTCTCGTTGTGGACCACGGTGATGGCGTCGGCCGGGCCGTGCTCCCGCAGAGCCCGCACGACCACGTCGGGCGTGATGGGGTGCCCCCATTCCACGGCCACGCGCACAGTCTGCTTGCCACACCCCTCGGCCACGTCGGCCCAGCGCTGGCTGAAGGCCCCGTTGACGAAGCAGATGACCCGCTCGCGCACGCCGTTGCGGATGGCCGCCTCCTGGAGCCCCATGCCCGAGGAGGCCGTCACGTAGACGCGGGCCTCGGTGAAGAAGAGGCGGCGGGCCTGAGCCTGCACGCGGGCGAAGAGGGCTTCGAGCGCGTCGGTGCGGTGGCCGATCATCAGCTCCGCCTGGGCTGCGAGCACTTCTGGGCGCACCTCGGTGGGCCCGGGAATGAAGAGGCGCGGGTGTGGACGGTTGCTCCAGTCGAAGCGGTGCTTGCGGTCCCCCATGATCTCTCCCCTTGATTCGGAATCTTTCCCCTTGCGGCCGTAGGATGCCCCTTGGCGCCGAGTATAAACCAGGCATGGCGTGAGAGCAAACGGGGATGCGCTTGGCGCCTTGCCCGCCTTGTGGTAGAGTTTACTCACGCGGTTGCGGGGTTAGGGCGAGAAGCGCAAAGGCGCGCCAAGGGGCAAGGAGGTCGCGAGCATGGCCGGAGGAGTGCGTCAGATCGCCTACGTTGTGTATCAGGATGGCCGGCGGCAGGTGGTCGAGGGGCATGTGATCGAAGAGGGGCTGGTGCGCATTCACGTCAACGGGTTTGAGTTGGCCACCTTCATGTGTACGCCCTATCGTCTGGACGAGCTGGCCGTCGGCTTTCTCCGCTCCGAAGGGTTCATTGAGCGCATTGAGGACATCCGTGCCCTGGAGGTCTGCCCCAACCGGAGCTGTGTGGACGTTTGGCTCCGGGACCTGAGCTTCCGTCCGCCCTCCACACGCCCCATCATCACCTCGGGCTGTGGAGGGGGCATCACCTTCGACGACATCAGCCAACAGCACGCCCCCCTGCGCTCCTCCGTGCGGTTGTCTCCTGAGAGTGTGCCGGCCTTGATGCAACAGCTCTACGGAGCGGCTCACTTCTACCACCAGGCCCGGGGAGTGCACACGGCCGCCCTGAGCGACGGCCACACGCTCATCCTCGTGGCCGAGGACGTGGGCCGGCACAACACCATTGACCGCCTGTGGGGGCAGGCGCTCAAGCAGGGCGTGGAGACGCGCGACCGCGTGCTGGTGGCCACGGGGCGCATCAGCTCGGAGATGTTGAACAAGGCCGCCAAGATGGGCGTGCCCATCGTGATCTCCCGCACCTCGCCTACCAGCCTCTCGGTCCGGCTGGCCCGCGCGTGGAACATCACTGTGGTGGGCTATGTGCGGCGCCACGGCTTTCGCGTCTATTCGGCCCCCCACCGGATCGGCGACGAGGCCCACTGCGCCGAGAGCGCGCCTCTTCACGGGCAAACGGCGCGCGAGGCCGAGGCCCCCGCGACGTCGGTGTAACCCGGAAGGGGAGGCCGGATGTCCGTGCCGGCTCGTCAGGGGTGGAACCTTCGGGGGAGAGGGTATCGTGGAGTGGCGTGGCGCGCGCTTGTCCAAGCCGCGGCGCGCCTCGCGTGTCTGCTCGCCGTGGGCGCTGTGTTGGCCGGCGTGTGGCTCTGGTGGTGGGCCCTGCGCGATCTGCCCGATCCCCGCACAGTGGCCGACAGGCTTCCCACCCCATCGGCCCGCATCTACGACCGGCATGGCAACATGCTCTACGAGGCTGTCTTGCCCGAGGAGGGCAAACACCAGTGGGTGCCCTTGGAGCGCATTCCCCTGGCCCTGCGCCAAGCCACCCTGGCCACCGAGGACGCGGCCTTCTACGAGCACCCCGGCGTGGACTGGCGCGGCATCCTGCGGGCCGTGCGCATCAACGTGCGGGCCGGGCGGCTGGCCGCCGGCGGCTCCACCATCACCCAGCAAGTGGCGCGCACCCTCTTCCTGCCGCCCGAGGAGCGCCGGGAACGCTCGTGGCGGCGAAAGGTGCGGGAGAGCGTTGTGGCCCTGTGGCTGGAGCGCATCCTCTCCAAGGACGAGATCCTCGCCCTCTACTTGAACACCACCTACTACGGCAACTTCGCCTACGGCGTCGAGGCGGCCGCCCAGGCGTACTTCGGCAAACATGTGTGGGAGTTGGACGTGGCCGAAAGCGCCCTTCTGGCCGGACTTCCCCAGGCGCCGGGGCGGTACAATCCGCTCCTCAACCAGGAGGCCGCGCTGGAGCGCCGGCGCCAGGTCGTGCGGCTCATGGTCAACAACGGGTTTCTCACCCCGGAGGAAGCCCGCCGGACGGCCGAGGAGCCCCTGAAGCTGGCGGCCACGCCCTTCCCCGTCGAGGCGCCCCATTTTGTGATGTACGTTTTGCAGGAGCTGGAGGCCCGGTACGGCACCACCGCGCCCGTCGAGGGCGGGTGGCGCATTACGACGACCCTCGACCTGGCCGTGCAGGATGTCGCCGAGGCGGCTGTGAGGCGTCACGTGGCGGCGTTGCGCCAGGGGTTCGACCGCCGGGTGCGCAACGCGGCCGTGGTGGTCATGGACCCGCGCACGGGCGAGGTGTTGGCCATGGTGGGCAGCCCCGATTACTTCGACAGCAGCGTGGACGGCGCGGTGAACGCCGCGGTGATGCCCCGCCAGCCGGGTTCGGCCATCAAGCCAATCACCTACGCCACGGCCTTCGACCCCTCGCGGGCGCCCGAGGGGCGCCCCCTGTCGCCGGCCACCGTCATGGTGGACGAGCCCACCGCCTTCGTCACCCGCCAGGGCAAGCTCTACCGCCCGCAAAACTTCGACCGCCGTCACGTGGGGCCCATCAGCCTGCGCGAGGCGCTGGCCACCAGCAACAACGTGGTGGCCGTGAAAGTGCTCGAGTACGTGGGGGTGGAGGCCATGGTGCAGACCGCGCGCGACATGGGCATCCGCTCCCTAAACGATCCCGAGCGCTACGACTTAACGGTAACGCTGGGCGGCGGAGAAGTCACGTTGCTGGAGTTGACCACGGCCTACGCGACGTTGGCCTCGGGTGGGATTTACCGCCCGCCTGTGACCGTCCTGGAGATCGCCGACGCCGGTGGGCGGGTTATCTTCCGCCACCGCCCGGAGCGCGGACGGCGCGTGTTGGACCCGCGCGTGGCCTTCCTGGTGACCGACGTGCTGGCCGACCCCTACGCCCGCGCGCCGGCCTTTGGGCTCTACGGCCCCCTGCGCCTCGGCCGGCCGGCCGCCGTGAAGACGGGCACGACCACCGATTTCCGCGACAACTGGACCGTGGGCTACACGCCCGACGTGGTGGTGGGCGTCTGGGTGGGCAATGCCAACGGGGAACCCATGCGCGGCGTGAGCGGCTTGGACGGGGCGGCTCCCATCTGGCGCGACGTGATGACCAACGTCCTGCGCCGCAGGCCGCCCGTTGCCTTCACGTCGCCGGACGGCCTGGTGCGCGTGACCGTCTGCGCGGCCAACGGTCTCTTGCCCACCCCCCTCTGCCCCGAGCGGCGCGTGGAGTGGTTCTTGGCCGGCCACGAGCCGCGACGGTATGGCGCCTCCTGCGTGACGGTGAACGTGGACGTGCCCGCCGGGCTGTTGGCCTCGCCCGACTGTGCCGGCCCGGAAGGGGGGCGGTCCCGGCTCCCCGTGCGCCGCTGTGCCGTCGGCGGGCCCGGGGGCTCCCAGGCCGACGCCGTGGAGCTCCGCATCACGTCGCCTGTCAACGGCGCCCGTTTTAGGCTCGACCCACGCTTGCCCCGCGACGCCCAGCGTGTGGCCTTCACTTTGGAAGCGTCCCGCCCGCTGGAGGGCGTGGACGGCATGTTGTGGCTGGACGGAGCCCCTGTCGCCCGCTTCGACCGGCTCCCCTTCGAGCTCTTCTGGCCGCTGGAGCCGGGCGAACACACGCTGGTGGCTCGCCTGCGCGCGGAGAGAGGAGAGCTCACTTCGCCGGCCGTGCGCTTCACAGTGGAGCCGGAGCCCTGACGGCGCAAGCACACCATAGGACTCGCCCCTTTTCGGACTCTGTGATACAATCCCCCGCGTTGTGTCTTGCTGTGACGCACGATATCCACGCCACTTTTGTCCTCCTAGCCCCGTCTGTCCAAACCCGTAACCGGAAGAGGTGAGAAACTGGCCATGAAACTCACTCTTGGGGAAGGACACCAGGTGAAAACGGAGGACGGCCACACTGTCGTCGAGCTCATAGGGCGCCAGGCCACGAACACGCCCCACTACAGCGTGGCCCACATTACCGTGCCGGCCGGAACACGAAGCCAGGCCCGCCGCAACCGCTTCGACGAGGTGCTCATCGTCGAGATGGGCCACGGCCTGTTGACGGCTCGGGAGACGGCGTACACCTTGGAGCCCAGGGCCGTAGTGTGGCTTCCGGCCGGCACCCAGTACACCGTCGAGGCCAACCAAACGGGTGATCTGGCCCTTTGGGCGATCTGCGTGCCCGCCTTTCGCCCGGAGTGGAGCTCCACCGGTGAGGCAGCGGTGGACTGGCGCGCCTACCGGGTGCCCAAGGGCATCGACCGCCTGCGCCCCCGGGATGAGTAGCGGGGCGGGCACTTCCCGGCAGAGGAAGTGTGTTCGACCACGTATTGAGCTAGTGAGGAGGAGAAGCACGTATGGCTGCCCCTTCGTTGCGGAGAGAACGGGTTGGGCCCCCGTTGCCACGTCCTCTGCAGTACATTGTAACGTCGTTCCAACGTTTCACTGAGCTGGAAGCATCCGGCGGACTGCTCATTCTCTTCAGCGCCACGTTGGCCATGATTTGGGCCAACTCCCCTTGGGAGGAATTCTACCACAAACTGTGGGAGACCGAGGCAGTCATCGGCCTGGAGCCCATGCTCCTAGTTATGCCCCTGGAAAAGGTGATCAACGACGCGCTCATGACGATCTTCTTCTTCGTGGTGGGGTTGGAGATCAAGCGGGAGGTCACCGTGGGCGAACTGGCCTCCCCCCGACGGGTGATGTTCCCCCTCATGGCGGCCGTGGGCGGCATGGCCGTTCCGGCCCTCATCTACGCTGCTGTGATGGTGATCTTCGGCACGCCGGAGTACATGCGGGGCTGGGGCATTCCCGTGGCCACCGACATCGCCTTTGCCTTGGGCGTGTTGGCCCTGTTGGGCCGGCGGGCTCCTCCCGCGCTCAAGATCTTCCTCACGACCTTGGCCATAGCCGACGACATCGGTGGCATCTTGGTCATCGCCATTTTCTACACCGAGAAGCTCAACCTGCTCTGGCTGGTGGTGGGCTTGGCCGTCTTCGGAGTGGCGCTGCTGTTGGGACGCGCGCGGATTCACAGGCCGTGGCCCTACTTCCTGCTGGGCGTGGTCGTCTGGTGGGCCTTTTTGCAATCGGGCGTCCACGCGACCATTGCGGGAGTGCTCATGGCCTTTGCCATCCCGGTGCGCCGTTTCCTTGACCGGGAGGAGTTCATCAAGCGGAGCCAGCAGGTGCTCTACGAGATGCGCGAGCACATCGAGCATTCGAGTGTCTACCGGTCCGGCCTGGCCACTTTGGAGGCCCTGGCCGAACAGGCTCAGTCCACGTTGCAGCGCCTGGAGACGATGCTCCACCCGTGGGTCGCCTTCGTGATCGTGCCCCTCTTCGCCCTGGCCAACGCGGGCGTGACCATCGAAGGGGACTCGGCCGAGACCCTGCGCCACCCCGTTTTCCTGGGGGTACTCCTGGGGCTCTTCCTGGGCAAGCCGTTGGGCATCACGTTGGTCTCCTGGCTGAGCGTGCGCCTGGGCTTGGCCGAGCGACCGGCCAGCCTCGCCTGGCGCCACGTCTTCGGTGTTGCTTGGCTGGCGGGCATCGGTTTCACTGTGGCCCTTTTCATCGCCAACTTGGCCTTTCCCGGCCAGGAGGCGCTCGACTACGCCAAGTTGGGCATCCTGAGCGCGTCGGCCATGGCCGGCCTGATCGGGTACGCCCTGCTGTTCAGCTTCGGGCCGGGAAGCGGAACGGGGGAGACATCTCCGGAGCATTGACCTGTGGTGTCCCTCTGTTCCCTTGACCTGACCGTGAGGACGAGTAAGATGTGGGGTGAGGGTGGCCGTGGCCGCACAAGCAGCCAGGATTGAGGAAAGGAGAGACAAGCCATGAGGGCCTTTCACGCGGCCTTCGACGCGAGCGCACTCTTCGACCTGAGCCATTGGGGGCGACTGCGCGTGGGCGGTCGGGATTGCCTCCGCTTCCTCCACAACATGACCACGGCGGCCTTCGAGGGCGCTCGGCCGGGCGACGTGATCGAGGCGGTGGTGCTCACCGCCAAGGCCCGCATGATCGACCTGGTGACCGCCGTCGTGGCCGGCGAACACGTGGGGCTTATCACGTCGCCGGAACGGCGTGCTGTGTTGCCGGAGTGGTTCCGCCGTTTCATCTTCTTCAACGACGATGTTCGCATCGCGGACGTGAGCGAGCAGAGCCGCTTGTTTGCCCTGGTGGGGCCGCGGAGCGATGAGGTGCTCAGCGCTGCCTTCACCGCCGAGCTGCCCGACGCCGGCCGTTCCGCTATGGGCCATGTGGCCGGCGAGCCGGTGCTGGTGGCCGCCGGTTCTGGCCTGGGAGCGCCGGGATACCGGCTGCTCGTGCCCGGAGGGGCCAACGCCGGCGCCGTGTGGGACGGCCTGCTGGAGGCCGGCGTCGGCCGTGGCCTGGTTGTCGGCGAGGAGGGCGTGTGGGAACAGCTTCGCGTCTGGTACGGCCGGCCGGCGGCCGACCGGGAGATCACCGAGGAGTACAACCCCCTGGAAGCCGGCCTGTGGCACGCCATTCGTTTCGACAAGGGGTGTTACATCGGCCAGGAAGTGGTAGCCCGCCTCGACACCTACCGCAAGATCAAACAGCACCTCATGCGCGTGGAGCTGGAACGCAGTGTGCCCCCCGGCAACGAGGTCATGGTGGCCGGTGAGCCTGTAGGCCAGCTCACGAGCGTGGCTCAGACGCCTCTAGGCACCTTCGGCCTGGCCTACATTCACCGCGAGGCAGCTCAGCCCGGAGTGGAGGTGCTCGTGCGCGCCGAGGACACCGCCGTGGCCGGCAGACTCGAGGACCCGCGCTTCGTGAGGCGTGAGCGCCCTCCCGAATTGCCCTGACTGGTACCGGTGTGCCCTGCTGATCCCAAGGGGGCCTTTTCGCAGGAACAGGGAGGTGCTTCATGGACCCAGAGGCCGTTCCCCCCGACCCCAAGCCGGTGGACGACGAGGAGCTCAAGAACTATTTGGCCGGTCAACGGGTGACCGTTGTTGACCTGCGGCCGACGGAACAGTTCGTGCGCGCCCACATCCCCGGCTCCATCAACATCCCTGCCAACAACCCGGAGTTGGTCGTGCGCCTGATGTACTTGCTCCACCCGGGAGCTTCGCTCCTCTTCGTGGCCGACGACCCGGTGGAGGCGGAGGAAGTGGCCCAAATGGTCCACGCAACGCGCCGTAACCCCGTGATGGGCTGGTACGGGGCCCCCATCGGGGCGTGGGCCGAGGAAGGGGCATTGGTGCCGTTCCCCACGGTGGACGTGGCCGGCTTCCGCCGCGATCACCGCGAGGCCGGGTGGACGGTGGTGGACGTGCGTGAGCCCATGGAGTGGGCCACGACGGGGGTCATCCCGGGCTCGCACTTGTGGTCCCTGCGCGAGTTGCACCTGCACATCACGGAGCTGCCCGCGCAGGCGGAGATTGTCACCGTCTGCGCGGCCGGCGGGCGGGCGGTCATCGCCGCCAGCCTGCTGCGCGCCCACGGGCTCAGGGCCCGGGCCCTCTTCCCCGGCGGCGTGCCCCACCTGCCGCCGAACGAGCGGGAGCGTCCCCAATGACGCGCGGCGAGCTGTCCGGCCCCTCCGGCCCCTCTCAGACGGCCCAGCAGGCCGGGCGGGGTGGGTGTCTGCGGCTCGGCGCGGCCGTGTTCCTCATGGGCTTGGGGGCTCTTTTCCTCTTCGTGGCCTTGGTCGGCTTCGGTCTCTACCGCCAGGGCCAGGTGTTCATCACCCGCGCGCAGGAGTTGTTCCAGCAGCCTCAGCCAACGCCCGTCGTGGACATGCGCACCATCGTTGTGCGCCAGGTGCGCGGGGTAAGCGAGCTCACCACGGCGATCTTCTCCATGGAGGCCGTCGTCGCCCAATCGCGGGATCGCACGCTTGGTCCCTTCGTCATTGGCCAAACCAAGCTCCTCTACGTGGCCTACGGCGAGGTGCGGGCCGGCGTGGACCTGAGCCGCGTGTCGGCCGACGACGTGCAGGTGATCAGCGACACGGTGATCATCCGCCTGCCGCCACCCCAAATCCTGGACCGCAAGATCGACGTGGAGCGCTCCTACGTCTACGATTTCGAGCGGGGATTACTGGGGCCCGAGGACCCGGAGATGCAGTCACGGGCCGAGCGCGTGGCCTTGGAGAAGATCACCCAGACGGCCTGCGAGACGGGCATCTTGGAGGAGGCAAATCAGCGGGCGGAGATGGCCGTGAGCACGCTCCTGATGGCCGCCGGGTTTCGGGAAGTCCGCGTCGTCACCCGGCCACCTCCGCCGGGCACGTGTGAACCGTGACGGGCTCACCGTTACCGTTGGCCCGTCACCAGGCCTTGGTCGCGCAGGAAGTCCGTCAGCAGGGGGATGGTTGACCACCGCCCCTTGAAGGCGTCGAGGGCGTAGAAGAGATACATGAGCAGGGCGGCAAGGCCGATCACGGGCATGAGGCAGAACACCGCCAGGCCGATGAGGGCGCCGATCAGC
>JALSKA010000145.1 GCA_026989095.1 Ardenticatenaceae bacterium
GGAAGAGGGGCGAGCGGGCCCGCAGGAGCTCGGCGTCGCGCTCGGGGTGGCCCATGCGCGTGTGGAAGATGGCCACCATGGGCTTCCAGTAGGGCGGAATGCTCTCCAGGAGGGTGAAGAGGTTGGAGGGGCCCACGATGTCCACGCCACAGCAGTAGAGCTCGGGCGTGAAGGCCAGGCCGGCCAGGGTGGCGTAGCCGCCGTAGGAGCCCCCCATGATGGCCACGCGCCCCGGCTCGGCGATGCCCTGGTCCACGAGCCAGCGGACGGCGTCGGTCAGGTCGTCCTGCATCTTGCCGCCCCACTCCTTGTTGCCGGCGTTGACGAAGGCCTTGCCGTACCCCACCGAGCCGCGGAAGTTGACCTGGAGCACGGCGTAGCCCCGGTTGGCCAACCACTGGGCGATGGGCTCCCACCCCCAGAAGTCGCGCGCCCACGGCCCCCCGTGGGGGTAGAGGACGGCGGGCAGCCCGCGGGGCTCCGCGCCGGGCGGCAGGGTGAGGTAGCCGTGGAGCACGAGGCCATCCCGGGCCGTGAGGCGCACGGGGCGGCGCTCGGCCAGGGGGTAGCGCTCCAGCTCAGGGCGGGCGACGAAGAGCAGGCGGGCCTCCCCCGTCGGCCGGTCGTACAGGTAATAGTGCGTGGACTGCCGGTCGCCGTCGTAGGCCACCACCCAGCGGCGGTTCTCCAGGTCGCGGCTGAAGACCCCGAACTGCCGGCCCGGCTCCACGTCGGCCAGGCGGCGGAAATCCTCCTCCAGGGCCGGGTCCAACACCACCCACTCCTGCTTCTCCCGGCAGACGGCCACGGCCTCGGGGCGGGCCGCGCGGGGGTGGAAGAGGAGGGCCGGCCCCAAGGTGCCATCGCCGACGCCCATGTCGTACTCGGGGTCTTCGGCCAGGAGGCGCTCCTCGCCGGTGGCGAGGTCCAGGGCCACCAGCGCGCTCGTGTTGCGCCCCACGCTGGTGAAGAGGTAGAGGGTTTCCCCCCGCAGCTCCTGGGGGGCGACGAAGACATCCTCAAGCCCCCACCGGTAGAGGGGCGTCCACTCGGCGCCGGTGTGGAGCAACAGCTCGCCGCCCCCGTCGTCCGTCACCCGCGAGGCCACCCGGAGCCGCAGGCGCTCGTCGGCGAGGAAGCCCACCGCCCCGATCTCGTTGACCATCACCGGCTCACGCTCGCCCGTGGACAGGCGCACGCGGTGGACGTCGTGGAGGGCCGGGTTGCGATCGTTGACGGCCACCAACATCTCGTCGGGAAGGTCGGGCCGGTGGGCGATCAGGCGGGCCTGCACGCCCGTGCCGGGCGTGAGCAGCCTGGGCTCGCCTCCCCCGGGCGAGAGGGCGTACAACCGCCAGTTCTCGTCGCCGTCTTGGTCCTGAAGGTAGACCAACTCCCCGGTGTAGGCCCACGTGAACTCCAGAATGCCCCGCCCCCGGTCGTGGGTCACGCGGCGCACCTCGCCCGTGGCCAGGTCCTGCACCCACAGGTTGAGCACGTCCTCCCACGGGCGGAGGAAGGCCACCGCGCGGCCGTCGGGCGAGAGGCGCACGTTGGCGTACTCCGGGTGGCGGAAGAAGAGCTCCAGGGGGATGAGGGGAAGGTCATCTGTGGTCATGGTTGCCTCCTCGCAAACACGCAGTTGACGGGTTTCCTCACTCCAGCTCCACTGTGGGGTCCACGCCCATCTGCCGGAAGGCCTCCCGGATTTTGTCCTCGACGTCCCGGTCCGAGATTGCCCCCTCGGAAGCCTGCACGGTCATTTCGAGGCGGTCGAACTTGTGTTGGAGGAAGTTGAGCACGCCCAGCACGTAGGAGACCTGGCCCTTGGGAACGACGAGGCGGAGGGTCAGGCCGCGGTGGACCGTGGCGCGGGGGGAAGGGCCGTAGTCGGGCGGACTCTCGGAGACGCCTGGCCCGCCTTTCCCACCGGGAGGCTCTCGGTCAACGTTCTCCGCCCCCGGCCCGGTGACAACATCTTTCCCCTCGGGGGAGCGCCGGGCCCGCTGGGCCTCGCAGATGTCCGCGCGGACGATGACCTCGCTCCCGGCCAGGGCCACGGCCGGCGATTCCTTGTAGGCCACGCAGCGGACTTCCCCCCCTTCCAGCACGCCCAGGCCGAAGAGCCCCTGTCGCACGCCCTCCGCGATGCAGCGGCGCCAGGCCTCCTCGCTGACGACGCGCAGGGCGCCCGGAGTGCGCGACCAACTCTGGGCCAGTTGGGCGGTGGAGACGTACTCCTGGTTTTGCAAGTAACGTTCCTTCAGCGCCCTCGGGTGCAGTTGCTCCAGAATCTCCCTAGTGATGCGCATCTTCTCGTACACATCTTCGTCGAGTGGAGTATCCATACCGTAGGTGCCCGTGCCCATGTCCAGTTCTCGCAGGTCGCCGTTCGGGCCCGGGATGTAGACGAGGCGGTAGGCATCCCGTATCTTGTCGGTGAGGTCCTTCTCCAGCCTGGCGATCCGCTGTTTCACTTCCTGGCGCTGTTCTTTGGTCAGGCGCAGGGAGCTGTCCTTCTCAATGGAGCGCAGGGCCGCGTACTGGCGCAGCAGCCGTTGCAGCGCCAGGTGT
>JALSKA010000146.1 GCA_026989095.1 Ardenticatenaceae bacterium
ATCCTCTGCCCGGACCGGCCCGAGTGGGTGACCACCTTCTTCGCGGCGCTGAAGGTCGGCGCCGTGGCCCTCGGCATGAACACCCTGCTCACCCCCCGCGAGTACGACTACATCCTCAAGGACAGCCGCGCGCGCGTGCTCCTCGTCCACGACTCCCTCTGGCCCCAGGTGGCCGACATCCTCGACGGCCAGCCCTTCCTCGAGCGGGTCGTTGTGGTGGGCACGCCCCAGCGCCCCGGCGACCTGGCCTACGCCGACTGGGTCCGCGGCCAGCCCGCCGAGTTGGAGAGGGCGCCCACCCACAGGGACGACTTCGCCACCCTCAACTACTCCAGCGGCACCACCGGCCAGCCCAAGGGCATTCTCCACGCCCACAAGGACCTGCCCCTCTGCGCCCACAACTGGGGCCTCAATGTGCTGGGCCTCCGCGAGGACGACCGCACCTTCGCCGTGGCCAAGCTCTTCTTCACCTTCGGCCTGGGCGGCAACCTGATCTTCCCCTGGTACGTGGGGGCCAGTGTGGTGCTCTTCTCCGGCCCGCCCCGCGTGGCCACCAACGTGCTCGAGGTCATCGACCGCTTCAAGCCCACCATCCTCTACAACGCGCCCACCAGCTACGCCGCCATCCTCGCCGTGGAGAATTTCACCGAAAAGTACGACCTCTCCTCCCTGCGCCTCTGCGTCTCGGCCGGCGAGGCCCTGCCGGCGCCCCTCTGGCACCGCTGGAAGGAGGCCACCGGCCTGGACATCATCGACGGCATCGGCTCGACTGAGAACTTCCACATCTTCATCTCCAACCGGCCCGGCGACATCCGTCCCGGCAGCAGCGGCAAACCCTTCCCCGGCTACGAGGCGCGCATCGTGGACGAGGAGTTCAACGACGTGCCGCCCGGGGAGATCGGCAACTTGCTCATCAGGGGGGAGACGGCCGCCCTCTTCTACCTCCACCAGTACGAGAAGAGCCGCCAGACTTTCCTGGGCGAGTGGCTCTTCACGGGCGACAAGTACTACGTGGACGAGGACGGGTACTACTGGCACGCCGGCCGCTCGGACGACATGATGAAGGTGGGCGGCATTTGGGTCTCGCCCGTGGAGGTGGAGAGCACTATCATCTCCCACGAGGCCGTGCTGGAGTGCGCCGTCGTGGGCCAAGAGGACTCGGCCGGGCTGATCAAGCCCAAGGCCTTCGTGGTGCTCAAGCCCGGCTACACCCCCTCCGAGGAGTTGGCCCAGGCCATCATCGCCTACTGCACCGAACACATGGCCGCCTACAAGCGGCCCCGCTGGATCGAGTTCGTGGAGGAGCTCCCCAAGACGGCCACCGGCAAGATCCAGCGCTTCAAGCTGCGCCAGGGGTAAAGCGCTCACGCCCAGAAGGAGAGGAGTGCCTGGTAGGCGTAGGCCGTCCGCCGGCGCAGGTCGTGCAGGCCGTGGAAGATCTGGGCCCACGGGTCGAGCACGCGCCACTGCCCTGGCTCCTCGGCGGCCGCGTGGAGGAAGCCGCTCATGCGGAACCAGAAGACCAGCATCCTGTAGAGGGGCATGAGGGGAATCACCCACCAGAGGCGCCGAATGCGCCGGCGGGCCGCCTCGTTGGCGTCGAGCCAGGCCACCCCCGTCCACGCCAGGTCCACGAGCACGTAGAAGGCGTAGGTCAAGAGGGCGGCCATCACCAACACGGAGAGCGGGTAGCCGAAGAGGGCCAGGACGGGGATCAGGAAGGTCCAGACGAGCCGCGGGAAGGCCATTGTGTGGTCGATGAGCAGGATGCGGCTGGGCGCGAAGCCCCACAGGCGCCACCAAGGGCGCTTCAGCAAGTGGTGGTGGCGGGCGCTCACCTCGATCTGCCCCCGCTGCCAGCGCACCCGCTGGGCGTAGAGGGCGCTCAGGGACTCGATGGGGTGGACGTAGACCACGGCTGTGGTCACACACCCGATGCGGCGGTTGTCGAAGCGGCTGTAGAGCTCGAACGTCAGGTCGGTGTCCTCGGTCACCGTCTCCTGGCTGTACAGGAAGGTCTCCAACAGCACGTCCCGCCGGAAGACGGAGAAGGCCCCCGAGAGGGTGTAAAGGCTTTGCAGGAGCGTCTGGTGCTCCCGGCCCACGTGAAAGGCCGAGAGATATTCGAAGAACTCACAGGCGGCCAGGAGGCGCTGCTGTCGGGAAGCCCCCTCCGGCGGGGGAAGCACCTCGATGGCGCCGGTCACGGCGCCCAAGTCTGGCTCGGCTTCCATGGCCTCCACAACGCGGCGCACGGCGTCGGGGGCCAAGACCACGTCGCTGTCCACGTTGAAGATGTACGTGCCCCGCGCCAGGTGGATGCCGGCGTTGAGGGCCAACGCTTTTCCCTTGTTGAGGATCGTGTGCCAGCCGGCCAGGAAGGGCAGCTCGGGCTGGAGGCGGGTGAAGACCTCGAAGGAGCGGTCTGTCGTGCCGTTGCTGATCAGCAACACCTCCATGCGGTCGTGGGGGTAGTCCTGGCGGGCCAAGGCCCGCAGGCACGCTTCCAGCGTCTCCTCGCTGTTGTAAACCGGGATGATGATGGAGATGAAGGGGAAATAGTCCAACGGACGCCGCCGGCGCCGTCGCCGGTGGCGGGCCACGAGCACGCTAATGATGCTGCTGAGGGCTGTCATCCCGTCCACACAGAGGGGGATGAGCAGCCACACGCCCCAGAAGACGACGAAGTAGAGCACGTATTCGGCCATGTCGTCCGCCTCACGTGGGCGCGCCCCTGGCCTTGGTGGCCACCAAGGGGCGCCTCACGGTTGGTCTCGTGATCAAGTACCAGTAAATGCCCACCGTCATGACGAAGAAGGCGAACTTGCCGACGAAGGTGTGGGCGAGCACCAGGGCCTGCTTGCCGTAGAAGTGGAGGGCCACCACGATAATGAAGAGCCGCAGCACGTTGGCCGCCCACGTGGCCACCACGCCGACCAGGATACTGGCCAGCCGCCGGCGGAGGCTCCAGCCCGGATAGAAGCTGAGCAGGCTGGCCAATACACTGATCTCCAGCAGGCCCGACGACTCCACGCCGATCTGGAGCACCGTCCACCCCACAGGCTGGACGACCACCAGGACCAGCAGAATGCCCGGCGCGTTGGCGAAGATGCGCGTCTGGACGCCCACCGCGTTGGCCACCAGGTGGACAGCCTGGGCCACCGAGTGGGCCAAGAAGGGCTCCAAACCCAGCACATCCCGTGCCACCAGAATGACCCAATAGGCCGCGCCCACGCTGCCCAGCAGGTAGTAGAAGAGCCAGACCCGGTAGGCCCGCAGGAAGAGGACGGCCAACAGCCATCCCCAGAAGAGCGCCACTACCCACAAGGTCACGGCGTGCGGCTCCTCTGCCAGGCCAGGAGGAGCGCGCCCGCCACGGCCAGCACGGCCACCAGCGGACGCCCAAGGGCGTTGGCCGGGCTCCACTGGACCTCGTTCACGAAGTCAACGCAGGGGGGAGCCACGTCGGCCTCGCCTTCGGCCAGCTCCTCGAGAAAATCTTCCAGGAGCTCGGCCAGCTCATCGCCTCCCTCTTGGGCGTCCTCCAGTTCACCGTTGAGGAAACACCGCCGCACGGCCGCCGTGCTCATCAGGCGCATGCGAATGGTCTGGCCGGGCAAGATGCCCAAGTCGGCAAATGTCACGCCCCACTCGACCCGGCGCCCTCCCTCGGGGATGCTCTCGCCCCAGTCGGCGTTGGTGGCCAGCGTGTTCAGGAATTGGCCCGTGCCCGTGGTGAGCACCACGTTCACCCTGGCGCGGTTGCCCAAGGGGCGGTAGAAGACGACCACTGCCCGGTCCTGGGGGTCGGTGTAGACGCCGTTGTTGTTGGTGTCCACCCGCAGGAGCAACAACTGGGGGCGGTTCGAGCCCACACGCTCGGCCATGAAGTAGGCGGTCTCCTCGTTCGGGTTCGTGTCGAAGAAGAAGGCCACAACGTCGGCGGCCGCGTAGGCGTCGCCCTGGGGGTCGGGCACGTTGGGATGGCCGGCCCAATCGCCGAAGAGCCCGTCCAGCACAATGGGGCCGGCGGCCACGGCAACGCCGACGAAGAGCAGAGCACCGACCACCCCGGCAACGGGCCCCGCCACGCGGGATATCCAGCCTCTTCTGTTCGGGCGCCCAACCCTCATCACGTCATCCCCCCGCTCCACTTGTCCACGTCCTTTCTCCCCCCGGGGCCTGGGCTCGGTATGCCCCCCACCCTTCGCGGCGACACGCCTGGGGCTGTCTGGCACCGATGTCCCCGTCCGTGTACCTCGTTGTACTCATACATTGTACCTGTTTGCCGACGGGGCTCCAAACGGCCGTGCCGGTGATGGCCGTTTTTCAACTTTCAAGGTGTTTCTCCCGACGGCCCGCCCGCCGTGGGGAGAGCTTCTGGGACGCCGACGCGAGTGTGGCCGGAATGTCGGCGGGTGCCCTCCGCCGCCCACGCAGTTCGTCCTGCCCACCACACGAGGGCCGCGAGCAGCAGCACGCCAACGAACGTGGCTCCCTGCCCCGCGCGGTAGATGGGCGCGGGGCCGACGCGAACGTCCACGGTGTGCGTTCCGGCCGGCGCCTCGAAGAGCACCAACATCTCCAGGGAGCGCGCGTCCGCTGGCACTCCGTCAATGAAGAGGCGGGTGCCGTCAAAGGCGGCCACGGGCAGGAGCAGCCACGCCGGCCGCCCCAAGGTGTACCGGAACCTGTACCCGTCGGCCACGGTCTGGTAATCGGCCAGGGAAACGGCCGTGGAGGCCGGCTGACCCCGGGGTTCGAGGCCCACCACATCGGCCAGGAGGCGAAGTGCCGTCTCGTCGCCTGTTGTGAGGGCGTGGTAGGAGAGGTTCAGCCCCACGAACCAGACGCGGCCCTTCCCAACCTGCCGATATCCCACCACCGTGCCCCGCTCTCCCAGATAGTCGAAGGTGATCGTCTCCACGTCCACACCCTGGGGCACGTGGGTGTACCAGAGTTTGGTGGGAGCCGCAAAGGGGCGCAGGGGCACTTCCTCGGCGCCGACCTGGGCGATCACCGGGCGGTCGTCCAGAATGATCTGTTCGCCCCACACGTTGAGGAAGCGCGGGATGCGCGCCGTGGGGTCCACGGGCACCCCGGTGAGGTCCACGATGACGCGGACGCCGCTCTGGGCCACCTCCTCGACCAGGCGCTCGGCCGCCTCCCGGTCACGCCACGCGAAGCCTGAGAGGAGGAGCACGTCGTACCGGCGCAGTTCGTCGAGCGCGTAGTCGTCCACGTAGGGGGAGGTGCCCACGATCACTTGGGGGAAGAGGAAGGCCCACAGGCGGGCCCCGCGCCCGATGCCCAAGGCCCTCTGGGAGATCACGTAGGCCCGGGGGCGGCCCTCGCGGTGGAACAGAACCAATGCTCCCTTCTCGTACACGGCCTCAAAGCCCTCCGCCCGCAGCACTCGTGAGAGCTCGTCCGCGTAGGGCAGCGTTGTGAGGAGGACCACATCGTCCACGCCGTAGAGCCGCAGGCGGTCCAGCACGTACTCGTAGCTGCCGTAACTCAGGGCCTCGTTGATGGCGGCCACGTTGCGGGCCGTCCGTGCTCCTTGGTAGGCCCAGCCGTAGAGCTGTTCCCGCCTCCCAATGGCCGTGAAGGCATAGGCCGCCGCGCTCCCCAGCCGGCTCTCGTCGATGGTGGCCTGGCGCCACCCGGGCAGGGCGGCCAACTCGCGGGCCACCTGGCGGACATCCTCCCGCAGGGGCCGCAGGTGGATCAAGGAGAGGGAGCCGGCGAAGTCTGCGGCCACCAGCGCCATGAGGCCCACGGCCAGAAGGGGGTGGCGCGCCCACCAGGCGGGCACGTGCAACAGCACGGCCAGCAGGAGCAGGAAGCTGGCCACGCCTAGGAAACGCAGCGGCCACAGGAGGTCGGAGAGGGGCAGGGCGTTGAAGAGCTGGTTGAACCCCGGCAGGGTGATCAGGATGCCGGCCAGGCCCACGAGCGTGAAGGCTACACTGTGGCCTGAGCGCCGCCTCGTCCACAGGCCGGCCACGGCCAGGGGCAGGAGGGAGGCGCCCACGTAGAGCGCTTCCGGGTCCCCCCGCCGGGCGAAGGGGTTCAGGTAGTGGGGCAGGGGCACAGTCGGCTGGGCCCGGATGAGGGCCTCGCGGTCGAGGGCCGTGATGCCGCCGGTGAAGCTGGGCAGCAGCCACCACCCGGCCAGCAGCAGGCCGACGACGACGGTCGCGATGGCGAGCACCACGCGGCGGGCCGGGGTCACTCCGGCCACGCCCAGGAACAAGGCCACGCCGGCCAAGGTGACGGCGTAGATGGCGGCCATCATGGCGTGGCTGAGCACGATGAGCGTGAAGGCCACGGCCAGGCCGACGACGTGGCGCCGGCCGCCGTCCTCCTCCAGGAGGCGCAGCAGCGCGTAGAGGGCGAACGGCAGGAGGGCAGTGCTCAGCACGCGCGGCAAGTTGCCCTCCGCCAGGGCCACGCGCACGTTGTCGGGCATGATGAGAAAGAGCAGGCTCCCCGCCCACGCCGGTGCCCAGCCCAGCCACCGCCGGTAGTGCCACGCCCCCCACGCCCCGCCAAGGGCGCAGAGGGCAATGAACCAGTTGGCCGCCCGCACCATGTCGCCTGTGATTGTCGCGATGGCGGCCAGCAGGTAGTAGGGCAGGGGCGGATGGTAGCGCAACATCTGGAGGCCCATGTACCAGAAGGGGAAGAAATCGGGGTAGAGGTTGCCTTGCCCGAGCTGATCGAGGAGGTACTCAGCTTTCAGAACATGGCCCAGCGTGTCCGAACCCCACGGCACGAGGTTCGGAGCCTCCACGAAGAGGAGGTTCCGGTAAAAAACCAATGTGAACACGATGAGGCTGAGCCCCACAACAGGGCCATGCCAACGGACGTCTCGGCGCATGGTCATCACACTTGAGGAACAATTCGAGCACGTTCACACACCTATGATGTGCTTCGGGCCGGGCTCGCGTCGTCCCATCCGCGATCACGTTGCAGGCCGTCGGGCAGATGGCCTGTATCAGGCGGACGACGGGGAGGCACACAGTCGGTGCGCCGGAAGACGATGCCCTCCGTGGGCGACTCCCACACCGTCACGCTGACCAACTCCAGGGGCAGATCGGCCAAGGCGGCGTTGAGTTGTTGGTACAGAATGCCGGCCAAGTTCTCCGTCGTGGGCTGGAGCCCCCGGAAGATGGGCAGCTCGTTCAAGAGCGTGCCGTTGTAGCTCTTGACCACTTGCTTGACGCGCTTGCGCACCTCCTGGTAGCCCACCAGCACGTGATTCTGCGGGTGCAGGGCCTGGCTGCGGCAGCACACTTGGACGCGGTAGGAGTGTGCATGTTCGGGGCCCTGCTGGCCGTCCATCACCACGAAGTGGCGCGCGTTGAAGAAGAGGTCCAAGATCATCTCGTAGGTGTAGCCCGCGGGCGGGCGGAGCACGTCCGTCCTGCTCACGGGCCACGCCTCCTTGTGCTCCCCGTTGCGCGATGCGACTTCGGCAGGGGCAGGGGAGCGTTCGCTTCTGGGCTCGTCCTCTTGGACGGTGACGAACGGCGTCAGCTCTTGGCTGCTTGAGCGACGGTGTTTCACTCGCTTCAGGAGTGTTTCTACCGTTGTCCGGGCTGAGTGTCGAGATTCCATATGTTCTTTCAGGTTTCAAACACACACTTCCCCCGTCTAGTGCCCAGCAGGGGCATTCACACGAGGGACATGCATTCACTCACAAGGGGAAAACACCAAGGACCCTATTTCCATTGTATCCGCTGGCCAATGGAAGGTGAATAGTACTTTGGGCGGACCGGCTTCAAGGAACACATGTTTCTGTTTGGCGGAAAGAGTCACACGTGGACGAAGGGGTGAAGTGAAGGGAGCCACGTTTCACAGAGTACGGAGGTTGCCAAATTGCTCCCTCGCGCCCAAAATTGGGCCCAGTGACCTTCACCAGGAGGCCGAAGCGGTGATCCCTGTCCTAACCGTTGGCGGCGTGGCCATCCAGACCCGAGGGCTGGTGATGTTGGTGGCCTTCTGGCTGGCATTTCAGGTTGTTGACTGGGCTGCCCGCCGGGTGGACCTCGACCCCGATGATTTCTGGAATGCCGGGCTGGTCGCCTTCCTGGCCGGTATGCTTGGTGCCCGGTTGGGATATGTGGTACAATTTTGGCCGATCTACCGCGCGAGTCCGACGACGGCCCTGGCATTGAACGTGCGGGACATGTCCTGGCCGGTGGGAGTTCTCGTCGGTCTCCTGGTGTTAGCGGGGTGGCTCTACCGGGCCGGCATTCCCCTGCGGAGGGCCGCCGACGTGTTGTCCATTGGCCTGGCCGTTGCCTGGGCCGTTGCCGGGGTGGGCGCCTTCCTGAGCGGCGATGCCTACGGAACGCCTACAACCATGCCGTGGGGCGTCGAGCTCTGGGGGGCACGCCGACATCCTGTGCAGCTCTACGAGGCCCTGGCCGGCGTGGCCGTGGCCGTGTGGCTCTGGCGCCGGCTCGACCGCCGCCCCTTCGACGGATGGCTGGCCGTGGTGGGCGCAGCCCTGATGGCGGGAGGGCGTCTCGTCGTGGAGGCGTTCCGGGCCACCTCGGCCCTGGTGGCCGGCGAGTACCGCCTGCGCCAACTCCAGATGTGGCTGATCGTGTTGGGCGCCTTGGCCCTGTTGGCCTGGCTGGAGCGAGAAGGGAAGGCGGAATCAGACGATTCCGCCGAGGCTCGGAAGGAGGTAGTGCCATGACGGTCACACGCGATCGGGTTCCCCCTGTGCCCGCGCCTGCCGGCGAGGGACAGGAGAGGGCGTCGGCCCAAGTGGGGCGCGGCACGAGGGCGTTGGTTCGCGCCGCCCAAGGCCTGGCCGTCGGCTGGGCCCGCCACTGGCTGCTCCTGCTCAACCTCTTCTTGGCCCTCTACTTGGGAGGCGCGTATTTGACCCCCTTCTTGATGAGCGCCGGCTACACCGGGCCCGCCAAGGTGCTCTACACGCTCTACGGCTTCACCTGTCACCAGCTTCCCCAGCGCAGCTATTTCTTCGGCGGGGAGAACGGCGTCTTCTTCGCCTCCTATTCCGAGGATGTGTTGGTGGCCAACGGGGCTGACCCCACCAACGATTTGACCATGCGCCGCTTCGTGGGCAACCCCCAGCTCGGCTACAAGGCGGCCATCGCCCACCGGCTGAGCGGGCTCTACACGGGGGCCCTGGTGGCCGGCCTGCTCTTCGCCCTCGTGCGGCGCCGGCGCGGGTGGCGGCCGCGCCAGATGCCCCTCTGGGTGTTGGCCCTCTTCACGCTCCCCATGGCCGTGGACGGCACCAGCCACTTGATCAACGACGTGACCGGCTGGGGCTTCCGGGACACCAACACGTGGGCCGTCGTGCTCACGGGCGGCATGTTCCCGCCCGACTTCTACGTGGGCACCACCGTGGGCACGCTCAACTGGTTGCTGCGCACGGTGACCGGCTTTCTCTTCGGGTTCGGCATGATTTGGTTCGTCTACCCGCTGCTCCAACTCGGCTTCGAGGACGTGCTCCAGGAGGTGGAGCGGAGCGGGACCAAGGAGATCGGGAGGTAACGAACTCATGGAAGCGATCACCTCGCCTGTGGGCCGGCAGGGCGAGGCCGGTGTGAGCCGCTTGGACACGGTGCGGCGGCTGTTGGGATGGGCCAGTGTTCCCCTGCTGGCCTTTGCCCTCTACATGGCCTTCGTCTACGCGCCGCCCGAGGCCACCATGGGCAATGTCTACCGCATTTTCTTCTTCCACATGCCCAGTGCGCTGGCTTCTTTCGCCGGGTTCTTCGTCACCTTCGTGGCCAGCATCGGCTACCTCAAGACCCGGCGTCAGGGGTGGGACATCTGGGCCGTGGCCGGCGCCGAGGTGGGCATCTTCTTCGCCACGGCGGCCATCGTCACCGGCTCCTTCTGGGCGCGCCCGGTCTGGAACACGTGGTGGACGTGGGACCCCAGGCTGACCACGGTGACCATCATGTGGCTCACGTACATCGCCTACCTTATGCTCCGCGAGGCCGTGGATGACCCCGAGCGGCGCGCCCGCTTGGCCGCGGTGATGGGAGTCATCGCCTTCGCCAACGTGCCCCTGGTCTGGTTGAGCGCGCGCTGGTTCCGCACCATTCACCCGGTGCTCTTCGGCGGCAACAACCCTCAGGCCAAGGGGGATTTCTCCCTGGCCCCCAGCATGGTGGTGGCCCTGATGGCCGGCATGGTGGCCGTCTTGGTGCTCTGGGGATACTTCCTCGTGCGGCGGGTCCAGCTTGAACAGGAGCGCGCCCGCCTCGTCCAGCGCTACCGGGAGGAGGGAGAGCGTGGACATCTTTGACGACAACTGGCCCTACCTGGTGGGAGGATACGTGGCCTTCTGGGCCCTCGTCTTCGGGTACCTCTGGAGCCTGCGCAGGCGGGAGCAGGTGGTGCGCCGTGAGCTGGCCATGTGGCAGGAGGAAGAGTAACCCCCGTCTCCTGCCCTGAATCCCACTGACGTGACACTTCAGCTCCACAAGAGGAGGCGTTCGTGGCCGAGGAACCCTTCGTCCACCTGCACTGCCACTCGGAGTACAGCCTGCTCGATGGCCTGAGCCGCATTCCCGACTTGGTCAACCGCGCTGCCGAGCTGGGCCAACCGGCCGTGGCCCTCACTGACCACGGGGCCATGTACGGGGTGATCGAGTTCTACCGGGCGGCCAAGGCCGCCGGCGTGAAGCCCATCATCGGCATGGAATCCTACATGGCCCGCCGGCGCATGGAGGACCGTCACCCCGAGCTGGACAAGGAGCGCTACCACTTGCTCCTGCTGGCCATGAACCGGACGGGCTACCGAAACCTGCTCAAGCTGGCCAGCGAGGCCCAACTGCGCGGCTACTACTACCGCCCCCGGGTGGACAAGGAGGCGTTGGCCGCCCACAGCGAGGGGCTCATCGTCACCACAGGCTGTCTGGCCGCCGAGGTGCCCCACTTCCTCAACCGAGGGCAGGAGGAGGAGGCCGCCCGCCGGCTGGAGTGGTACTTGGAGGTCTTCGGGCGGGAGCGCTTCTTCGTCGAGCTCCAGCACCACGACATCCCTGAGCTCCACGCCGTCAACCGCACGCTGGTGGCGTGGGCCCGCAAGTACGACTTGCGGCTCGTGGCCACCAACGATGTCCACTACGTGCGCCCCGAGGACGCTGTGCCCCACGACGTGCTCCTCTGCGTGCAGACGGGCAAGCGCCTCACCGAACAGAATCGGATGCGCATGAGCGACGGGGGCTATTATCTCAAGAGCTACCGGGAGATGGAAGCCCTCTTCGGCGAGGTGCCCGAGGCCCTCCACAACACCCTGCTGGTCGCCGAGATGTGCCAGGTCACCCTGGAGAACGACGGGTATCACCTGCCCCACTTCGAGGTGCCCGCGGGCCACACGCCCCAGAGTTACCTTCGCGCCCTGGCCGAGCAGGGCCTGCGGGAGCGCTACGGCGACCGCGCCGACGCCGACGAGGTGCGCCGGCGCTTCGAGCACGAGCTGAAGATCATCCACGAGATGGGCTTCGACACGTACTTCCTCATCGTGTGGGACCTCTGTCGCTTCGCCCGCGAGCACGGCATCTGGTGGAATGTGCGCGGTTCCGGGGCCGGTTCCATCGTGGCCTACTGTCTCGGCATCACCAACTTGGACCCCCTCAAGTACGACTTGATCTTCGAGCGTTTCCTCAACCCGGGCCGTGTCAGCATGCCCGACATCGACATGGACTTCCCCGACGACCAGCGCGCCCTGATGATGGCCTACACGGTGGAGAAGTACGGCGCCGAGAACGTGGCCCAGATCATCACCTTCGGGACCATGGGGGCCCGGGCGGCCATCCGGGACGTGGGCCGCGTGATGGGGTTGCCCACCAGCCAGATTGACCGCATTGCCAAGTTGGTGCCCTTTGGCCCCAAAGTGAAGTTGAAGGACGCTTTCGAGAACCCCGAGTTCGCCCAGCTCTACGAGCAGGACGCCCAAGTGCGCGAGCTGGTGGACACGGCCATGAAGCTGGAGGGCATTGCCCGCCACGCTTCCACCCACGCGGCCGGCGTGATCATCTCCGACAGGCCGCTGGTGGAGTATTGTCCCCTCCACCGCCCCACCAAGGGGGACCAGGACGAGTCCGGCTTGGGCGTGGTGACCCAGTGGCCCATGGAGATCTTGGAGTCCATCGGGCTCCTCAAGGTCGATTTCCTGGGGTTGGCCACGCTCACCATCATGCGCAAGGCGTGCGAGCTGATCGCAGAGCGCCACGGCGTGCGCTACGACCTTAACACGATCCCCTACGAGCGCTGTCCCGACGACCCCGAGCGCGATGCCCAAGTGCAGGCCCTCTACAAGCTGTTGGCCAGCGGGGAGACGACGGGCATCTTCCAGGTGGAGTCGGCCGGCATGAGGGAGGTGCTCCGCGGCATGCGGCCCACGCAGTTCGAGCACATCATCGCGGCCATCTCCCTCTACCGTCCCGGCCCCATGGAGTACATTCCCAATTACATCCGCCGAATGCACGGCGAGGAGGAGATCACTTACCACCACCCGAAGCTGAAGGAAATTCTCGACGAGACGTACGGCATCATCGTCTACCAGGAGCAGATTATTCAGATCGCTTCCGTGTTGGCGGGCTACACTCCTGGCGACGCCGACCTGATGCGCCGCGCGGTGGCCAAGAAGAAGGCCAAGGAGATCGAGCGCCACCGCCAGATTTTCGTGGAAGGGTGTGTCCAGAACGGCATCCCCGAGGAGACGGCCCGCGCCATCTACGCCGACATCGAGTTCTTCGCGCGGTACGGCTTTAACAAGAGCCACGCCGCCGATTACGCCGTCATTACCTGCCAGACGGCCTTCCTCAAGGCCCACTACCCGGTCGAGTACATCACTGCCCTGCTCACCGTGGAGCGCCACAACAGCGACAAGGTGGCCCTCTACGTGGCCGAGGCTCGCCGGCTGGGCATCGCTGTCTTGCCGCCCGACATCAACAAGAGCGACGTCACCTTCACCATCGAGCCCAATCCCGAGCCGCCATCCCCCGATCTGCCCCCAGAGGACCCGCGCCGCTGGGCCATTCGCTTCGGCTTGGGGGCCATCAAGAACGTGGGCGAGGGGGCTGTCCGCCAGATTCTGGCCGAGCGGGCCGCCAACGGCCCGTTCCAGGACGTGGACGACTTCTGCCGGCGGGTGGACTTGCGCCAGGTGAACCGCCGCACGTTGGAGTACTTGATCAAGGCAGGGTGCTTCGACGAGCTCGTGCGCCCTGTGGTGCCCGACGCGCCGCGGGAGGTGCTGCTGGAGCTGGTGGACCGCATGGTGAGCCTCAGCAGCCAAGTCCACGCGGCCGCCGAGGTGGGCCAGATGAGCATGTTTGACCTTCTGGCCCAAGGTGACCGACGGGCACCCCGGTTGGAGCAGTCGGTGCTCACCCCCTTGCCCTCCGTGGACTCGCCTGACCCCAAGAAGCGGCTGGCCGACGAGAAGGAATCCCTGGGCCTGTACGTCTCCAGTCACCCTTTGCAAGAGGTGGCCGCCGAGGTGGGCAGGCGCATCACGGCCTTCTGTGGGGAGATCACGGTGCGGGAGGAGGGCCAAGTTGTGGTGGTGGCCGGCCTGGTCAAGGACGTGCGCCGGATCACCACCAGAAAGGGGGAGGTGATGGCCTTCGTCCTGCTGGAGGATTTGCAGGGCGAAATCGAGGTGGTGGTCTTCCCGCGCACCTACGCCGAGGCCCGTGACTACCTGACCCCCGACACCATCGTGTTGGTTCGCGGCCGCGTGGAGGTGCGCAACGACACGCCGGCCATCTTGGCCGACGCGGTGGAGCCGTACCGAGCTGCTCGCCATGATCAACAGCCTGTTCCCGAAGCACTGCCGCACAGGGAACAAGAAGAGCTCCACCGCTCGGTCCCCTATGTGGTCCACATCACGTTCCACCGCACAGGCGACGAGGCCCAGGACATCCACCGATTCCGGCGTCTCATGGAAGTGTTGCAGTCGGCCCACGGCCAGGACCGGGTCCGCCTCACCGTTGTGTTGCCGGACCGCCGGGAGGTGGTGCTAAACTTTCCCCGGCTCACCACAGGATACAGCCGTCACCTCAAGGAGATGTTGGAGTCGGAGACGTGCGGTTGTCTGGTCAGCATTCGCCCGTTGGAGACGGACGGCAAAGGGCGTGTGGCTGCCGTTCGGGAGCGGGCCTTCGCCGTTCACTGAACCCCGACAACTCCAACCCTCCTCGCCGGGCAAGGGCGCCCACGGGCAACGGGTGCCGCCTTCTCACCGCCGAGCACTTGACCGAGAGGTGCCGTGTGCCTGCCAAGATGTCCCCGAGATTTGACGAGATGGGAGTTCTGAGTAGGGTGGGGAAGGTTCCACGCCCATCTGGACGGGGCAAAAGTGGCTTCTCTTGATACGACGTGGCGAAACACAAAGGGCACAGGGGAACCATGAGCACGGAAACGTCCTTCGACGCTCAACACCTGCGCCGGATTGGCGTGATGACCTGTGGCGGTGACGCGCCGGGCATGAACACGTGCATTCGCGCTGTCGTCCGCACAGCGCTCAACTATCAAATCGAGGTCTACGGCATTCGGCGGGCCTTCGCGGGGCTCGTGGCGGGCGACATGGAGCGCTTGGGGCCCCGGGATGTGGGGGGCATCCTGCAACGGGGGGGCACCATTCTGCAGACCGCCCGCTTGCCCGAGTTCCGCGAGGAGCGACTTCAGAAGCTCGCCCTCCGCCGGCTTCACGAACACGAGATCGACGCGCTCATCGTCATTGGCGGCAACGGCTCCCTGCGGGGCGCCTTCATGCTCCAGCAGCGGGGCTTCCCGGTGATCGGCATTCCGGCCACCATTGACAACGACGTGTGGGGCACGAACATGGCCATTGGGGTGGACACGGCCATCAACACAATCCTGGAGGCCATCGACCGCCTGCGCGACACGGCCAGCAGCCACCAGCGCGCCCTGCTGGTGGAGACGATGGGGCGCAAGTGTGGCTACTTGGCCCTCATGGCCGGCATTACCGGCGGCGCCGAGGTGATCCACATCCCGGAAGTCTCCATCACCTTGGAGGAGATCGCCCGCCGGGTGGAGGAAGCCTACATCCGGGGCAAAACCCACGCCATCCTGGTCATCTCCGAGGGCGCCGAGCACCGCACCACTGACATTGCCCGGTACTTGGAGGAACAGGAAACGGGCTTCGAGGTGCGCATCACCATCTTGGGCCACGTCCAGCGCGGGGGGCGCCCCAGCCACTTCGACCGCCTGTTGGCCACGCGCATGGGCGTGGCCGCCGTGGAGGCCCTCCGCCGGGGCACATGTGGCGTCATGACGGCGCTGCGCGGCCGGGAAATCACGCTTGTTCCCCTCGAGGAGGTCATCAGCCACGAGCGCAAGGCGAACTTGGAGTACTACGAAATCGCCCAAGTGTTGGCGAGGTGAGACTGTTGTGCAGGGTATACACGGGGGGGTTTGACGTGAGGGGCAGCGATGATATACTTCGCCTCCTTGGGAACAGTTCTTTTTGGTGTGCTGGGGCGTCAACGTCGTGGAACTGACTCTTTGTGGCCTGCTCGTGATAAAGGAGAATGAGACTTCTCGTTCTTGGTCCCGTCTATCCATACCGTGGTGGCATTGCCCATTACACCATGTGTTTGGCACAAGCCCTTCAAAATCGGGGCCACGAGGTCACTGTCATCTCCTTCAAACGACAGTACCCAAGGTGGTTGTTTCCTGGGAAGAGTGACCGTGATCCGAGCCGACGCCCTATTGTTGACATAACTGCCGAGATGCTCCTTGATTCCTTGTGGCCTCCCTCGTGGGTCCGAGTAGCACGTCGCATCGTGCATGAGAGGCCAGAGGTGGTTGTCTTCCAGTGGTGGACCACATTCTGGGCGCCGGTGTGGAACGTGATCCATGTGGCTCTGCGGGTCTGGCGGTCTTCGGCCCGCATAGTGTACATTTGTCACAATGTGCTTCCTCACGAAACTCGCCCGTGGGATCGGTGGCTTGCCAAGATGACTCTGAGATGGGGAGAGCGCTTCATTGTTCAGTCAGCCCAGGAGAAAGAGCGGCTTCTTGCCCTTCTGCCCCTTGCCGAGAGCGCAGTACAGGTGGTGCCTCATCCGGTTCAGAAGGCCTTTCAACACTCGCGGGTCACCCGGTCGGAGGCCCGTCGTGTTCTCAACCTAGCTGATGATGCCATTGTATTGCTCTCATTTGGCATAGTGCGTCCTTATAAAGGATTGGAGGACCTGATACGTGCCTTGCCTTATGTCGTAAGGCAGGAACCCCGTGTGAAATTGATCGTAGCTGGTGAGTTCTGGGAGCCTGTCTCGAAATACCAGAGGCTCATTGCGGAGTTAGGGCTTCAAGACCACGTGTACATTGACAATCGATACATTCCTGATGAGGAAGTTCCCTACTACTTTGCGGCTACTGACTACTTCGTTGCTTCACATCGCGCTGTTACGGGGAGCAGTTCCATTCAAGTGGCGCGTGGGTTTGGGGTGCCGATTATGGATAGACAATCTTGGGGTGAGCGGGCGCGCACGCCTCAAGGTGTGGCCGAGTGTATTTTAGCATACTTGCAAGGAGAACAGAGCACTTCTGGCGACGAGGTACAGGTGACATGGGATGAGCTGGCGGCGTGTGTGACAGGCTGTGTGACTGTGTGAGGTTGTCAGTTGAGGTTTCCCTTTTTGTTGACTGAAAACTGGGAGGATGGCTAACAGTGAGCACCTTTGCCCTTTGAGTCCGTGAGGGGCCCTTGTCTC
>JALSKA010000147.1 GCA_026989095.1 Ardenticatenaceae bacterium
GGGCGGCGGCTCTGGTGGGGGCTCCGCCGGCGGGGGCGGCGCGGGCGTCGCCGTGGCCGGCGGCGGGGGCGGGGGCTGATCGGCGGGCGTGGCCGTGGGCGGCGGCGGGTTGGGGGGCGCCGTGGGCGAGGGCTCCGCCGGCGGGGGTGTGGGGGTGTCCGTCGGTGGGGGCGGGGGCGTTGCCGTGGGGGGCGGCGTGGCCGTGAGCGTGGGCGTGGCGCGCTGGGCCACCGGCGCGGCATACAACGTGGCGACCAGCCCTCCTCCCCACGCGAGCCCCAGAAGAGCGATGCCTGCCACCAGGGCCAAGGTGTACCGCGTCGTGCGTCGGCTCACGGGCATCTCCTCGTGTTCGGACCTCTTAGGTCAGGCTGCCACGGGCTCCGCGGCCGGCACGCGGATGTAGACCCGCGTGCCGTGGCCGATGCTGCTGTCCACCTGGAGGTGACCGCCGAGCATCTCGATGCGCTCCTGCATGGCCGTCAGCCCGACGGCCTGGCCCCGCTGGGCCGGCTGGAGCGCTTCCACCGTGTCGAAGCCTACCCCGTCGTCCTCGACGGACAGGGTCACCTCCCCGTCCTGGAAACTGAGCTGCACGGTCACCTGGTGGGCGTTGGCGTGGCGCGTCACGTTCTGGAGCAACTCCTGGAGGGCGCGGAAGAGGGTGATCTCCACCGGCGCCGGCAGCCGGCGCTCCTCCCCGGTGACGTGAAGGGTGATGCGGTACTCCACCTTGCGCTGGTAGGCGTCGATGTAGCGCTTCACCGTGGGGGCCAGCCCCAAGTCGTCCAACATCATGGGGCGCAAGTCGAAGATGAAATCGCGCACCTTCTGGAACGTGGTGTTAACCGCGTTCTTCAAGTTCGTCAACTCGGCCTTTGCCCGGTCCCGGTCCGTGTCGAACAGGCGCTCACAGATCTCCGCCTGGAGGATCAAGTTCGTCAGCGACTGGGCTGGCCCGTCGTGCATCTGTCGGGCAAGCTGCCGGCGTTCGCTCTCCTGGGCCTCGATGATGCGGGTCACCAGCAGCCGCGAGGACTCCACCTGGTCCAAGGGCACCTCCGCCTTCCCCTCCGGCACCAGCGTGTCGGCCCGGCTCCTGGCCAGCTCCAGGAAACGCTCCAAGTACTGGGCGTACTGCTCCAGCACCCGCTGCTTGTTCTGGAGCTGCTCCACCTGGCTGCGCATGGTGAAGAGGCGCATCTGCGATTCCTGCGCCGCCGTGTAGAGGGCCTTGATGTCCTCGCGGGGCACAGTCTCGAAGTTGGCCTCCATCTGGCGCACCTTGTTCTGAATCTGCATGTTCCGCTGCGCCAGCCGCTCCACCTCCGCCGTGCTCTGGCGGATCAACACGTCGATCTCCCGCAGCTCCTGCTGGACCCGCTCCAGCTCGCGGGCGACGTCGGCCTGGAACTCTTCCAGCTTGTGCAGAAAGTCCGTCGTGGCTCCCATGGTCTACTCTTCGATGTCCTGGAGTCGAATCCACCCGTGGCGCAGCGCGTAGACGGCCGCTTGGGTGCGGTCGTTCACCTGGAGCTTGCGCAGGATGGACGTCATGTGATTTTTCACCGTCTGTCGGCTGATGCCCAGCCTGTACGCGATCTCCTTGTTCGAGTACCCCCGGGTGATGAGCACCAGGATCTCCATCTCCCGGGGCGAGAGGGGCACGAACATGTCCTCCTCGAACCCCCCATACGTGTTCCGCTCCTCCAACTGCTTCAGGAGCCACGCTGCCAGCTTCTGCTCCGTCATCACCTCGCCGTTCACCACGTAGTTGCCCTGGTGGACCTGGCGCACCGCCTCGAGGAGCTCCTGCGAGTCCACGTCCTTGGGGAAGTAGGCCGACGCCCCGGCCCGGATGGCGTGGAAGACCTGATCGGCGTTGTGGAAGGCGGTCAAAATAATGAAGCGAATGTCGTTTTTCTTCCCCGTCACCTCCCGGGTGACCTGGAGCCCGTTCATGCCCGGCAAGTTAATGTCCATCACCACTACGTCGGGACAGAGCTCCAAAATCGCCTCCACGGCCGACTCGCCGTCGGCCACCTCGCCGATCACCTGACAGTCGGGCGCGGAGTCCAACACCCGTCGCAGCCCCTGGCGGAAGAGGGGATGATCGTCCACAAGGACTATCCGAATGACCGGTTCCTCTGATGCTCCGCTCATGCGCCCAGCTCCCACTCCACATCTCGTTCTCGCACAACATCTCTTCTGCACGATCAGAGGGCAACCGCCGGACGAGCTCTGGGGACAAGTAGGCGGGGCTGGTGTCGGCTGGGGCGAGTCTGCTCGCTGTTGGTCGGTCACGCCCGCCGCGGTGAAGCCCACGTGGCCCGGGCCCGCGCGCGGCCGGCGGGCCGCGTGGCCCGCGGGGCCGGAGCCCGAAGCGCGTCCCACAGGCGTGCGGCCTCTGCCCTCGGCGGGCGCCCTGTGCTTTGCCGTTGAGCGGGGCCCAACGGTGCCGCTCTTGCCTATTAAGGTGCGCGAAGGGTTGCCAAAAGTATAACATGAGTTGTTCTCCGGCGTCAAATGCCTGTTTCTTAGCAGGTTGACGCGGTCGTCCG
>JALSKA010000148.1 GCA_026989095.1 Ardenticatenaceae bacterium
TGGGCCGGCGCAGCGCCCTCGGTGGGGGCCGGCGGCTCCGGCGTGGGGGTGGCCTGGCGGGCACAGGCGCTCATCACCAGCAGAAACAGGGTCAACGCCACCAACAGGCTCACTCGTCGGTTCATCGTCTTTCTCCTCCTTTCGTTGCTGCGTTTCTCCGTTGACCGTTGCCGAACGCTTCAGCGCGGACGAGCCAAATAGGTGTTGCTCACGACCGCCACGATGATGATCAACCCGGCGATGGCCTGGAAAACTTGGACCGGCACTTGCATGAGGACCAGCCCCTGTTCCAACATTTGGAGCAGAATGACCCCGATGCACGCGCCCAAGATCGTCCCCACGCCGCCCCGAAGTTGAACTCCGCCGATGACACAGGCCGCCACGGCCACAAGCTCCAACCCTTCGCCGCGCAGGGGGTCCACGCTCAGCCGGTGGGAGAACTGGATAACGCCGGCCAGGCCGGCCAAGAGGCCGGCCAACGTGAACCCGATCAGTTTCACCCGGTGGACGGGCACGCCCTGGGCTCGCGCAGCGCCCAGGTTTCCCCCTGTGGCGAACACCCAGTTGCCGAAACGTGTCCGCATGAGCAGGAAGGTGCTCACGGCGGCCAGTGCCAGGAACCAGAAGATCGAGAGCCGGAAGGTGGCCGGCGGGGAGAAGAGGCGGTTGATGCCCTCCAGCCCGCCGTTGAGCAGGGTGAAGAGGAAAGGCGGCTCCCCTGTGAAGCTGGCAAATTGGCCTTCTCCGATGGCCCGTGCAATGCCCCGGTAGACCAACATGGTGCCCAGGGTGGCGATGAACGAGGGGATGCCGGTGCCCACCACGATGAGGCCGTTGATCAGGCCCAGCGCGGCGCTCACGGCCAGTGCGAGAACGAGAGCCGCCCACGGATTGGCGCCGGCCTCCAGGCGGAGCGCGAAGACGAAGCTGGCCACCGCCAGCGTGGAGCCCACCGAGAGGTCGAACTCCCCCGCGATCATGAGCAGGGCCACACCGACGACCACGATGCCCGTGATGCTGCCGAAGGTGAGGATGTTGGCAATGGAAATGGGCGTCAGGAAGTTGTCCGCCACGGCGCTGAAGAAGAGGAAGATGAGCAGCGCACTCGTCGCCGCGACAGCTTCCGGGTAACGGGCAAGGCGGCTGCGCAGGGAGACGGGTCGCTGTGCCGGCGTGAGCGGAACCATGTGTTACCACCCTCCGTGTGCGTCTACGAAGGCCATCACCTCGTCCAGTGTGGGCATGAAGTTGGCGCAGCCGTGTTTGGTGACCACGATGGCGCCACAGGCGTTGCCCAGGCGAGCCGCGCGTTGGGGTGGCCACCCCTGCACGTGGCCGTAGATGAAGCCGGCCGCAAAGGCGTCGCCGGCGCCCAGGACGTTGTAGACTTCCACCGGGAAGCCGGGCACTTCGACCTGCCGGCCGTCGGCGAAGTGGAGCCGCACGCCGGCCGCCCCCCGCTTCTCGACGAGCAGCTCGGGGCCCAAGGCCAGGAGCCGGCCCACGGCCGCGCGCACGTCCCCGCGAACGCGGGCGTCCGACATCTGGTGGCCGCGCACGTCCACGTCGGCGGAGCTGGCGAGCGCAGCGGCCTTGATCTCGTCCTGCGTGCCGATGGCGATGTGAACGTGGCGCAGGGCGCCGCGCACGGCCACGCCGAAGGCGCGGGGATCGTGCCACTGGTCGGGGCGGAAGTCCAAGTCCAGGATGACGGTGACGCCTGACCGGTGAGCCCACTCGGCCGCGAAGAGGGTGGCACTTCGGCTCGGCTCCTGGCTCAAGTTGGTGCCGGCGAACTCGAAGACGCGGGCCTGGGCGATGGGAACGGCCAGCACGTCGTCAACGGTGAGGGCAATGTCGGCGCAGTTGTCGCGGTAGAAGACCAGAGGAAAGCGGTCAGGCGGCTCGATGCCCAGGATCACCGCGCTCGTGCGCCGGCCGGGCTTGCGGGGGATGAAGCGGGTCTCCACGCCCTCCTGTTCGAGGAAGTGGAGCACGAAGTCACCCACCGGGTCTTGGCCCACGGCGGTGAGCAGGGCTGTGCGCAGGCCCAGGCGCCTGGCGCCCACGGCGATGTTGGTGGGCGACCCGCCCACGTAGGCGGCGAAGCTCTTGATCTCGACGAAGGGCACCCCCACCTCGTTGGCGTAGAGGTCGATGGAGGATCGGCCCATGGCGATCACGTCATACGCGGGACTGTCACTGCTCATGGTGCTCCTCCAACGGGTAGAGCGGCAGACGTGGGTCCTTGTGCCGGTAGGTCTCCTTCACCCAGGCGAAGCGGGGGTCTTCGCTGTTGGCCAGGGATTGGGCGCTGCCGGCCAACACGTTCAAGTAATACGTGGTGTAGCCGGGCGCCGAGACCACGGGATGATACCCCTCGGGCACGAGCACCACGTCGTTGTGGCGGGCCATGACAAGGGCGTCGATGGGGTGGCCGGCACGGTGGAGGGGGGATTCGGGGTCAGTGTAGATGCGCTGGTAGGCGTAGCCGTCGGGCGGGTCGATTTTGTAGAAGTAGACTTCTTCCAAGTCCACCTCCACC
>JALSKA010000149.1 GCA_026989095.1 Ardenticatenaceae bacterium
TCGAGACCATGCGCCACGCCCAAGGCGTTGGACTGGCCGCCCCCCAGGTGGGCGTGCGCAAGCGCGTCCTGGTGTTCGAGATCCCCGTGAACGAGGACGACGAGGATCCGCCCACCGGCCCGTGGGTCGGCAAGCCCTTCGCGCTGGTGAACCCCGAAATCCTCGAAGTCAGCCCCGAGATGGAAGAAGGCGTCGAGGGGTGCCTCTCCATCCCGGGATACGTGGGCGAAGTCCGGCGCCACGTGCGCGTGGTGGTCCAAGGGCGCAACGAGTGGGGCAAGCCGCGCCGCATCGAGGCCGAAGGGTTCCTGGCGCGGGTGCTCCAACACGAGATCGACCACCTCGACGGCATCCTGTACGTGGACCGCTTGGAGAGCCCCGACAAGCTCCACAAGCTGGAAGAGGAGGAGGCGGCAGCCTCGGCCTCGGCGTAAGGGGCTGCCGCTTTTCTCTCCCTCACCCCCGCCCCCTCCACAGCCAGACGCCACCGAAGATCAGCGTGGCCGTCAGCACGATGGCGGCCCCCGAGGCGACTGAGAAGTAGAAGGAAATGTAGAGCCCCACGAGGCCGGCCGCCAGCCCCACGGCCACGGCCACCACCATCATGGTGGTCAGTCGGGTGGCCAACAATTGGGCCGTAGCCGCCGGCGTGATCAACATGGCCAGCGTTAGGGCCGTGCCCACCGTTTGCAGTGAGACCACCACGCTCAGGGCGATCAGGATGACGAAGATGTCGTTGAGCCGGCCCACAGGGAGTCGTAAGGTCGTCGCCAGCACAGGGTCGAAGGCCAAGATGAGGAACTCACGGTAATACCAGATCACGGCAAGGACCACCCCGCCCCCGACCACGGCCATGCGAACCAGATCGTCCCTGCCGACGGCCAGGACATTGCCGAAGAGGATGTGTGTCAAGTCCACGGCAAAAGTGCGCCCCGTGGAGATGATGGCAATGCCCAGGGCAAACATGCCGGCAAAGGTGATGCCAATGGCCGTGTCCTCGCCCACACGCCGGCCGGCGCTCAGCCGGGCGATGAAGAGGGCGGCCACCAAGGCCGCGATCAGGCCACCCCAAAAGAGCCCCTCCCCCTGCGCGCCGGCGAGGATGTAAGCCACGGCCAACCCCGGCAGGATGGCGTGGGCGAGCGCGTCCCCGAAGAAGGCCATGCCCCGCAACACCATGTAACTTCCCACCACGCCGCCCACCAGCCCCACGAGGGCGGCCGCCAGCGCAGCGTGGACGAAAAATGTGTAGGACCACGGCGTCACCAGCCACTCGATTGGCCACATGTGCCTCATCACCTTTCCGGGTCACCCCAATTCCCTCAGGAGGGCACACGGCCGCGCGCCCCTACAATTTCTGCACTCGAGGAGCCCCGTTGGGGGCATCCAGGAACTCGAACACATCCGCCAGCCGCTCGGGCCGGAGTAGCACATCCGGAGGGCCGTCGGCCGCGACGTGGCCGGCCCGCAGGAGGAGCACGCGGTCGAACCGGCTGGCCAAGCCCAAGCTGTGCGTGGCCACCACCACGGTGACCGAGCGGGCTCGCAGCTCATCGAGTGCCTGCACGATGACCTGCTGGCTGCCCACGTCGATGCCCTGCAAGGGCTCGTCCAGGAGGAGCACGTGGGCCTCCTGGGCCAGCGCGCGGGCCAGGAAAGCGCGCTGTCGCTGTCCGCCGGAGAGGGCCGCGATGGGGCGCCCCGCCATATGGCCCAGACGAACCCGATCGAGGGCCTCCTGCACGGCCTGGCGGTCACGTGCGGCCGGGGGGTGCAGGCGCCGCAGGAACCGGTAGCGCCCCATCATGACCGCGTCGAAGACGGTGACCGGGAAGCGCTCCGGCACGCGCACCTCCTGGGGGAGATAGGCCACGCGCGCGCCGGCTCGATCGGGTGACTGCCCGAAGAGCCGAACCGAGCCGGCGGCGGGTGCCAACACACCGGCGATCACCTTGAGCAACGTGGACTTGCCGGCGCCGTTGGCGCCCAAGAGGGCCACCTGCTCGCCGGGCATCAGGCGAAAGGTGACCTGGTGCAATACGGGCCTGGACCCGTATCCGGCCGAGACCTGTACCAGTTCCACGGCCGGCGTCGCGTTCATCGGAGGTTCTCCACCAAGAGGATGACGTTGTAGCGCATCATAGCTTCATACGTGGCGATTTCGTCCCTGTCGGGGTCGGGTTGATCCACCAGCCCGGTGACCACGCGGGCGCCGGTCGTCCGGGCCACCTGTTCGGCCAAGGCCGGGTTGACACCCTGTTCCACAAAGATGGCCGGCACCCGATGTTCCCGCACCGCCTCAATCAGGCGCCGCAAATCGGCCGCCGAGGGTTCGGCCTCAGTGCTCACGCCCGGGATCACCGTGCCCACCAGCGTGAAGCCGTACTCCTCGGCGAAGTAGCCGAAGGCCTGGTGCGTGGTCACCAACAGCCGGCGCTCGGGCGGCACCGTGGCCACTTGGGCCCGAATCCACTCGTCCAGCGCCTCCAGGCGCTGCACCAGCGCGCGGGCGTTCTGGGCGTAGGTCGGGGCTCCCTC
>JALSKA010000150.1 GCA_026989095.1 Ardenticatenaceae bacterium
ACGTCACGGACGTGACCAATGCCAGCCGCACCATGCTCATGAACCTCGAAACCCTCGACTGGGACGACGAATTGCTCGGTATCCTGGGCATCCCGCGCCAGATGTTGCCCGAAATCCGCCCCTCGAGTGATCCGAACCTCTACGGCACCACCGCGGCCAACGGGCCCGTGGGCGGCGCCGTGCCCGTCTGCGGCGACTTGGGCGACCAGCAGGCCGCCACCGTGGGCCAGACCTGCTTCGACGTGGGCGAGGCCAAGAACACCTACGGCACGGGCTGCTTCATGCTCCTCAACACCGGCACCGAGATCGTGCCCAGCAAGAGCGGCCTGTTGACCACCGTCTGCTACCAGTTCGGCGATCAGCCGGCCGTCTACGCCCTCGAGGGCTCCATCGCCATCACGGGCGCCCTCGTCCAGTGGCTGCGCGACAATCTCGACTTCTACGACTTCTCCCACCACGTCGAGGACTACGCCAAGAGCGTGCCCGACAACGGGGGCATCTACTTCGTGCCGGCCTTCTCCGGCCTCTTCGCCCCCTACTGGCGCAGCGACGCCCGGGGCGTCATCGTGGGCCTCACCCGCTACATCAACAAGGGGCACATCTGCCGCGCGGCCCTCGAGGCCACAGCCTACCAGACACGCGAGGTGCTCGACGCCATGAAGGCCGACTCCGGCGTGGAGCTGGCCGCCCTCAAGGTGGACGGCGGCATGGTCTACAACGAGCTGCTCATGCAGTTCCAGGCCGACATCCTCAACGTGCCCGTCGTTCGCCCCAAAGTGGCCGAGACCACCTCCCTCGGCGCGGCCTACGCCGCCGGCCTGGCCGTGGGCTTCTGGGACAACCTGGATGACCTGCGCCAGAACTGGCAGGTGGACCGCACGTGGGAGCCCCAAATGGACGAGGAGACGCGCGAGCGCCTCTACAAGGGCTGGCTGAAGGCCGTCGAGCGCACCTTCGGCTGGGTGGAGCAAGGGTAACCCATGCGGCGCGTCCACACGGAAGTGCTGGTCATCGGTGGCGGCGCCACCGGCACGGGCGTGGTCCGTGACCTGGCCATGCGCGGCTTCGACGCCATCCTGGTCGAGAAGCGCGACCTGACCCACGGCACCACGGGCCGTTACCACGGCCTGCTCCACAGCGGGGGACGGTATGCGGTCAAGGACCCCCAGGCGGCCGTGGAGTGCATCGAGGAGAACCGCATCCTGCGCCGCATCATGCCCCACTGCATTGAAGACACCGGTGGGTTCTTCGTGGTCACGCCCTGGGACGACCCCGACTACGCCCCCCGCTTCGTGGACGCCTGCCGCCGGGCCGGCATCCCCGTTGAAGAGGTGCCGGTTGGCCAGATGTTGCGGGAGGAGCCCCTCCTCAACCCGCGCATTTCCCACTGCTTCCGCGTGCCCGACGCCGCGGCCGATTCCTTCCTGGCCACCGAGGCCAACGCCGAGTCGGCCCGCCAGCACGGCGCCCAGATCTGGACCTACCACGAAGTCACCCGGCTCGTGCGCCAGGGCGACCGCGTTGTGGGCGCCGTCTGCCACGACCTGGTCAAGGACGAAGAAGTCCACGTTCACGCTGACTTCGTCGTCAACGCGGCCGGCGCTTGGGCCGGCCGCGTTGCGGCCCTCGCCGGCGTGGAGGTGAACATCATCCCGGGCAAGGGCGTGATGGTGGCCATGGCCCACCGGGTGGTCAACACGGTGGTGAACCGCTGTAAGCTGCCTTCCGACGGGGACATCATCGTGCCCATCCACACCGTGGCCGTCATCGGCACCACCGACGTCAAGGTGAGCGACCCGGAGCACTTTCCCATCGAGCCCTGGGAAATTGCCCTCATGCTGGAGGAGGGGGAGAAACTCGTGCCCGGCCTCAAGGGAATGCGCGTCCTGCGCGCTTGGGCCGGCGTGCGCCCCCTCTACCAGGAGACGGCCGTGGCCGACACGCGCGACGTGACGCGCGCCTACACGCTGCTCGACCACGAGACCCGCGACGGCCTCGCCGGGTTCCTCACCATCACGGGGGGCAAGTGGACCACCTACCGCCAGATGGCCCAAGTCACCGTGGACAGGGTGTGCGAGAAGTTCGGCGTCGAGCGCCCCTGTCGCACCCACGAGGAGCCCCTGCCCGGGGCCGAACGGGCCCGCTATCACTGGCTGGGCGCGCCCCTGGCCCGCGTGGAGCGGGAACGCGCCTACGGGCGCCTGGTCTGCGAGTGCGAGCTGGCCACGGAGGAGGACGTGGTCCGCGCCATTACCCAGGGGCAGGCGCGCACCATAGACGACATCCGGCGGGACGTGCGGCTGGGCATGGGGCCCTGCCAAGGTGGGTTCTGCACCTACCGCGCGGCCGGCATCTGGCACACGCTCCGCCGGCCGCCGATCGCCGAGACGAACGTTGCCCTGCGCGATTTTCTGCAGGAGCGCTGGAAGGGGCTTGTCTCCGTGCTCCAGGGCCAACAGCTCCGCCAGGAGCGGTTGGACGAGCTCATC
>JALSKA010000151.1 GCA_026989095.1 Ardenticatenaceae bacterium
CGGCCTCCGGCGTTTTCGGAGGACGGCGCCGCGCCGGACGAAGGAGGTGAAGCATGAGGATACTGATCAGGAACACCACGCTGGAAGGCGAGCCCATCGCGGGCGACGGCGAGGTGTTCGAGGGCAAGACCGTGCTCGACGTGGTCCGGGCCATGAAAGGCGCGTCGCTCTTCTCCGACCACCGGGACGTCGAGAGCTACATCGACATGGTCCTGCGCAACGCCAAGATGCTGGCCGGCATCGAGCTGGCGGTCAAAGGGGAAACCCTCGAGGAGAAGGCCGCGTCCTTCCTCGACGCCCTCGTGGCCGGCGGCCTGGCCGAGTTCCCGGACGACACCGCAAAGGAGGGAGACACGGCATGCCGGCACGTGCCCGGGGTGCGCGTTCCGGCGGCGGTGCTGGAGGGCATACTGTCGGTGCGCCGCTGCGGCCTCACCAACATGCTGGACCGGCCGGTGGTGGCGGACCTGGCGGAGAAACTCGGCTTCCCCGATGCCGCCCGCTGGATCGAGACCCATCCCAGGGACTACGCCGAGGGCGTGTTCCGGGGCTTCGAGGCCGAAGAAGGAGGTGGGCGCTGATGTGCGGGCTGGCGGGCGTCATCTTCGGGAAGAAGCGGAGGCGCGCCGAGGAACGAGACCACCTGGCGTGGCTCTTCACCCGGCTCCTGGTCGTGAGCGAGAGCCGGGGCCCCCACGCCACCGGCGTCGCCTGGCTCAACCGCGACGGCGAGCACCGGCTCTTCAAGCGACCCGTACCGGCCGGGCAGTTCGTCACCGACAAGGCGTTCCAGGAGGTACTGGCCGGGATGGACAACCGGGCCACCCTCCTCGTGGGCCACACCCGCTGGCGCACCCGCGGCGACGAGCGGATCAACCGCAACAACCACCCGATCCGCGCGGGGGACGTCATCGGCACCCACAACGGCACCATCTACAACGCCGACCGCCTGTTCCGGAGGCTCCGGCTGAGGCGCTTCGCCGAGGTGGACAGCGAGCTCCTCTTCCGCCTGGCGGACCGTGCCTTCCGGGACGAGACGCCGGACCTCGAGCGCTTCAAGCGCGACCTGGCCCTGTGCCGGGGGCAGATCACCGCCGTGCTGGCCTCCCGCCGCCGGCCCGGGACGGTCCTGGTGCTGAAGGGGAACAAGCCGCTCGAACTGCGCATCCACCGCCGCCACCGGGCGGTGCTCTACGCCTCGGATCCGGCCTTCCTCGACGCCGTGCTGGCTGACGAGCGCGGGTGGCGGCCGCTCCCGCTGGAGCCCATGACCATGCTCGTGTTCAGGCACGAGAGTCTCATGGAGTTCTCCAGGGAGTCGTTCACCTTCATCGCCCAGGGAAAACGGGGGAAGGCGCCATGACAGAGAGCCGCATGAACCGAAGAGAATCACCCATGAACCCCAATGAACCCCCGAAGGAGAACACAACCGGGCTCCTGAGACTCTTCGTCTACGGGACCCTCAAGCGGGGCTGCTGGAACCACGAGCGGTTCTGCCGGGGCGTCCTATCCGTGGAGGAGGCAGTCGTCCGGGGCCGCCTGTACGAGCTGCCCTCCGGCATCCCGGTCCTGGAGGTGCCCGAGGCGGACGTCCTGGCCCACGGCACCGCCGACCCGCTCACCGACGTGGCCACACAGGCGCGCCTCGCTGCGGAGTTCGCCGCACGCGCCGCACACCCCGAGCCCGGGGGGAACGGCGCCCCGGGCGGCCGCTGGGGCCCCGTGTACGGCGAGCTCCTGACCTTCGACGATCCCGAGACCCGCCTCCCGGCCATCGACCGCCTCGAGGGCTTCCTGCCCGACGGGCCCAGCCTCTACAGGCGTGTGCTGGTGCCGGCAAGTACACGAGGACAACGCGTCCTGGTCTGGCTTTACGTGGAGGGCGCCGGCAGGCGCCCTCCTGGCCGTCGGCAGGCGGATGGTGTCTGGCAAGCCTAGGGAAGGCGTCTTCCGGACAAATCGGCAGGATAGCCGATTTGGACGCGCGCAAGCGCGCCCAAAGGGTGCGAGCCAGGGATGGCGAGCATCAAACCTCTTGACACCAACTGTCACTAACTGTAAAATACGTGAGTTGGATGAGGTACAATGACACGAAATCTGCCTTGCGGCCAGAGAGGTGCTTCCGATGGATGAAAAACCAGGCGACGTCCTGACCATCGAAGAGTTGTCTGCCTACCTGAAGATACCGAAATCGACGCTCTACAAACTCGTTCGGGAAGGCAAAGTCCCGTGCCAGAAGATTGGCCGCCATTGGCGCTTCCGGAAGGAAGCCATTGACCGCTGGTTGGAAGAGACGCACGGCGATACGAAAGACGGAGGAGACGAGTAATGGCGGAGCCCTTGGCGGATCAGGTCCTGCGAAAGATCGGCGAGGCTCGCGAGCTCTATCACCGCCTGATCCTGATGGTGGGCCCGGCGGGAAGTGGGAAGACGTCCGCGTTGCAGGAGGTGTCGGCCTCGACCTCCGCACCGCT
>JALSKA010000152.1:5000-16067 GCA_026989095.1 Ardenticatenaceae bacterium
TCGACTCGCCCGTGGCCGCCTGGCGCATGATGAAACGCGGCATGGAAGTGATCCTCGTTCACTTCCACTCCCAACCCTTCGCCGACCGGGCCAGCGAGGAAAAAGCCCGCCGCCTGGCCGCCATCTTGGCCGAGTGGCACGGCCCCGTCGAACTCGTCATCGTGCCCCTCATCGACGCCCAGCAGGCCATCATCGCCTACGCTCCCGAGCGCTACCGCACGCTCCTCTACCGCCGCATGATGCTCCGCGTGGCCGAGCGCGTGGCCCGCGAACGCCGCGCTCACGCCCTCATCACCGGCGACTCCTTGGGCCAAGTGGCCAGCCAGACGGTGGAGAACATGACCGCCGTCACCGAGGCCACGTCCATGCTCGTCCTGCGCCCCCTCGTCGGGTATGACAAGTCGGAAATCATCGCCGAGGCCCAGCGCATCGGCACCTACGACGTGAGCATTCTGCCCCAGGATGACGCCTGCACCCTGCTCGACCCCCGCCGCGTGGAAACACGTGCGACCGTCGAAGCCGTGCGGCGAGCCGAGGCCGGCTTGGATGTCGAGGCCCTGGCCGACGCCACCTTCGCCCAAGCCCATTGGGAGCGCATCCCGCCCCCGTGGTGGCACGACCACGCCGGACGCCCCCAGGAACCCGAGGAGGAAGCCCCATGCCCACCTCCCCTCTGAAGGAGAAATTACGACACCACTTGGAGGAAGCGCGTGCCCGCACCCTCGCCCTCACCGCCGGCGTGCCCCTCGAGCGCCTCCCCCAAACCCGCGTGAACGACACGTGGACGGCCCGCGACGTGCTGGCCCACCTGGCACTGAGCGAGGCCGACCACCGCATGGCCGTCGAACGCCAGGATGAGGCCCGCCGGCTGGCGGCCGGCGGCTTCGACCTGGATCGCTGGAACGCCCGCCGGCTGGCCGAAGTCGCCCACGCGGGGCCAGAGGAGATCCTGGCCCGCCTCGCCCACGAGCGGGCGGTCACGCTCGCCCTGCTCGAGGCCGTGCCGGAAGAGGAGTTGCGGGAGCGGCTCGTCTTCCACCCTGTCTTCGGCGACTTGGCGCTGGGCAAAGTCTTCCGCATCATTGCCTACCACGAGCGCCTACACGCCTCGGAACTGGCCCAAGCCCTGGCGGCCCGCTGAGGAAGCTTGGAGCGCCAACATGGTGGAGGAGCTTCACCGGTTCTTTGAAACCAACAAGCTCATTGTCCTGGCCGTCTACGCGCAGACCTATTACACCCTCGCCCTGGTGGTCATGCTCCAGTGGCGCCAGGAAAGCGGCCTGGAACTGGCCCGATCGGTGCCCTACCTGTCCGCCTTTGCCCTGACAATGGCTCTCGTCCTCTGGGGGGACATTTTTATTCCCTTCCAGCAGAGCTACCTGGCCCCGCCGGTTGTGCGCGCCCTGCGCGCCCTGCAGGTGAGCCTGCTCGTCATCGGCTACTGTTGTCTGCTGCGCTTCGGCATTCACCTCAACTGGGAGGCAACGTGGATACGGCGCATCCCTCAACTCATGGCGTTCGGCGGGCTGGCCTTCGTGGTCCTGACCACGCTCTACGGCATGGATCCCGAGATGCAGCGCATGAGGGTTGAACAGATCGGGCGCCTCTTCGTGGTCTACCCGGGCAGCTTCACCACCGCTTGGGGCCTGCGCGGCCAGGCGGAGAAGATCGAGGCTTTGGGCCTTCCCTCCTACATCGTGGAGTGGCTGCGGGTCGCCGGCTTCTCCTTTGGCGCCTACGCCATCTTCGGGGGCATTCTCATCCCCCTGTCGCCCGCCGGCACCACCATTCTGGAGACCGCGTTGGGCATCCCGGTGGCCATCCCCAGGAGCATCATCATCGCCGTCCTGACGGTTGCCATGCTGCGCGCCCTCTCCATCTTCCGCTACGAGCTCCAACGCCTCATCTCCGAGATGGGGCGCGCCCAAGCCCTGGCCGCGGACCGGCAGCGCATCGGGCGGGAGCTCCACGACGGCACCATCCAGGCCATCTACGGCGCCGGGCTCATGCTCCAGAACGTGCTCCACCTCGTCCGCGAGAACCCCGAGGCCGCCGAGGCCCACATCCGTTCCATCATGGCCTCCCTAAACCAGACCATCGCCGACATCCGGCGTTACATTTATGATTTGGCCGGCGGCGAGGGCGAGCTGGAGGAACGGCTGAGCCACCTCACGGCCGAAATGCGCTCCCAGACGGGGCTGGAAATCGAGTACCGCATCGAGGGCAAGCCCCCCCGCCTGCCCGACCAAGTGCAGGAGCACATCTTCCAGATCGTCCGCGAGGCGCTGACCAACGCCCACAAGCACAGCGGGGGCGACCGCGTGACTGTGCTCCTGCGGAGCGATGCCGATGCCCTCCGGGTCATCGTGGGCGACAACGGCCGGGGGCTCCCCCCAGGAGGGGCCACACGCCGTGGCGGCCAAGGTGTGCCCAACATCCTCTCCCGCGCCCAACTCCTCGGCGGACGGGCCACCATTCGCAACCGGTCGGGCGGCGGCACTGTGGTCGAAGTGGAAATTCCGTACCTCAACACGTCCATCTGGCGCCTCGGCGCCTCCCAAGGCGGAGAGAACGGTGACAGACGGGAGAGACATCATGAGACACCTGCGAATCCTGCTCGTTGACGATCACGAAGTTGTGCGCTTGGGCCTCAAAGCCCTCTTGGAACGCTATCCCCACTTCGAAGTGGTGGCCGAGGCCAGCACCGCCGACGAGGCCGTCGCCCGCGTTCACCAATACCACCCGGACGTGGTGGTCATGGACATTCGCCTGCCCGGGCGCAGTGGAATCGAGGCCACCCGTGAGATCAAGGCCGCCTATCCCGACGTGGAGGTCATCATTCTCACCTCATACGCCGAGGACGAGCTGCTCTTCGAGGCCATTCAGGCCGGCGCCTCGGGGTACGTGCTGAAACAGATCGGCAGCGACGACCTGGTGCGCGCCCTGGAGACGGTGGGCCGGGGCGAAGCCCTCTTGGACCCCCGGCTCACCCGCCGGGTGCTGGAGCGCGTTCGCGATGCCGAGCGGCGGGCGGCGGCTTCGGCCTTCAAGGAGCTCACCGAGCAGGAGATGCGCGTGTTGGCCCTCGTGGCCGAGGGGAAGACCAACAAGGAAATTGCTCACGCCCTCTACTTGAGCGAGGGCACAGTGCGCAATTACGTGAGCAATCTCCTGCACAAGTTGGGCGTCAGCAACCGGGCCGAGGCAGCAGCCTTTGCCGTGCAACATCGCATCTGGGAGTATTTGCCCAAATAACTCGCCGTTGAGAGATGTGTGACCCTGCGGGAGGTCGATCCCCATGCGCGTTTCGATTGCTCAATTCGACGTGAAGCGCGGTGCCCCGCGCGAGAACTTGGCCGTCGTGCGCGAGCTGGCCGGTGAGGCCGCAAGCCGCTGCTCCGACGTGCTCCTCCTGCCCGAGCTGTGGGGCAGCGGCTACGACTTGGAGCGTGCCGAACACGACGCCACCGGGCTTGAGGAGGGCCTTTTCGCCGAGGTGGCCGACTTGGCCGCCACCTATCGCCTCTACGTCTACGGCTCTCTCCTGAGCAACATTCACGGCCGGCCCACCAACACCGGCGTGCTCTTCGGGCCGGACGGCCGCGTGGTGGCCGAGTACAGCAAGCTCCACCTCTTCCGCTTGATGGACGAGGACCGGTGGTTGGCGCCCGGCCCACGCCCTGCGCTGGCCGAAACCCCGTGGGGCCTTGCGGGCCTGGCCATTTGTTACGACTTGCGCTTCCCGGAGCTCTTCCGCGGCTACGCGCTGGCAGGCGCCCGCCTTTTCTTCGTCGTCGCCCAGTGGCCCCGCGCGCGCCTGGACCACTGGCGCACGCTGCTCCGGGCCCGCGCCATCGAGAACCAAGCCTTCGTGCTCGCCTGTAACCGCGTGGGCGAGACGGACGGCACACCCTTCGGCGGCCACTCGGCCATCATTGGCCCCTGGGGCGACATCGTGGCCGAGGCCGGTTCGGCCCCCTTGCTGCTCACGGCCGACGTTCAGGTGGAAGCTGTGGAGCAGGTTCGGCGCACCATTCCCGTCTTCGAGGACCGCCGGCCCGACGTGTACGGGCCCGGATTTCCGGCAACGTGAACGTGATCTCAACAACCTTCACCGAGGAGCAACACCATGCCTTCCATGTCTTCCCTCCCGCCCCTTGTCTCCGGCGGGCTGCCAGGCGTGGGCCACGCGCTGGCTTTCTACCGGAACATGCCCGGCCTCATGTGGCGCGGCTACCGCGAACACGGCCGCGTCTTCGCCTACCGGCTTTTCACCCAACGTGTGGCCGTGGTGATCGGCCCAGAACACCACCGCACTTTCTTCACCCAGACGGACAAGACTCTGGACATGGCCAAACCCTACGCCTTCATCCGGGCCATCTTCGGCGATCTGGCCTTCCTCGGATCGACCGAGAAGTACAAAGCCCAGCGCCCCCTCATCCACCTGCCCTTCAGGCGCGAGAAACTGGCCCGCTACCTCACCATCATGCAGGAGCGGGTCCAAGTGTGGCTGGACAGCCTTCCCGACGAGGCCGAGATCGAGCTGGTCTCCCAGATCGGCCGCGTGGTCCAAGATGTGGCCGGTTACGCCTTCATGGGCGCCGACTTCCAGGAGCGGGTGGGACGTGAGTTCTGGGACCTCTACGCCGACCTGAGCGCGGCGCTCGACCCCTTCCTGCCGCCCCACTGGCCCCTGCCCAAGTTCCGCCGCAGGGACCGGGCCAAAGCGCGCATGGCCGCCATCCTGCGCCCCATGATTGCCGAACGGCGGGCTCACCCGGAACGCTACGACGACTTCTTCCAGGACTTCGTCACCGCCCGCGATCGCCACGGCCGCCCGCTGGACGACGACGAGCTCATCTCCCTCATCTTGGGCATCAACTTCGCCGGCCACGAGACGACCACAGGCCAAGCGGCCTGGACGATCATCCAGCTTCTCCAAAACCCCTGGTACTTGGAGCTCGTTCAGGAGGAGATCGCCCGCCACCTGCCACCCGGCACGCCCATCGACCACCAGACCATGAGGGCCATGCCCCACATCAACTGGGCCATCCGCGAGACCGAACGGATGCGCCCCTCCGCGGAGATGTTGATGCGCTACGTGATGGAGGAGACCCGCTTCGGCGACTTCGTCGTGCCCGAGGGATGGCTGGTCCAGACGGCCGCCGTGGTGGCCCACTTCCTGCCCGAGCTCTTCGCCGAACCCTTCACCTACGACCCACTGCGCTTCGCCCCCGGCCGGGAGGAGGACAAGGCCGACCGCTTCGCCCTCATCGGCTTCGGCGGGGGCATTCACAAGTGTGCGGGCATGAACTTCGCCAACCAGGAAATGTTCGTGATCACAGCGCTGCTCTTCCAACAATTCGACGTTGAGCTGCTGACACCGTCGCCGAACGTGGAACGCGGCTTGGGAGCTTCTCGGCCCACGCCCACGTGGCTCAGGCTCAGGCGCAAAGTCAACCGCGACCGGGCGAGCGCCGGGGCATCCGGGGCAATTGTTCCCGCAGGAGAGTCACGAATGTCAAAACGGGCGACGAGCACGTTCAAGACAGTGGGGAGGAGTATCAGATGAGAGCGCGATCAGGTGTGCATCCCCTCTTGGTGGCCTCAAAGAACGCCGACGTCGGGTTCGAGGAGGGTATGCGGCTTCTCCGCGCCGGCGCTTCGGCCCTCGACGCAGTCGTGGCCGTGGTGCGCCAGGTGGAAGACAACCCGAAGGATCACACCGTGGGCTACGGGGGTCTGCCCAACCTGCGCGGCGAGGTGGAGCTGGACGCTATGGTCATGGACGGCGCCACGCTGAAGGCCGGAGCCGTGGCCGCCCTGAAAGGGTTTCGCAACCCCATCCTGATCGCGCGCCAGGTGATGGAGACGTTGCCCCACGTGCTCCTGGCCGGCGAGGGGGCCGCCCAGTTCGCCCGCGAGATGGGCTTCGAGGAGGAGGAGCTCCTCACCGAAGAAGCGCGGGCCATCTGGAAACGCCGCCTGGAGGCCGACGCCGGCGAGCTCCCCCCCGGCGTTGCCCGTTACTACCGCCACATGGCCCGGTTCGCGCGCGCGCTGGCCAAGGACCCCGAGGCCGCGGCCGAGGAGTACGGCACCGATGTGACCGGCACCGTCGTCGTGATCGCCCAGGACCAACAGGGCCGCTTGGCCGTGGCCACGAGCACCAGCGGGTGGGCCTGGAAATACCCGGGCCGCGTGGGCGACACCCCCATCCCCGGCGCCGGCGGCTACGCCGACAACCGCTACGGGGCCGCGGCCTGCACGGGCCGGGGCGAGATGGCCGTGCGCGCCGTGACAGCGCGCTCTGTGGTGCTCTACATGAAAATGGGGTTGCCCCTCTGGAACGCCGCACGAGAGGCCGTGCTGGACCTCTACGCCCTGGAGGACGAGTTCGCCAGCGGCGTCACCCTGTACGCTGTGGACGCCCACGGGAACCACGTCGGGTTCAGCAACCGGGAGGGGCGCACCTACATCTTTCAAACGCCCCACATGGCGAGCCCCGAGGAACGCCCGTGCGTCTTCGTGGGCCCCGACGGGCAATGGCAATTTGGGCCGTGAACGTGACTCGTGAACGCCGTGACAGTGATGTGATTCGGCTGATCCCTGAGATGGACGCCGCGGGGAGTAGGTGATGCAAGTGAAAGCCACCTCGGTGCCGCGCATCCTCGTCGTGAGCACCGACCGACTTTTAGCCGAGGACATCTACCGCGTGTTGACGAAGGAGAGCTTCGACGTCTTCTTGGCCGACGCCGTGGACGAGGCCGTGGTGCTCGCCAAACACGTGCGCCCACACCTCGTCATCGTGGACGCGGCATCGGCGCCGGAGGAGGGATATGCCCTCTGTCGCCACCTGCGCGCCAGCGTGGCCCACCGCAACGTCCTCGTTCTCGCGCTCGTCGGCTCCCACGAGATCGCCGAGCGCGTCGCTGCCCTGGAGGCCGGCAGCGACGATTACGTCGTCAAGCCCTTCCACCCCGAGGAGCTTCTCTACCGGGTGAAGAGCCTGCTCGTGCGGGGCAAGGCCATGCCCGTTTCCCCGGTCGGCGGCTACGAGCGCCAAGGGCGCATCGTGGCCTGCTTCGGGTGCAAGGGTGGGGTGGGCACCACCACAGTGGCCGTGAACTGCGCCATTGCGCTCCGGCGCCTCACATCCGGCCTAGTGGTGTTGGTGGACGCCGACTTCCACTTCGGGGACGTGGGCATCCACCTCGACTTGAATGCTCCCCCTGACGTAACATATCTGCTGGATCATCTCGACCACCTTTCCCCTCTTGTCGTCCAACAGGCCGTGCAACAGCACACCTCGGGCCTCCACGTGCTCCTGAGCCCTTCCAGCCCGGAAGAGGCCCGGGCCATCACCGCCGACCAAGTGGCGGCGATCCTCGGCGTGCTCAGCACCATGTACGATTACGTGCTCGTGGACTGCCACACCGGCTACGACGATCCCACGCTGGCCGCCCTGGCCGAAGCCGATGAAATTTTGCTGGTGCTCACCCCTGAAATTAGCCCCATCCACAACGCCAGCAGCTTCCTCCACTCGGCCAACCGCATGGGGGTCCTCCCCTCTGCCGTCCACTTGGTCCTCAACAGGGCCAATTCCAACGCGAACATCGGCCGGAAGGAGGTGGAACGCTTCGTGAAGGCCCGAGTGGAGTTCTGGCTGGTGAGCAGCGGACGCCAGATTGTGCAGAGCATCACGCGGGGAGTGCCCATGGTCATGGGCAAGCCATCACACCCCTTCTCCGAACAGATCGTCAACATGGCCCGCGCGCTGATCGCCTCGGGCGTTACGCCCCGCCTGCAAGTGAGCTGAGGGGTTGACAAACCGCCCCTTGTGGACCAAGATACGCCCCACAGCACCCTCACGCCGCGCTGTGCATCCAACGCGAAGACCCTGCCCGTTGCGGGTGAAAGACAAGAGGTGTTGACCCATGCGCTCTCGTCGCCTTTTCGTCCCCGTGCTGGCCCTAGCACTTGGCTTGGCCGCCTGCCAAACCGGCACAGCGACGCCGTCGTCCCCTTCTCCCACGGCGATGGCCGTCGCCACCCAGCCCTCCACGTCCACCTTCACGCCCGAGCCGCCCCCATCCAGCCCGACCCCAACTCCTCCCGCGCACTCGGCCTTTCTGCCCCTGATCAACAACCAGGAAGCAACGCCATCCCCGGTGCCATCACCTCCACAGGCCGACGAAAAGGCCCAGGCCAACGAGGAGCCTCCCCGCCTCGTGCTCCGGGACGACCTGCCCCCCCTTAGCTTGCCCGAGTGGCCGCGGCCGGCCAACGACAACGGGCGTTGTATGCACTTTCTGCGCGAACAGTACTTCACCGAAGAGGAGCTGGACCGCAACATCGCACGCCTCCAGCAACTCGGGGCCCGGTGGACGCTGGTGGTCTACGCCGACGAGAACATCCTGAAGCTGGCCGCGCCCAAGTTCGCGGCGGCCGGCATCGTGCCCGTCTGGCGCAAGATGCTGCGCCCCTACGAGCGGTACTTCGGGTGGCAGCGGGATGTCGAAATCGTCACCTCCTTCGGGCTTCCGCCCTACTTCCAACTCTACAACGAGCCCAGCCTGCCGGCGGAGTGGGAAGGGGAGCGCGCCCCCAACGAGAAAGACCGACGACGGTTCATCGAGGGGCTCATGCAGGCCACACAGGATGTCTACAACGCCAGCGGGTTCGTGGGATGGCAGTTCGTCAACGAGGAGTGGTTGAACGTGGCCCTCGACGAGCTGGAACGGCGGGGAGGGGAGCGCGTGCTGGGGCGCTTCTTCTTCATCCCCCACCCCTACGGCCTCAACCACCCGCCCGACTACACCGAAGATGTCAACGGCGTGCTGGGCTTTCTCTTCTTCGCCCGCCTCTTCCAGGAACGTTACGGCTTCGTCCCACCCATGATCGCCGGGGAAGGAGGGTGGAAGATCAACAACGACGCCGACGCCCGCTTTCCCAAGATCGACGACGCGCTCCACCGGGAGTACCACGTGGAACTCTTCCTCTGGTTCAAGGAGGGCCGCCTGAGCAACGGCGATCCCCTGCCCGACTACCTCTTCGCCTTCTGTCCCTGGCTCATTGCCGCCAAGATGGACGACAACGCCTGGTGGGACAGCTTCGCCGGGGACCGGGTGCTGACCATCGAGGCTGTCTCCAACCTGCCTCCCTTCGTGCGCCGCTTCTCGTGGGACCGCTGACGGAACAGCCCTCGGCGCAGGTGACTACAGGCTGAGACTGCCGGGTTGACAAAACCCAAAACCTCATTAGAATAGCTCCGATTGCCCCCATCGTCTAGAGGACTAGGACACCACCCTTTCAAGGTGGAGACAGGGGTTCGAATCCCCTTGGGGGCACAGCAACCACCGGCCTCGAGCAGGTCGGTGGTTTTTTCATGTGAGCTTTTCATGAAATTGCAGACCCCGTTGATCCAAAACCCCCTCGCCGGACGTATACCTAGCGGAAGTATCGGCCATTGATTGAACAATCCTAGACAAGTTCCAAGGAGGAAGGTCCCATGAAGCGAACAGTGTCGTTGGTTCTGGCAGTCGTGTTGATGTTGAGCGTGACCTTGGCCCCCGTCCTCGCTCAGATGGAACCTTCAGTGGACGTACAAGATCAGGAGGTGAAGGACAACACCGTCGTAGTGGCCAAGGTGGTCTACGACCAGGCCGGCTGGATCGTGATCCACAAGGACCAGGACGGCAAGCCCGGGCCCGTCATCGGGTGGGCGGCCATCCAGGCCGGCGAGAACACTAACGTGGAGGTGATGTTGCAGGAAGAGCTCATGGGCGCCACAACACTGTGGGCCATGCTCCACACCGACGCCGGCACCGCGGGCGAGTACGAGTTCCCGGGTGACGACACGCCGGTGAAGGTGGGCGATCAGATCGTGATGGCCTCCTTCATGGCCACGCCGGCCATGCAAGAGGGCATGCAAGAGGAACAGATGGCTGGGCCCTACATCAAAGTGAGCGACCAGACGACCGACGGCACGAAGGTGGTGGTGGACGAGGTGAGCTACGATCAGGCCGGCCTCGTGGTCATTCACAAGGAGGCCGACGGCAAGCCCGGCCCCGTCATCGGGTGGACGGCCATCCAGCCCGGCACGAGCACCAACGTGGAGGTGAGCCTGAGCGAGACGGTGGCCGACGGCCAGAAGCTCTTCGCCATCCTGCACGCCGACGCCGGCACGGTGGGCCAGTTCGAGGGTGACCAGGACGCGGCCGTCAAGGTGGACGACAAGCCCGTGGTCCAGGCGTTCACCGTGAGCGTGGCCCCGGCCACCCTGCCGGTGACGGGCAGCGACAGCGCCATGCCCTTCTGGCCGATGGTGCTTCTGGCTGCCGGCGCGCTGCTGGTGTTGGGCGGCCTGGCCTACCGGCTGCGCCTCCAGGGCTAGTCGCGTTACACGCGCTTCACAATCAGACGGGGGACAGGTTTTGCGCCTGTCCCCCGTTCCGCTTTGTGGCCCCCATTGTTCTCCGCAACCGGGCTCCTACCTTCCTCGTACACCCCCACACAAGCACACGAGACTAAGTCCCACAGCACTCCCAAGGCGAGTCAGTGCAAAAGCCCAGGAAAACACGAGGAGGTGAAGTTCGTATGACTCACGCTGAGCACGTCCACCCCGATGACCGCCTTCCCGACGAACCGCCGTCCGACCCCTCTGCCGAACGTCCACCGCTCCCCGAGACACAGAACACCATCGACGAGGACGACCGACTCCTTGCCGCCCTCTGCTATGCCTCCCAGATTGTGGCCCCGCTCGTGGTGCCGGCCATCGTGCTCCTCGTGGAGAAGTACAGGCATCGCCCCTTCCTGCGCTACCACGCCGTGCAGAGCCTCTCCCTCACCTTGGCGTTGGCAGCCGCGCTCGTCGCGCTCGCCCTTGGCACCGTTGTCGTCCAAGTTGTTCCGCTGATCGGCGCCCTCATCGGCCTGGCAGTGTTCTGCCTCATGCCCGTGATCGGCCTTGCCGCCCTGCTCATGTATCTCTTCTACGCCCTCGACGCCTTCAAGGGGCGGTGGTCAACCATCCCCCTGCTGACGGACTTCCTGCGCGACCAAGGC
>JALSKA010000153.1 GCA_026989095.1 Ardenticatenaceae bacterium
CATGCCGGTGCGCATGGTGACCGCCCTGGCGTGGACCTTCGTGCTGGCCTTGGTCGCCGATCTCTTCGTCACCCTTTTCGGTGAGTTCGGGATGCCCCACGCCTCCGAAGTGGCAGCGCGCGCTGCCCACCAGATTCGTGCCGGCAAATACCGCCGCCACTTCTGGTGGGGGGCTGTCGGCGTGGGCCACGGGCTCGCGCTCGCCTTGGCCCTGTTGGCCATGCTGGGCGGCGGGGTGACCCTCGCCCTCATGGGGCTGGCTGCCCTGGCCGCCATTGTGGGGCTCTACCTGTTCGAGCACGCCTTCGTGATGGCGCCACAGGAGATTCCCAACTCCTGATGAGATGGCGGCTCATGATGTGACGGTGCAAGCAGGTTCCTTGGACACATTGGATACATATGAGGAGCGGTACACCCATGACATCCACAACACGTGCCGTCCCAGGAGCTGTTTCCAGGGCCGTACCCGAGGGGTTGACCGATTACCCGCCGCCGGACCGGTGGGACCATTGGGCCGAATACGACCCCCGTGCGTGGCCGGAACGCAAGCTCAGGAGCTACACCCTGATCCCCACGGTCTGCTTCAACTGTGAGAGCGGCTGCGGCCTCTTGGCCTACGTGGACAGGGAGACGTTGGAGATCCAGAAGTTCGAGGGGAACCCGCTCCACCCCGGCAGCCGGGGCCGCAACTGTGCCAAGGGGCCGGCCACGCACAACCAGGTCTACGACCCGGAGCGCATCCTCTACCCGCTCAAACGTGTGGGCAAGCGGGGCGAGGGCAAGTGGGTGCGCGTCACGTGGGACGAGGTGCTGGACGACTTGGCCGCGCGCATTCGCAGGGCCTTCGAGGAGGGGCGCCACAACGAGGTCATGTACCACGTGGGGCGCCCCGGCCACGAGGGCGTCATGGAGTGGATCCTCTTCGCCTGGGGCGTGGACAGCCACAACAGCCACACGAACGTCTGCTCGTCCGGCGCACGGGCCGGGCTGGCCTTCTGGATGGGCTTCGACCGCCCCTCGCCCGACCACGCCAACGCGCGGGTGATCCTGCTGGTCAGCTCCCACCTGGAAACGGGGCACTACTTCAACCCCCACGCCCAGCGCATCATGGAGGGCAAGATGAAGGGGGCCAAGCTCATCGTGTTGGACACGCGCCTCTCCAACACGGCCAGCTTGGCTGACGAGTGGCTCTCCCCGTGGCCGGGCACCGAGGCGGCCATTCTGTTGTCCATTGCCAACTACTTGATCCAAACAGGGCGTTACAACCGGGAGTACGTGCGCACGTGGGTCAACTGGGAGGAGTACTTGAAACACGAACACCCCGAGGCCCCGCGCACCTTCGAGACCTTTGAGGAGAAGTTGAGGGAGCTCTACGGCCGCTACACCTTCGAGTACGCCGCCCAGGAAAGCGGCGTGGACGCCGACACCATCCGGCGCGTGGCCGAATATGTGGCCGACTGCGAGGGCCGGCTGGCCACCCACATCTGGCGCAGCGCCGCGGCCGGGAACTTGGGCGGCTGGCAGGTGGCCCGCTGTCTCTGGTTCCTCAACGTGCTCACCGGTTCCATCGGCGTTGAGGGGGGCACGTCGGCCAACGCGTGGGACAAGTGGGTGCCACGCCCGCACAAGCTGGCCCCCCACCCGGACCGCTGGAACGAGCTCACGTGGCCCCGCGAGTATCCGCTGGCCTTCTTCGAGATGAGCTACCTGTTGCCCCACTTCCTCAAGGAAGGGCGGGGCCGCCTGGATGTCTACTTCACGCGCGTGTACAACCCCATCTGGACGAACCCCGACGGCATGACGTGGCTCGAAGTGCTCACCGACGAGGAAAAGGTGGGCCTGCACGTCTGCTTGACCCCCACGTGGAGCGAGACGGCCTGGTTCGCCGACTACGTGTTGCCCATGGGCCACGCGCCCGAGCGCCACGACCTGGTGAGCTACGAAACCCACGGCGGACGCTGGATCGCCTTCCGGCAGCCGGTGCGACGGGTGGCCATGGAGCGGATGGGCCGGCCGGTCCAATTCACCTACGAGGCCAACCCGGGCGAAGTCTGGGAGGAGACGGAGTTCTGGATCGAGCTCTCCTGGCGCATCGACCCCGACGGCTCCCTCGGCATCCGCCAGTACTTCGAGTCGCCCTACCGGCCGGGCGAGAAGATCACTGTGGAGGAGTACTTCCGCTGGATGTTCGAGAACACGGTGCCGGGGCTGCCCGAGGCTGCCGCTCAAGAGGGACTCACGCCCATGGAGTACATGCGCAAGTATGGCGCCTTCGAGATCCGCCAAGGCGTAGAGGCGCCCCCGTACCGCGAGGTGGACCCGGCGCTGCTGGCCGACGCCACCGTGGACGAGGAGACGGGCATCGTCTACAGCCGTGTGGAAGCGCCCAAGCCGCTCCACATGACACCCCATCCCGCCTTCCCCGGCGACGAGCGGGGCAAGCCCGTGGGCATCAAGGTGGGCGACCGGGTGCTGCGCGGCTTCGACACGCCCTCGCGCAAGCTGGAGTTCTACTCCCGCACGCTCGTCGAGTGGGGCTGGCCCGAGTACGCCGTCCCCACTTACATCAAGAGCCACGTGGCGCCCGAGAAGGTCAACCGCGAGCGCGGGGAGTTCGTCCTCATCCCCACCTTCCGGCTGCCGACGCTGATCCACACCCGCTCGGGCAACGCCAAGTGGCTCTACGAGATCAGCCACAAGAACCCCCTCTGGATTCACCCGGAGGACGCCGCGCGCCTCGGGGTCAGGACGAACGACTTGGTGCGCGTGACCACGGAGATCGGCTACTTCGTGGTCAAATGCTGGGTCACGGAGGGCATCCGCCCCGGTGTGGTGGCCTGCTCCCACCACATGGGGCGCTGGCGCCTCCACGAGACGGGCATGGAGCGCTGGTCATCGGCCCTGGTGGACCTCCGGCGCACGGGCGAAGGGCAATGGCAGATGCGCCAAAAGGCCGGGGTGGGCCCCTTCGAGAGCGACGACCCCGACTCCAAGCGCATCTGGTGGACCGACGTGGGGGTTCACCAAAATCTCACCTTCCCGGTCCACCCGGACCCCATCAGCGGAATGCACTGTTGGCACCAGAAGGTGCAGGTGGAGCGAGCTCATCCGGGCGACCGCTATGGCGACGTGTTCGTGGACACGGACTTGGCCCACCAAGTCTACCGCGAGTGGCTCAAAATGACCCGGCCGGCCGACACCCACTCGCCGGACGGCACGCGCCGGCCCTACTGGCTCCTGCGTCCCTTCCGGCCCACGCCGGCGGCGTACAAGCTGCCCGAGGAGAAATCGTGAGCGGAGCATATGAGCCCGACGAGCCGGCCGGCCGCCTGCGGGCGTTGGCGTGGACGTGGCTGGAGGAAGTGCGCGCCGACGCCCTGACGCGGCTGGCCGGCCTGCCCGCCTTGGCCGAGGCCGTGGGTGAGCCGACCGAGGAGCGGCTCACCGAGTTGGCCGTGGATTATCAGCGGCTCTTCGGCTTCGGGGTGCCGCCCTACGAGAGCGTCTTCCTCGACCCATCGGCCATGCTGATGGCGCCGGCCACGGCGCGCGTGCAGGCGTTCTACCGCCGCGTGGGGTGGACCCCGCCGGACGGCGTGCGCGTGGGCGCGGCCGACCACGTGGGGCTGGAGCTCTGGCTCCTGGCCGACCTGCTGGCCGCCGGCCGACACGGAGAGGCCGGCGACTTGGTGCGCGAGCACCTGGCCTTCTGGCTGCCGCCCCTCGTGTTGGCCGTGAAGCGCCTCGCCCCTGACCCCGTGTACGCCACCTTGGCCGACGAAACGCTGGGGGCCGTGCTCGTCCTCCTGGAGGGAGTGAAGGCACCTGTGCGCCTGCCCCTGTTGCCACCTCCGCCCCGCTACGAAGCCCGCGGCCTGCCGGAGCCGGCCAACGGCGCCTCCCATGAGGGCGGCCTGCACGAGTTCGTGCGCACCCTCCTCACGCCGCGCGAGGCCGGGCTCTTCATCACGCGCGAGGACCTGGGGCGCCTTTCACGCCACGTGGAGCTGCCGCCCGTGCTGGCCGACCGCAGGGCCATGCTCATGACGCTGCTTCGCCTGGCCGGCCAGTACGATGAGGTTGCTCATGTCCTCCAGGGCCTCGGCCGGCTCTTGGACGAGGCTGCTCAGGCCTACCAAGCCGTTGGAGAGCAGTTCCCGGCGTGGCGACCCTACGCGGCCTGTTGGCTGGAACGGCTGGAACGCACGGCCGCCAAGGTGGCCGCCTTGGGCGACTCGGCGTGACGGGCGCTCCTCAGCCGGCCGCACTCCCGATCCACTCCGCCCCCCGTGCCGGCTCGTCGAGCACGATCTCCCCCGTGCGCAGGAAGTGCGCCAGCATCTCATCGAGGTAGGCCGGCAGGCGGAACGCCACGGGGAAGCGCTCCGGGATGAGGGCGCGGAGATCGCCGCGCAGGGCAGTGGCCCTCGAGAGGAGCACCTCTGTGGGCACCTGCCAGAAGTCCACGCTGTCCGAGGCCATGATGAACCCCCACTCCCCCGAGAAGGTGGAGACACATTGGCGGTGGAGCACAACGTGGGCGAAGTGGCCGTGGAGGAGAGCACACACCCGCAGGGCCAGGTGGTGGGGCGGATCGACCCCCTCGCCGTGGGTGCTCACAATGCCCCCAGGGGCCAACACGCGGCGCACGCTGTTGATGATCTCCTCGTACAGGGCCATGCCCTCGGCCCCGTAGGGGTCCACCAGGTCCACGATGACCACGTCGAAACGTTGGGGCACTTCGGCCAGATAGTCGCGCGCGTCGCCGATAATGATTTGGGCCCTGGGGTCGGCAAAGCTGCCCCGGTGTAGAGGGGCCAAGTGCTCCTGGCACACCTCCACCACGTGGCCGTCCAGCTCCACCATCACGGCGGATTCCACTCGTGGGTCCCGCAACACCTCCCGCAGGGCCAAGCCGTCGCCCCCGCCGAGGATCAAGACACGGCGGGGGGCAGGGTGGTAGAGCAGCGCCGGCAGGACCAGGTGCTCGTGGTAGACGAACTCGTCGGCCTCGAGCAATTGGACCACGGCATCGAGGAAGAGGCCCAACCCGAACGCCTCCACGCGGGCGATCACGATCTCCTGGTAGGGGGAGCGCCGGCGGTGGATCCACTCGGTGATGCCGTAGAGCAGGTGAATGCCGGGCTCCGATTTATCCCAGGATGCCGCGATCCAGTTCTCGAACTTCAATGCGCTGGACATCCAATCGCTCCTTGAGCTCATCGATGACGGCCCACGGGTTGCCCCCACATGTGAAGACATCGATGGCAGCATACCCGTGTTCGGGCCACGTGTGGATGGAGAGGTGGGATTCAGCCAGGAGCACGACACCGGTGACGCCGTGAGGGGCGAACTCGTGCATGGCGATGTTGATCACGTTGAGGTTGCCTCGGCGTGCGGCGGCCAACAAGGTGTCGCGCAGGAAAGCGGGGTCGTCGAGCACCTGTGGGTTGTGGGTCCAGAGTTCGACGATTAAATGTTTGCCTAGGACGATCCGCTCGGCCGTCCCCAGAAGTTCCCCCAGAGAAGCGTGCATCTTCTCCATAGCGAGCCCCCCTTTCTGAAAATGAGTTAGCTCGTGCCCCCAGGGGCACACCCAGGCACAAACGGCCGAGGGGGAGAAGTCGGCGTGGCCCTCGCCACGGGGACAGGCTGATTGCCGGTGTGGGTTGGGCCACCCGTTCTCCGCGTTGACCTCTGCCTCGTGTTGCCTTGACGGAGAGGCGCCGGTCTTCGCTTTCACCCCCCTCTACATAAAAGCAACCCCCTTCGGGGTGCTTTTTCCTTGTGCCTCTACTCCCTCTTCAATTGTACATCCGAAGACCTAACCGGCTCCAACGCGGACGAAAGTATACTCGGCCCCACTATGTTGTCAAATCGGTGGAATTGTGGTTTCCCCGATGCTGGCTCACACCATGTCGTTCGGGTTTGGGAATTGACGTTGTGCATCACTGTTTGATACAATGACGTATAGGACGATGTGTGGAGCATGTGATGAGGCTGGCTGTGTGAAACCCCGTAAACCCGAGGAGGTGCAAGCATGGTCGAACGGATGATCCGGGCAGCACGTCTTGACATCGAGCTGTTCGAGGAAGTGGAGGCCAATCCGGCCCTTACCCAAGAGGCCATCACCGTCGTGGTGGTGATCGCCGTGCTCAACACCATTGGCTCAATCATCGCCAGTCTCTTCGGGCCGATGACAGTGGGGGCTGCCATTTTCAGCGGTGTGTGGAGCCTGATCGGCTTCTTCATCTGGGCGTGGCTCACCTATTTCATCGGCACGCAGCTCTTCGGGGGGACGGCCGATTACGGTGAGCTGATTCGCACGCTCGGCTACGCCTACACGCCCAACATCCTGGGGGCGTTCTCGTTCATACCGTGCTTGGGCGCGCTGGCCGGCCTCGTCGGAGCTATTTGGGCCCTGGTGGCCATGGTCGTGGCCGTGCGCCAGGCCCTCGATTTCGACACGGTCAAGGCCATTCTCACGGTGGTTGTGGGGTTCATCGTCTACATCATCGGGGCGATGATCGTGGCCGTGATCTTCGGTGTCGGCGCGGCCGTGATGGGAAGATGAGCCCACGGTTCATCGTCGGCCGCTGGCAGGAGACCCCCGTGGCCCGAGAGGCGCGGGGGTTTTTTGGTGTTTCTCGCTTTCACGGAGATGCGGGGCCTTCTTCGTCGTTGCCGGACGTCGCTTCGAGCCGGATGCCGGCCCGGCGCAGCACCTCGTGCAGGCTCTGTTCGGCGGCGTCCAAGCGGGCTTCCGCTTCGGCGGGCGTGGGGGCACGGGTGGCGAGGAGCAGCCGGAAGGTGACGTCGGCCCGGTAGGCGGCCGCGCGGGATTTGACGTACACGTCCCGGTGCTGAGCTGCCACTTCGCGGAGCAAGGGGGCTAGGACCGACTCGTCCGGGCAGTGGGCGCGGTAGTGACGTTCGCGGAAGGCGGCCAGGGGCACAAGCTCCCCAAGGCGCGGCAACAGGGCGCGCTCGACCATGGGCTGAAGCTCTCGGGGTGGGCCCGGCAGAGCGCACACCCACGTGCGGTCGCCGATATTGAGGAGGAGGCCAGGTGCGGTGCCCACAGCGTTGGGCAGGGGCTCGGCACCGGCCGGTAGCCGGGCCATCTTGCGCCGCTCGGGGGTCAACGCCGGGGAATCCACGTCGCCGGCCTCGTACAGCTCGCGGAAACGCTGCTGGACCAAGGCCAGGGCACGTTCGTTCTCCTCGAGGGGGCGGTTGAGAGCGCGGGCGAGGATGGCCACCGTCTGGTCGTCGTCGGTGGGGCCTAATCCCCCGCAGGTGACGATGAGCCCGGCCCGGCGCAGGATGGCACCGCGCACAGCAGCCTGAATGTCCTCGGCCACGTCGCCCACGATGGTGGCCTGTTCGACGAGGGCGCCGGCGCGCGTGAGGGTGCGGCAGAGCCAGGAGATGTTGCGCTCCTCGGTGAGCCCCAAGAGCAATTCGTTGCCTATGGCGAGGAGTTCGACGTGGTGCATGGCAATGCTCCTCTCCGCCCGGCGATTGCTGCGCCCTCCTCGATCCTGCCGCAGCCGTGACGGCTCGGCCGGTGATGATGCCCGGGACCCGGGAGACCGTCACAGCCGCGCCGGCTCTCTTCCGGCGGTCACACCGGTTCACAGAGCGCGTGGTAATAGGCGAAGCGGCTCAGGGGCAGGATGAGCGTCTCGACTTCCACAATGCGGTACTTCTTGCCCCGAATGGTGACCACCTCGCCCACCTTGGGAGGACGGTCGCGCATGGCGATCATGCCCTTCTCGTCCTTGGAGCGCACCAGGTAGCTCACCTGGTACTCGATGTCGGGGGATGGCTTGCCTTTGCCCCTGCCCTTGCGTTTCTTCCTGCTCCTGAAACCCATACGTCACCTCTCACATCGATAAGTCCACGCTTTTCTTCCAAATACGCCCTTTCCCTCTCCCTTGTGACGCCGAACTTGCCGTGACCGGCTATGTTCCGACCGGCACCGACAGGACAAACCCACACGGCGTTGACCCCAACCCGCTTCTGCGCAAACGCCGAATGGGCACATTCCCTCATGCTGCGTTGTGGTGGACGTATGGGGGCTTTGCTTTGGAAAAAAGACGCGCCCCATTGTAAACAGGAACGCACAAGATGGCAAACCAAGCCCCGGCCTCGAGCCCCTACCCGAAGAGGTGGGCATCTCCCCCTCGTTTGTGTGTTCGTCGGTCTACCCGTTCGAGTATTGTTCCCCCTTTTGGGAATCCTGTATGATAGGAATACCCTGGCTCACCGCACTTTTCCGTCGGTTTGCTCCCTGAGACCCGTAAGCCGTGCCATCCTACCATGTGCCCACAGCGCTTGCGGCCCGAGCGTTGTCGGAGCTGTGTGTTCGACGTGTGTCGAGCAGGAGGTGTGGCCGGGCGACGGAGGATTTCCCGTCTGCCTGATTTCCCGTCTGCCTCCAAGAGGGTGTTTCCCCGGCTCCCCCAACGCTCGTTCACAGCCCACACCATCGGAGGCCGAACAGCGCCTTTTCCCCCGGTATCTACACCCTGCCGTAAACAGGTGAGAGAGGCCGTGAAATTCAAGAAAGGAGGCAACCTCATGGCGGAAGAGAAGGACCGCACAGAAGTCACCGAAGCCGAGGTGGCCGTACACTGGGGGGAGGAGGAATATTACTATCCTCCTATGGAATTCATCGCCCAGGCCAACATGACCGACCCCACCATCCGCGAGCGGTTCAGCGAAGAACATTTCCCCGACTGCTTCAAGGAGTACGCTGACCTGCTCGACTGGTATCAGTACTGGCACACCACGCTGGACACGAGCAACCCGCCCTTCTGGAAGTGGTTCGTGGGCGGCAAGCTCAACGCCTGTTACAACTGTGTGGACCGTCACTTGGAGCAGCACCGCAACAAGGCGGCCTTCATCTTCGTGCCCGAGCCCGAGGACGAGGCCCACGTGGCCCTCACCTACCAGGAGCTCTACGTGCGGGTCAACGAAGTGGCCGCCGTTCTCCAGGATTTGGGACTCAAGACGGGCGACCGGGTGACCATTCACATGCCCATGGTGCTCGAGCTGCCCATCACCATGCTGGCCTGTGCTCGCTTGGGCATCATCCACTCGGTGGTCTTCGCCGGCTTCAGCGGCCAAGCCTGTGCCGACCGGATCGTGGACTCGGGCAGCCGCGTGCTGGTGACGATGGACAGCTACTGGCGCAATGGCACCCTGCTGGACCACAAGGTCAAGGCCGATGAGGCCGTGCAGCTCGCCGCCGAGCAGGGCCACGAGGTCGAGCAGGTGTTGGTCTGGCGGCGCTATCCCAAGCAGTACCATTCCAGCGCCGCCATGGTCGAAGGGCGAGACCTCTTCATGGACGAGCTGCTGAAAAAGCACCGCGGTGCCCGCGTCGAACCGGTCAAGATGCCGGCCGAAGCGCCCCTCTTCCTCATGTACACCAGCGGCACCACCGGCAAGCCCAAGGGGCAGCAGCACAGCACCGGCGGCTACATGGCCTACGTGGCGTGGACTTCCAAAATGATTCAGGACATCCACCCCGAGGATGTCTACTGGTGCATGGCCGACATCGGCTGGATTACCGGCCACTCCTACATTGTCTACGGCCCCTTGGCCGTGGCGGCCACCAGCGTCATCTACGAAGGAGTGCCCACCTACCCCGACGCCGGCAGGCCGTGGCGCATCGCCGAACAGCTCAACGTCAACATCTTCCACACGTCGCCCACGGCCATCCGCATGTTGCGCAAGGCCGACCCCGAAGGCCCCCTGCACTACAACCACCGCTTCAAGCACATGACCACCGTGGGCGAACCCATAGAGCCCGAGGTCTGGCGGTGGTACTACCATGTCGTCGGCAAGGGGAAAGCCGTCATCGTGGACACTTGGTGGCAGACCGAAACGGGGGGCTTCCTCTGCACCACTATCCCCGCCATTGATCCCATGAAGCCGGGCAGCGCCGGGCCCGCCATGCCGGGCATCTACGCGGTGATTTTAGACGAGGAAGGGAACGAAATTCCGCCCGGCGCCGGCAAGGCCGGCAACCTGGTCATCCGCAACCCGTGGCCCGGCATTACCCAGGGCATCTGGGGAGACCCCGAGCGCTTCATCCAGACCTACTACGCCAAGTACAACAAGGACCCCAACAGCAAGGACTGGCGCGATTGGCCCTACTTCGCCGGCGACGCGGCCACCCAAGCGGCCGACGGCTACTTCCGCATTCTGGGCCGCGTGGATGATGTGATCAACGTGGCCGGCCACCGCTTGGGCACCAAGGAGCTGGAATCGGCCGTGCTCACCGTCGAGGAAGTGGCCGAGGCGGCCGTGGTGCCCCGCGTGGACGAGCTCAAGGGGCGCGTGCCCGATGTCTACGTCTCCCTGAAGCCCGGCTACGAGCCCAGTGAGGAGATCGAGCGCAAGGTGGTCAAGGCCGTCGAAGAGATCATCGGCAAAATTGCCCGGCCCAAGCACGTCTACATCGTCCCCGACTTGCCCAAGACGCGCTCCGGCAAGATCATGCGGCGCGTGCTGGCCTCCATCTCCAATCAAGCCGACGTGGGTGATGTGACCACCTTGGCCAACCCGGAGGTGGTGGAGACCATCAAGGAAATGGTCCAAGAGGACGGACACGCCTGAGCGCCTCTCTCCACCATCGCCAGAGCTTTCGCCCCGCCGGTCCCCCCAAGGGACCGGCGGTTTTTCTTGTGAGACCACGGAAGCTTTTTTGAGCCCACTTTTGCTGTTGACAAACTCCTCCCCCCTTGATATAATGGAAGCGCTTCCATGCCTTCGTGCCGGACAAAGGGCGTTCATTCCCCATGTGTGTTTCGGAGAGGCTCTGTGGGCGTCACGATCTACGACGTGGCCAAACGCGCCGGTGTGGGCATCGGCACCGTGTCACGGGTGCTCAACGGCAGCCCCCACGTGCGGGAGGAGACTCGCCGGCGCGTCCTGGCGGCCATTGAGGAGCTGAACTACCGCCCGAGCCCCATTGCCCAGCGCCTCTCGCTGCGCAAGACCCTCACCATCGCCGTCATCGCCCCCTTTTTTACCCGCCCCGCCTTTGTCGAACGGCTGCGCGGGATCGAGGCCACCGTTGCCGAGAGCGAGTACGACCTCATCGTCTACAACGTGGAGACCACGGACAAGCGGGACGCCTGTTTCCACGAAGTCCCCCTTGGCCACAAGGTGGACGGCGTGCTCATCATTTCCCTTTCCCCCGGCGACGAGGACGTGGCCCGGTGGAAAGAGGCCGGCGTGCCTGTGGTCCTCGTGGACGCCTATCATCCGGCCCTCAGCCGTGTGGTGGTGGACGACGTGGCCGGAGGCTACATGGCCACCCAACACCTGATCGAGCTGGGCCACCGCCGCATCGCCTACGTGAGTGACCCGCTGGTCAACCCCTTCAACTTCACCTCCAGCCGTGACCGGTACCGGGGATACCGCCGGGCGTTGGCCGATTACGGGCTTCCCTTCCGGCCGGAATACCACCAGCAGGGAGAACATGGCCGTGCCCAAGCCCGCGCCCTCACCCACCGCCTGTTGGACCTGAACGATCCGCCCACGGCCATCTTCGCCGCCAGTGACACCCAAGCCCTCGGCGTGCTGGAGGCGCTGCGCGAGCGCGGCCTGCGCACACCCGAGGATGTGGCCGTCATCGGCTACGACGACATCGAAGTGGCCGAGTACTTGGAACTCAGCACCGTCCGCCAACCCTTCTTCGAGAGCGGCACGCTGGGGGTCGAGCTCCTGCTCAAACGCATTGACGACCCTGAACAGCCCCCTCAGCACGTCGAGCTCCCCGTGGAGTTGGTTGTCCGCCGGACGACGGCAGGATAGTTCGTTCCCCAACCACATCGGGAATCGGCACGTGTTGAGTGCAGAAAGGAGGTGGAGCTTCGGGAAGGAGAGCATGTGTCTCTGGTGGGAGCCCCCTGGGAACCACACGGCACGGTCGCCTCGTGCTGTGCTCGGCCGTGGCCGTGAGTGTCCTGGGGTGCGAGGCGGCCTATCGGTTTCAAACGTGTCCCCCGTTGGGAGGAGAAAGAGAGGAGAACGATGCAAAACCGGCGCTTTGTGCTCATGTTCGCCGTGCTCTTCGGCGCGCTTGTGCTGGCAGCCTGTGGGGGAGCCACGCCCACTCCCCAAGTCATTGAGAGGCAGGTGGTGGTCACGGCCACGCCCGAGCCCGTGGAGGCGGGCGAGGACATCGGCAAAGTCTTCATCCTGGGCCCCTTCCGTGGCCCGGAGGAAACGGCGTTTAACGAGGTGATTGCCGTCTTCGAGGAACAGAACCCGGGCATCGACGTCATCTACTCGGGAACGGCCGAGTTCGAGACGCTCATCACCGTGCGCGTGGAGGCGGGCGACCCGCCCGACATCGCCGCCTTCCCCCAGCCGGGCGCCGTGGCAAAATTCGCCCGGGAGGGCAAGTTGGTCCCCCTCTGGGACGAGGCGTTGGCCATCTACGACCAGAACTACGCGCCGGCCTGGAAGGAACTCTCCTCGGTGGACGGCGTGCCCTACGGCATGTTCCACCGGGTGAACGCCAAGGGCTGGATATGGTACAACAAGCCCGCCTTCGAGGCCGCCGGCTTTGAGGTGCCCACCACGTGGGAGGAGCTGATGGCCCTCACCGAGGAGATGAAGCAGACCGGCATCGCCCCCTGGTGTGACGGCATCGAGTCAGGAGCCGCCACGGGCTGGAAGGGCACCGATTGGATCGAGAACATCATGCTGCGCACCCAGCCCGTCGAGGTCTACGACCAGTGGGTGGCTCACGAGCTCAAGTTCAGTTCGCCCGAGGTCAAGAACGCCTGGCAGATTCTGGAGGGCATCTGGATGGACCCCGAGCTGGTCTACGGCGGTCCGCAGACCATTGCCCTCACCAACTTCCGGGAGCCCGCTGCCTGGCTGTTCGACGATCCGCCCAAGTGCTGGCTCCACATGCAGGGCAGCTTCGTCACCAATTTCTTCCCCGAGGAAGTGCAGGCGGACTTGGACAACCAAGTGGGCGTCTTCATGATGCCCCCCATCGACGACTCCCTGCCCTTCACCTTAGAAGTGGGTGGCGACCAATACGTGGTCTTCCAGGGCAAGGATCGCCCCGAAGTGCGCAAGTTCATCGAGTTCCTGGGAACCGTGGACTCCGTCGAGCCGTGGGCAAAGCTGGGCGGCTCGTTGTTCCCCCACAAGGGGCAAGATCTCACCTGGTATCCGACGAAGCTGGAGCGCACCATGGCCGAGGCCATCACCGGCGCCACCGGCGCCCGCTTCGACGGCTCGGACAACATGGACTCGGCCGTGAACCTGGCCTTCTGGAAGGGCATCACCGATTGGGTGAGCGGCAACCGCACTCTTGACCAAGTGCTGGCCGACATCGACGCGACGTTGCCCACTCAATAGCCCGCCAAGTTTCACTCGACGGCCGCGTGAGCAGGGTGAGCTGTGGGGAGTGCTCCGCCCTCACCCTGCTCACGCCTGTTCACTCTGGGGAGAGCGCTCATGCAACGTGTCGGAACACCAGGAGAGCCGGCCGGAGCCTTCCGGTGGCTGACGACAGCCGTGGGCCGTCTGCTCGTTTCCCTGTTCGTGCCCACGATCACCTTTGTGGTCCTCTGGCGCGTCTTCATCTTCCTACGCGACACGCGGGCTCCTCACTGGATCACCGCCGGGGTAGCCATCGTCTGGGGCGTGGGCGGGGTGATGGCCCTCTTCTTCCTGGCCAACATGGTCATCGAGCAACTCCCGGTCCGGTGGAGGACCCGGTTGACTCCCTTCCTCTTCGTCGGCCCTGCCCTGGTGATCCTGGCTTGGTATTTGGCCCTGCCCACTGTGCGGACATTCTACGCCAGCCTGCTGGACGCGCGGGGCGAGCAGTTCGTGGGCCTCGAGAACTACGTGTACGCCTTCACGAGCGACGCCATGTTGGAGTCGTTCCGCAACAACCTGTTGTGGCTGGTCATTGGCACCGGCTTCAGCGTAGGATTTGGCCTGCTCATCGCCGTGCTGGCCGACCGCACGCACCCCCTCTTCGAGACGTTCATCAAGGCGCTCATCTTCATGCCCATGGCCATTTCCATGGTGGGGGCGTCGGTCATTTGGAAGTTCGTGTACGAATTCCGTCCGCCGGGCGCCGAGCAGATCGGCCTGTTGAACGCCGTGGTGACCGCCTTGGGCGGACAGCCAAGGGCTTGGCTCCTGATGCAGCCGTGGAACACATTGCTCCTGATTGTCATTCTCATCTGGCTTCAGACAGGGTACGCCATGGTGATCATCTCGGCGGCTATCAAGGCCATTCCCAGGGAGCTGTTGGAAGCAGGCCGGATCGACGGCGCCGACGAAGTGCAGATCTTCTTCCGCATCATTCTGCCCACCATTCGGGGCACAATTCTTACCGTGGCGACCACTATCGTCCTCTTCACCCTCAAGATCTTCGACATCGTTCAGACCGTGACGGGTGGCAACTTCGGCACCCAAGTAATTGCCAATGAGCAGTACAACCAGATGTTCCGCGCCTTTCACTACGGCCGCGGGGCGGCCATCGCCATCGTCCTGCTGGTGGCCGTCATCCCAGTGATGTGGTACAACCTGCGCCAGTTTGCCCAACGGACGGAGGCTTTCCGATGAGTGTGCGTAGAACGTGGGCGGGCACTGTTGTGGTGTACGGCACTCTGATGCTCATCGCCGCCCTGTGGACCATTCCGACTCTCGGCCTGCTCATCAGCTCCTTTCGTCCCGGCGATGAGGTGACCAGAACGGGGTGGTGGACGGTCCTCAAGAACCCCGCACAGGCCAACCTCACATTGGACAACTACCGCATCGTCTTGGGCATGGTGGGCGACGATCCCCGTCTCCAGGAGTTGGCCAAGCGCGGCCAGGAGAACATCAACTTGGGCACGGCCGTGCTCAACAGCCTCACGGTGACCGTGCCTGCCACAGTCATACCCATTCTCATTGCCGCTTTCGCGGCCTACGGTTTCGCCTGGCTTCGCTTTCCCGGACGGCGTTTCTTCTTCATCGGCGTGGTGGCCTTGCTGGTGGTTCCCCTGCAGATTGCCCTCATTCCCATTCTGAAGGACTACGTGCGCCTGAACCTGAGCGGCACCTTCTTGGGCATCTGGCTGGCCCACACCGGCTTCGGCCTGCCTTTGGCCATCTATCTGTTGTACAACGCCATCAGCGCCCTGCCCAGGGATCTCCTGGAGTCCGCCTTCATAGACGGCGCCTCTCACTTCACCGTCTTCACGCGCCTGGTCCTGCCCCTTTCGATGCCAGCTTTAGCCTCCTTCGCCATCTTCCAGTTCCTGTGGGTGTGGAACGACCTGCTGGTGGCCCTGGTCTTTCTCGGGGCTTCGCCGGAGGTTCAAGTGCTCACCCAGCGCCTGTTGGGCATGTTGGGCACTTTCGGCACCGAGTGGCATCTGCTCACCGCTGGCGCCTTTGTTTCCATGATCCTGCCGTTGACCGTCTTCTTCGCGCTCCAGCGCTACTTCGTGCGGGGCTTGCTGGCGGGCTCGATCAAAGGGTAAGTGGGAACCGTCGGACTTGGACGGGGCTGACGTGTCTCGCTCATCCCGTCAGGTCGCCCAAGAAGGAGAGCAGCGCCGCGTTGAAGGCCGCGGGGCTGTCGAGGATGACTGCGTGGCCTGCGCCTGGAATGGTGACCTGCTGCGCGCCGGGGATGCGCTCCGCCAGCAGGCGTTGAGTGGCCGGGGGAACTGTGGTGTCCTCGTCGCCCGTGATGACCAGGGTGGGAGCCCGGACATCGCCCAGCCGGTCCTCCACGTTGAAGCGGGCCAACGCCCACATGGCGGCGCGGTAGGCGCGGGGCTCGGTCTGGGCAATGCGATGGCGAAGTTGTGCGCGCAGCGCCTCCTGGTGGGGATGGGGGAAGATGCGCTTGGCCACCAGGCGCGCCTGAGTTTCGAGGCCCAAGGTGTACAGCAGGGCCATGCGCACGGGGAAGTAGAGAAGGCCGCGCACTCCTTGGGGCCGCAGGCGCGCGAAAGTGTTGACCAGCACCAGGCTGCGCACCCG
>JALSKA010000154.1 GCA_026989095.1 Ardenticatenaceae bacterium
TTGGGCCCCTGCATCGTGGCCGAAACCTTGGCCATACCCGGCTACATTTTCCTGGAAGCCTTTCTCAGCTTCATCGGCTTGGGTGTCAACCCGCCGACCCCGAGCTGGGGGCTCATGATCTCCGACTCCTTCAGGGCTCTTACGGTCTACCCTCACCAGGTCTTCGTGCCCTCCTTGGCCCTCACCTTGACCACGTTGGCCTTCAACTTCCTGGGTGATGGCCTGCGCGATGCGTTCGACCCGCGCTTGCGCGGTGAGTGAGGTCCGTTCGCGGACCGTTGTACACCCGAGATCTCACAGGGAAAGGGGGTGAGAGCAGGGAAAGAAGAGCCGTAAGCTGTTTTTGGGAAAAGCGGGTGGTGTCACTACAATCAACGTGTAACATGTGAGGAGGAGAACGTATGCCACGTAAGCGTCTGTTCTGGAGCGTTGTCGTGCTGCTCATTATGACCTTGGCCTTAACGGCCTGCCCTGGGCAGCAGGCTGCCACTCCGACCACGGCACCGCCGCCCGAGGAGCCGACCGAGGCGCCTGCTGCGCAGCCAACGCCAACCGAGGCCCCGATGGAGGAGCCCACGGAGGCCCCTGAGCCCACGGCCACGCCCGAGCCCACGGCCACGCCCGAGCCAATGGCCGAGGACCGCACGGGCGCCTGGGTGGACCAGGTGGTCTTCAGCGCTCTCGAGTCCGATGACCAGGCCATCCCCCGCTTGGAGGCCGGTGACATCGACCTCTACGGCGGCGGCCTGAGCGACCCCGAGGCGTTCACCCGGGTGAAGGAAAACCCCGACATGAGCTACGTGCTCAGCTTCGGCACCTACACGGAGCTCACCTTTAACCCGGTGTTGACCTTCAACGACGGGCGCCTGAACCCCTTCGGCGACCCCGCGATCCGCGAGGCCATGAACTGGGTCGTGGACCGCGATTACATCGTGCAGGAGATCTACGGCGGCCTGGCGCGGCCCAAGTACTTGCCCATCACCTCCGCCTTCCCCGACTACGCCCGCTACGTGGACAAGGTCCGCGAGCTGGAAGCCCGGTACGCCTATGACATCGAGCGGGCGCGCGATGTGATCACCGAGCGGATGCAGGCGCTGGGCGCCGAGATGGTGGACGGCAAGTGGACCTACAACGGCGAGCCCGTCACCATCATCTTCCTCATCCGCACCGAGGACGAGCGCACGCAGATCGGCGACTACGTCTCCAACCAGCTCGAGGAGCTGGGCTTCACCGTGGACCGCCAGTACAAGACCCGGACCGAAGCCAGCCCCATCTGGTACGGCTCCGACCCCGCCGAGGGCCAGTGGAGCATCTACACCGGCGGCTGGATCACCACCGCCGTGGACCGCGACCAGGGCAGCAACTTCGCCTTCTTCTACACCAACCTTGGTCTTCCCGGCCCGCTCTGGCAGGCCTACGAGAACGACCCCGACTTCTACGATGTGGCCGAGAAGTTGGCCAACAACGAGTTCAACTCCATGGAGGAGCGCGACCAGCTCTTCCGCCAGGCCATGGACTACGCCCTGCAGGATTCGGTGCGCGTCTGGCTGGCCGACAGCGTGAGCTTCTGGCCCCTCTCCGCCAACCTGGAGGTGGCCTATGACCTGGCCGGCGGCGTCTCCGGCTCCGCCTTGTGGCCCTTCACGCTGCGCTGGAAGGACCAGGTGGGCGGCACGGTTCGCTGGGGCCAGCAGGGCGTGCTCATCGAGCCCTGGAACCCGCTGGGCGGCAGCAACTGGATTTACGACACCGCCGTGCAGCGGGCCACGGGCGAGTTCGCCACTGTGCCCAACCCCTACACCGGCTTGCAGTTGCCCAACCGCATCGAGCGGGCTGAGGTGGTCGCCGAAACCGGCCTGCCCATCCGCCGCACCCTCGACTGGGTGACCCTGGAATTCCAGGACGAGATCCCCGTGCCCGAGGATGCGTGGGCGGACTGGGACGCGGCCGAGCAGCGCTTCGTCACCGTGGGCGAGAAGTTCCCCGACGGCGCCACGGCCAAGGTCAAGACCGTCGTCTACTACCCCGAGGACCTCTTCGACACGGTCATGTGGCAGGACGGCAGCCCGCTCAGCGTGGGTGACTTCGTCATCAACATGATCCTCACTTTCGACCGCGGCAAGCAGGAGAGCGAGATCTTCGACGAGGCCGTCGTCCCCTCGCTCGAGTCCTTCCTGAGCGTCTTCAAGGGCGTGCGCATCGTCTCCACCGACCCGCTGGTGATCGAGACCTACTCCGACAGCTACAGCTTGGACGCGGAGAACACGGTCTCCACCTGGTGGCCCTACTACGACCAGGGCCAGGCCCCGTGGCACTCGCTGGCCGTCGGCTACCTGGCCGAGGCGAACGGCGAGCTGGCCTTCACCTCCGACAAGTCCGAGGCCGCCGGCGTGGAGTGGATGAACTTCATCGCCGGG
>JALSKA010000155.1 GCA_026989095.1 Ardenticatenaceae bacterium
GCTCGCCGGGCTGGAGTTGGACGACGCCCCAGGGGTCGTCGACGGCGGGCTGTTGGGGCTGGGTGGGCTGTTCGGCCTCTGGGGGCTGTTGGGGCTGGGTGGGCTGTGGCTGTGGCGTGGCGGTGGGGGCAGCGCCGCCGCCTGGGCAGGCCACCAGCAGCAGGGCAAGGACCAACAGCAGAAGCGGGAAGGTGTACTTGCGCATACGTTCTCCTCCGGTTGCACCTTTCGGGGTTGATCGTCATTCAGGGGACGTGTGGAAGAAACGTTCGCCTCGTTGCGAAGTCTTCACCTCCTTTCCTCTGTGGTTTGCGGGGGCCGGCGGGCGCCTGGCGAGGTGTGCGGGGAAAGCGCCCGGGGCGGGCCGGCCGCCCGTGTGCGGTGGATGCTGGGCCGTCAAGGCTGCCCCTTGTTCGGGTGCGACGGCGGACGCCATTGTAACGCAAAAGGGAGAAACGCGCAACAGGAGAGGCGCGCGGCTGGGCGCGCCGGCACCGGCGCTGCCGTGAGGGGGCGGCAGGTCAACGCCGCTCGTAGGTGCTCAGGCGTTCCAGCACTCGGACGAAGAGCGAGAGCACCAAGGTCATGCTCAAGTAGAGCAGGGCGGCCATCGTCCAGCCGCCGAAGGTGTCGAAGGTTCGGGAGACGTAGAGGCGCGTCTGTTGGGTGAGCTCGGGCACGCTGATGACGGTGGCGAGCGAAGAGTCCTTCAGGATGGCGATGAAGTCGTTGCCCAACGGCGGCAGGATGAGCCGGATGGCCTGGGGAAGCACAACGTAGCGCATGGTCTGGTATCGGTTCATGCCCAACGAGTGGGCGGCCTCGATCTGCCCTTTGGGGATGGACTGGATGCCGGCGCGGTAGACCTCGGCGAGGTAGGCCGCGTAGGCCAGCCCCAGGGCCACAATGGCCCGCACAATGTCGGACCGCACGCCCACCCGCGGGCTGATCACGAAGGCCACGTAGAGAATCACCACGAGAATGGGCACGCCCCGCAAGATCTCCACGTAGAGCGTGGCCACCGTGTAAATGATGGGGTTGCTCGACACGCGCCCTAGCCCCACGATCAGCCCCACCACGAGCGCCAAGGCGTAGCCGAGCACGGAAATGCGGATGGTGAAGGAGAGGCCCTTGGAAATAAAACCGGCGATCTCGCTGTAATTCTCGGAGCGCACTACTGAGATCACCACAACGGCGGCCATGATCATCAGCACGAGCAGCCACAGGGGAATCCGGCTGATGGCCTGGTAGAAGCTCTCCCTGTGGCGTGCGTGTTGCCCAACGTCCACATCAATGCCTGTGCCTGACATGGTGGCCGTCCTCTTGTTCGCCTCTGGGGGGACTCACACGGCTTCGCGGCCGGGGCAGTGCATTGGCACTGCCCCGGCGGAAGGCCACGTGAAGCCCTTCGGCCTACTCCAGGCCGCTTTCGGGCAAGTTCTGGACCGAACTCTCGGGCAGGCCCCACTTGCCGGCCAGCTCCTGCAAGGTGCCGTCCTGGATGAGCACCTCCAGTGCCGCGTTGAAGGCCTCAGTCAGCTCGGGCGTCTCCTTGCGCACGGCGATGCCGTAATACTCATCGGTGAAGGGCTCGCCGACTAGCTTCAACTGCCCCTTGAACTGCTTCTCCACGATGTCGGCCGAGGTGGGCGCGTCGGCAATGACCGCGTCGATGTCACCCTGCGCCAAGGCCGCCATGGCCACGTCGATAGTCTGGTAGCGGCGGATGTTCTCCTCGGCCGTGTACTCGCTGGCGGCGATGTCCCCGGTGGTGCCCAACTGGACGCCCACGATCTTGTCGGCCAAGTCCTCGGGGCCGTTGATGTCGGTGGTGTCGGCCCGCACGGTGACGATCTGGCCGGCGTTCAGGTAGGGGCGAGTGAAGTCCACGATCTCGGCCCGTTCGGCCGTGATGGTGACGGCCGACACCACGGCGTCGAACTCGCCGGCGGCGAGGGCCGCGAAGATACCGTCGAAGGCCGTGGTCACGAAGCGCGGCTGGCAGTTGACCAGCTCACAGACGGCGTCCATCATGTCCACGTCGAAGCCCACGATGTTGCCATTTTCGTCCACGAACTCGAAGGGCGGGTAGGCCGTGTCCGAGCCGATGGTGATCTCGCGCCCGCCCAAGTCGGGGAGCTCGGCAGCCACTTCGCCCATCCCGGCCTCGGCTTCAGCCTCGGGCCAGACGCGGACCCAGTCGCCGTTCTGGACCTGGTTGACGACGACGGTGGCGGAGCCGCAGTCGCCCTTGTCGTCACAGGAGATGGTGCCGCTGAGGCCCTGGTAGTTCTTGGTGTTGCGGACGGCGTCGGCGAGGGCCTTGCGAGGGATGAGGAGGGAGCCATCATCCTGGGGGACGGCGACCTGGTCGATGGCCTTGAGGATGAGCA
>JALSKA010000156.1 GCA_026989095.1 Ardenticatenaceae bacterium
GATCACGCTTGTGGCGGTAGTAGTCGCCGGCGCGCAGGGTGCGCCAGACCCTCCCCATGACGATCACCTGTGAGCGGCTGTCGGCCTCCGGCTTGAGGAGGATCGGGTTCATCTCGGCACAGGGGGTCAGCCCGGCCGCGCGCGCCTGGAGGGCCTGCGCACGGCCGATCTCGGCGCCGTCCGGGCAGACGGCCGCGTTGTTGGACATGTTTTGGGCCTTGAAGGGGGCCACGCGCACGCCCCGGCGGGCCAGAAGGCGACAGAGGGCAGCCACCAGCCAGCTCTTGCCGACGGACGAGGCCGTCCCCTGCACCATGAGCACACGTGCCGACATCGCTCCGCCTCCTCACTGAGCAGTGCCCCGCGCCGCGGCGGCCACGAGCCGGCGGGCGAGTTCGGGCTTCGTCCAGAAGTGGAGGTGAACATACGAGGCCCAGACGTTGCGGACGCGGGCGCCTTCGGGCCTCGGCCGTCCTCGGCCGTCGCGCGGGAGGAGCCGATAGGCCGGCGGGAGCCCATCAGGTCGCCCCTCCCAGGAGGAGTAGTGGAACTCGTGCCCCCGCACCCGCTCGCCGGCCCGCAGGAGCCACCCCGTCGTGGCCGCCTCGGCCAGGCGGTAGCCCAAGGTCAAGCGGCCGGTCATCGCCGAGTGGCCCGGAAGCACGCCCACCATGGGGTAACGCCGGCCCTCCTGGTCCACAATGGCCTCGGTCAGGTACATGAGCCCTCCACACTCGGCGTACACGGGCACCCCCTGTTCACACGCGCGCCGGATGGCCGCGCGCATGGCCCCGTTGTCGGCCAGGGCGCCGGCGTAGACCTCGGGAAAGCCACCGCTGAGCACGATGGCACCGGCGTTCGGGGGAAGCTCGACATCCCGGAGGGGGCTGAAGAAGGCCAAGCGAGCCCCGGCCGCGCGCAACAGGTCCAAGTTGTCGGGGTAGAGAAAGGAGAACGCCTCGTCGCGGGCCACGGCCACCACGGGCTCGCCGGCCACGGGCGCCAGCTCCGGCAAAGGAGCGGCGGCCGGCAGCTCGGCACGGCGGGCCACGGCCAAGAGTCTGTCCATGTCCAGGAAACGGGCGACCACCTCCCCGGCCGCCCGGATAAACGCCTCCCAGCGGCCCGGCTCGGCTGTGGGCACCAGGCCCAAGTGGCGTTCGGGCACGCGCAGGCTCTCGTCCCTGGGAATCCACCCGAAGACGGGCAGGCCTGTGGCCGCTTCGACGGCCTGGGCCACGCCACGCCCGTGAGCCTCGCCGGCCACGCGGTTGGCGATGAAGCCGGCCACGTGGAGCCCGGGGTCGAAGGTCCGGTAGCCGAGGGCCAAGGCGCCGGCGCTGCGGGCCATGGCCCGCGCGTCGAGCACCACCACCACGGGGGCGCCCAACACCTTGGCCACGTGGGCTGTGCTGCCGGTCTCATCATCATACCCGAAGCCGTCGTAAAGGCCCATGACCCCCTCGACGAGCACGAGGTCAGCATCCCGGGCAGCCCGGGCGACCAGGGCGGGCAGGCGCTCCGCCGGCACCATCCAGGCGTCGAGCGTGCGCGCGGGGCGGCCGGCGGCCACGGTGTGATATGTGGGGTCGATGTAATCGGGCCCCACTTTGAAGGGCTGGACGGTGAAGCCACGCGCCCGCCAGGCAGCAATCAGGCCGGCGGTGATGGTGGTCTTGCCCACGCCGCTGTGGGTGCCGGCAACGACCAGGATGGGCACCACTGTAACCTCTCCTCATCGAAGAAAATGCGCGGCCCTCCGCCCACGAGGGGCACCACGTGAACCAGCGCACGGCCGGCTAGGCGGGCTGCCACCCAAGTCGCCGCCTCCTCCACGTCGCCGGCGGCCGGGTCCCACAGGAGCCCCACCAGCGTGCCACTGTGCGCCCGACAGATGCCCACGGCTCCGACAGCATCGGCCAACGCGAGGGCCTCGTCCACCAAAGGGTTGGGCAGAACGGCCTGGTGGGCCCGGGCGCTGAGGGTGGCGGCCCGGCCAATGGCCTCCACATCCTGGCGCGCCACGCCCTCGCGCAGGAGCACGAACGCCTCGCGGTGGAGCGGAGCCAGCCGACCCAGCATCTCGACGGACACGGCCCGGTTAAACGCCTCGGTGTTCACTTGGCCGCCGGGGTCGAGCACCACGACGGCCAACGGCGGCGGCATCCCCCAGGGCTCGAGCACGGCCGCAGTGCGGTGGGCGAAGAGGGCCACGCCCGGCGCCAGGGTGCTGTCGGTCGGCTCCACCTGCACGGCCAGGCGACCGAGGAGAGGCGGGTCCGGCACGCTCCCGGCCACGGCCGCCATGAGGCCACAGATGGTGCCGACTACGTCCACGGTGCTGGAGCCGTACCCCCGGCCGCGCGGC
>JALSKA010000157.1 GCA_026989095.1 Ardenticatenaceae bacterium
CCCACGAAAATTTGCAGATCGCTATTGGGTACGGTAATTGTGTACATATCCCGAAGTTCACGATAGCCTCGTTGTCTGAAAGCTTCTCGGAACTGCCGGTTTATATCTCTTGGAGAGTACAACAGTCGTCCCAGCCTACCCTTCTCTTGGCTCCTTTTTGTGCGTTTTGGCTTAATCTCCTCAATGACCTCGTAAATTTCATGCTCGATGTGACGATAATGCACCTGCAAAATCTCGGCACCGCCAAGGTGAGAATATTCGTACACGATTCTCACACCCCTTCCTCCCGTTCACAGGAATCCAAGAGAGGCAGCCGAGCCTGTTTCGATCCCAGCCGGACAAACTTGGGAGGAACAGGTCGTCTGGAGCCAAGAGGATCGTAGACTGGCCTCTCCATTGGACGGACACGCAATTGGCCGGCTTCCCCCAACCGGAGGCGCTCCTTGGCCACGGCAACGTATTCGGGCACAATCTCGGCCCCGAGCGCACGCCGCCCGTGCATCAACGCTGCAATGGCCGTCGAGCCCACGCCCATGAAGGGATCCAACACCCAATCTCTCTCATCCGTCAGGGCAAGCACCAGACGCTCGACGAGCTCAACAGGGAACTGACAGGGGTGAATGGTCTTTTCCACGTGGTTCGCCTTGACATTGGGGATCTCCCACACGTCGGATGGGTTCTTGCCCAGAGGGTGTCCTGAGAGTTGTCCCCTCTTCGGCCCCTTGAAATGGCGCTTGTTGGGATACTTTTGGGGCACGCGCACAGCATCAAGGTTGAATGTGTACTCATCTCCCTTAGTGAACCACAGAATCACTTCGTAACGTCCCGAGAAGCGCTTAGAAGCGTGCAATCCGTGACCAAAGTGCCAGATGATGCGGTTGCGGAGGTGGAGCTTCAAGGACGCGAAGATTGGGTAGAGCACGATGTCCAGTGGGATGATCTCCCCACGCTCAACGTAATTGCCAACTTGCCAACACAAGCTGCCGGTCTCATCGAGGACTCGAACGCACTCTTCAATGACACGACGTTGCTGTTCGATGTATTCGCCCATTTTCAGGCGTCTCTCGTAGGGCTTGCCCAGATTGTAGGGAGGAGATGTGACGACCAGCTTGACAAATCCGTCGGGTATCGTGGACAGGAACTCCAAACAGTCACCCTCGAACAACACGCAATCAGCCATCGGGTCGAAGGTGGGTGATATTTTCAAAGTTCCCATAACGCCTCCCTCCATGTATCCGGCTGTGGGCCAACACGCGCCGTTCTCCGTGACGTGGTGGCGCTCAACGCTCCCCCATGCTCCTCACCCCTCCCCCTCCCCGCCTTGGCCGGCGGCCGCCCCAATGGCCTCTACGATCTTGTAGTAGCCCGTGCACCGGCAGAGGTTGCCGCTGATGGCCTGGCGGATCTCCTCCGGCGAGGGCGTCGGCCGCTCGCGCAGGAGCTGCACGGCGCTCATGATGAACCCGGGCGTGCAGTAGCCACACTGCACGGCGTCGTGGGCCACGAAGGCGGCCTGCACCGGGTGGAGGTGTTCGTCCTGGGCCACGCCCTCCACGGTGACGATGGTGGCGCCGTGGGCCCGCTCGGCCGGCACGAGACAGCTCATCACCGCGGCGCCGTCGAGGAGCACCGTGCAGGCTCCGCATTCCCCCTCGCCGCACCCTTCCTTCACGCCTACCAGGCCGGCCCGCTCGCGCAGGGCCCACAGGAGCGTCTTGCCCCGCACGCCGCGCATGGTCACCGGCCGGCCGTTGACCGTGGCCCACACCTCATCATCGCCGGGGGCCCAGGGGGGCAGAGGGCTGGTAGGATGGCGGGGCGCGTCCCACAAGTAGACCCTGTGTTCGGGAAAATCCTCCCGCTCGCGCCCGTCCCGCAGGGCGAGCAGGAGCCGCTTCACCAGGACGTAGACGGCATGGCGCCGGTACTCGGCCGTGGCGCGGATGTCGGTGATGGGACGAGCCTCCTCGGACGCCAAGCGGGCCACACGCTCGACCGTGGGGTCGTCCAGCTCGGCGCCAACCAGGGCCTCCTCGGCGCGGCGGGCGCGGATCACCGTGGGGGCCACGCTGCCGAGGGCGATGCGCGCCTTCCAGACGGGCGGGCAGAGCCCCCCCGAGGCATTGGCGTCGGCCACGAGCACGACGGCGGCGTTGACCACCGAGATGGCCTGAGCCCGCCGCAAGCCCAGCTTGGCGAAGGCGCCCCGCCGGCTGTGGCCCAAGGCGGGAAAGGCGATGCCCACGACCATCTCGTCGGGCGCCAAGTCCACCTGCCGGAAGCCCGTGTAGAACGCCTCCAACGCCACCGTGCGCTCCCCACGGGCCGCGCTGCGCAGGGTCACGCGGGCGTCCAGGGCCATGAGGG
>JALSKA010000158.1 GCA_026989095.1 Ardenticatenaceae bacterium
GCCGAACAGGGTACCTGGCCGCCCGCGTTGGACCCCGTGCTCCGAGAGCAGGCGGAGCGTGGGCGCACGGTGGTGGCCGTGGCCGTGGACGGGAATGTGGTGGGCCTCCTCGCCGTGGCCGACGCCCTCAAGCCTGACGCCGGCGAAGTCATACGCCAGCTTCGGCAGGAAGGCATCGAGCCCACCATGTTGACGGGCGACGACCGCCGCACGGCCCGCGCCGTGGCCGCCGAGGTGGGCATTGAGGCCGTCCACGCCGAGCTCCTCCCCGGCCAGAAGGCTGACATCCTGCGCCAGTTTCAAGCCCGTGGGGAGCGGGTGGCCATGGTCGGCGACGGCATCAACGACGCGCCGGCCCTCACCCAGGCCGATGTGGGCATCGCCATTGGCGCCGGCACCGACATCGCCATCGAGGCCGCCGACGTGGTGCTGGTGGGCGACCGGCTCACCGCTGTGGTGGAAGCGCACCACATCGCCCGTGCCTCCTATCGCAAGACAGTGCAGAACCTCGCCCTGGCCTTCGCCTTCAACGGTGTCGGGGTTCCCCTGGCAGTGACGGGCTTGGTGGCTCCGGTCTGGGCGATGGTGGCCATGATCTTGAGCGTGAGCGCCGTCTTGATCAACTCCTTCGCCGGCCGCCTTCTGCCCAAACTCGCCGGCGGCCACGCTGAAGTGACCCGCCTCTCCCTCGATGTGCCCAGCCTCCGCTGTGAGGGGTGTGCTCGTGCCGTGCGCCGCGCGCTCGAGGAACACCCTGCCGTGCGCGGCGTGGCCGTGGACGTGGAGGCCAAACGGGTCACGGTGATCGCGGCCGGGCGGGAGTTCGGCGAGGACGAGGCCAAGGCCCTCGTCGCCGGCGCCGGCCACGTGGTGGCCTCGGCCACGAGGGAGGAGGCCGTGGAGGGGCTCGGCGGTGGACGCGCGGGGCGAAGTGTGGTATAACAAGCCCGTGTTGCTCAACTGCCGACAAGGCCCCAGGCCAAGGGAAGAGCATGTTCTACGCCGACCTGCACATTCATTCTCACTTCTCCCGCGCCACCAGCCGTGACCTAGACGTGTTCCACGTGGCACTTTGGGCCCTCAAGAAGGGCCTCACCCTCGTGGCCACGGGCGACATCGCCCATCCCGGCTGGTTGGACGAGGTGGAAGCCCACTTGGAGCCGGCCGAGGGCGACCTGCTGCGCCTCAAGCCCGAAGTCGAGCGGGCGGTCCACGAACGCCTGCCGCCCGTGTTGCGCCGGCCCTTGCGCTTCATCCTCGGCGGGGAGATCAGCACCATCTACAAGAAGGCGGAGCGCACCCGCAAGGTTCACCACGTGGTCTTCCTGCCCACCTTGGAGGCCGTGCGCGCGTTCCAGGCGCGCTTGGAACGCATCGGCAACATCCGCGCCGACGGCCGGCCCATCCTGGGGCTCGACTCCCGCGATCTGCTCGAGCTCCTCCTGGAGACCGACGCCCGGGGCGTGCTCATCCCCGCCCACATCTGGACCCCCTGGTTCGCCCTGCTGGGCTCCAAGTCGGGCTTTGACAGCGTCGAGGAGTGCTTCGATGACCTGACCGACCACATCTTCGCCCTCGAAACGGGCCTCTCTTCCGACCCGCCCATGAACTGGCGCGTCTCCTCCCTGGACCGCTACACGCTCGTCTCCAACTCCGACGCCCACTCCCCCCGCAAGCTAGGACGCGAGGCCAACCGCCTCCAGGCCGAGCTGAGTTACGACGCCATTTTCGAGGCCATGCGCACAGGGGACCCGGCCCGTTTCCTGGGCACGGTGGAGTTCTTCCCCGAGGAGGGCAAGTACCACTACGACGGCCACCGCAAGTGCGGCGTGTGCTGGAAGCCGGCCGAAACCCTGGCCCACAATGGCCGGTGTCCCACCTGTGGGAAGCCCGTCACCGTGGGCGTCCTCCACCGGGTGGAGGAGCTGGCCGACCGGCCCGAGGGCGCCCGCAAGCCCAATGCCCTTCCCTATCACAGCCTGATTCCGCTGCCCGAAGTGCTCGCCGAGCTCATGGGCGTGCGCAGCCCCACGAGCAAGCGGGTGGAGCGGGAGTACGAACGCCTGTTGGCCGCCCTGGGGCCCGAATTCGCGGTCCTGCTTGACCTGCCCCTGGAGGAGATCGCCCGTGTGGCTGGCGAGCGCCTGGCCGAGGGCATCGGCCGCATGAGGCGTGGCGAGGTGGTGGTAAAGCCCGGCTACGATGGGGAGTTCGGCGTCGTGCGCGTCTTCGCCGATGCGGGGACGCCGGATTCGGCTGAACCGCCCGGTGAAGGGAGAGCCGCGCCGTTGCCCCTCTTCCCGTTGGCCCCAGAGGAGAAGCTTCCCCCGGCGGAGCAGGTCACGCCGCCTCCGGCCACATCTCCTGCCGGCGGGGAACCCCCTTCCCGCTCCGAAGCAGCCGCCAGCCCGCGCTTGGTCCGGGAGCCCCCTGCCGTCCACGTGTCCGCCGACAGCGGTGATCCGGCGCAGGCCATCCTGGCGGCCCTGAACCCGGAACAACAGGCGGCCGTCCGCGTGTTGGACCACCACCTGCTCATCGTGGCCGGGCCGGGCACGGGCAAGACGCGCACGCTCACCGCCAGGCTGGCCTACCTGGTGCTGACCAGCTTGGCCAAGCCCCAGGAACTGCTGGCCATCACCTTCACCAACCGGGCGGCCGAGGAAATGCGCGGGCGCCTGGCCGCCTGGCTGGGCCCCGGGCCGGCCCACGCCATCACCGTGGCCACCTTCCACGCCTTCGCCGCCACCCTGCTCCGGGCCCACGCGCGCCGCCTGGGGCTTCCCGAGGACTTCGTGATCGCCACGGACGAGGACGCCCTCGAAATCCTGCGCGCCGTGGCCCCCGACCTCTCCCCTCGCGAGCGCCAGGCCGCCTACGAGCGCATTCAGGCGGCCAAGCGCGACGTGGCCGCGCCCTCGATCGACGCCGACCTGTGGCACGATTATCACAGGGCCTTGCGGGCGGCCGGTGCCGTGGACTACGCCGACCTGCTGGCCTTGGCCGTGCGCCTGCTGGAGGAGGAAGCCGACGCGCGCGCCGACCTCCACAGCCGCTATCGCTGGCTGGCCGTGGACGAATACCAGGACATCAACGCTGCCCAGTACCGGCTCCTGCGCCTGTTGGCGGCCGGCGGGGCCAACGTGTGTGCCATCGGCGACCCGGACCAGGCCATCTACGGCTTTCGGGGGGCCGACAGCCGCTACTTCCACACCTTCACCGACGACTTTCGGCCCGCCCGCGTGGTCCGCCTGCGCCGCAACTACCGCTCGGCCCAGGCGATCCTGCAGGCGGCCCAGGACGTGCTGCGCGGCACGGCTTCGACGGCCGCCCACGAGCTCTTGGCCACCTTCGCCGAGGAGGTGAAGATCGAGGTCTTCACCGCGGCGACCGAGCGGGCCGAGGCCGAGTACGTTGTCCACCAGATCGAGCGTCTGGTCGGGGGAACCAGCTACTTCTCCCTCGACTCGGGCCGCGTGGAGGGAAGCGACGACGCCCGTTTCGCCTTCGGCGACATCGCCGTGCTCTACCGCACCCGTGCCCAGGCCGGCGCGCTCGTCGAAGCTCTGGATCGGGCCGGGATTCCCTGCCAAGTCCACAGCAGCACCTCCCTCGCCCGGCGGGCGTCGGTGAGGGTGGCCTTGGCCCTCGCGTGGCTGACGATCAACCCGCGCGCCCTCTTCTGCTGGGAAGCCGTCACCCGTCACCTGCGCCTGGAGAGCGTGCGCCCCGCGATCCGCCGGGCGGTGACCGGCCACGCCGAGCGGACGGAGACACTTTCCCCCGCCTCAGCCCTGCTGGCTGAAGCCCTTGAGGAGAGACCGCTGCGCGGGCCGGCCGCACGGCGTGCCCGCGCGCTCTTGGCCGGCTTGCGGGAAGCCGAGCTCAACGGCCAAGGGGAGGAGTGGCCGGCGGCGTGGGAGGCCCTGCTGGGGTGCTTGGAGGCCGGAGAAGACGACGAGGTGCTGGCTTGGCTGCGGGCCCGCGCCCGCGCCGCGGCCGCGGAGGGCCAGAGCTGGCGGGAGTTCCTCGTCACCGTGGCCCTCTCCGGCGAGGCCGACGTGTACGATCCCCGCGCCGACCGCGTGGCCCTGCTGACCCTCCACGCTGCTAAGGGGCTCGAGTTCCCCGCGGTCTTCATTGTGGGCGTGGAAGATGGCCTGTTGCCCTACCGCCGGCCGGGGATGCCGGTTGACGAGGCCGAGGAACGGCGGCTCTTCTACGTGGGCATCACCCGCGCCGGCCGACGGCTCTTCCTCTGCCGGGCCAAGCGCCGCTTCCTGTACGGCCAGGAGATGAGGCTGCCTCTCTCCCCGTTCGTCCGGGACATTCAGGAGGCCCTCAAGGTGGTGCGCGAGGGAACGCATCGCCGGCCGCCGCGCCGGGAACATCCGGGCACACAGCTTTCCCTCTTCTGAATCCCCCGGAAGACGGTAAGGGAAATCTAACGCCTTTCTAACAACGGGGCACTACACTGGTCAAGCGGGCTCTGCAGGGCATTGTGTCCGCGGGGCTCCTGTGGTAGAATGCCCCAATGGCGTGTGAGCACACCTGAGACTCCACCAGCGTGGTGAGCGACAAATGGAATACAAGGACTATTACAAAATCCTCGGTGTTTCCAAGGATGCCACCCAAGAGGAAATCAAACGGGCGTACCGCCGGCTGGCCCGGAAGTATCACCCTGATGTGAATCCCGGTGACAAATCGGCCGAGGAGAAGTTCAAGGAGATCAACGAGGCCTACGAGGTCCTCGGGGACCCGGAAAAGCGCAAGAAGTACGACGCCTTGGGCGCCGACTGGCGCCGGTGGCAGCAGGCCGGCGCGCCGGGCGATTTCGACTGGAGCCGGTGGACCACGGGAACACCCGGCGGCGCCGAGTTTCGGTGGACGACGGTCGAGGATTTGGAGGACCTCTTCGGCAGCGGTTCGCCCTTCTCCGACTTCTTCGAGCAGATCTTCGGCGGCGTGGGCCGGCGGGCCGGGCGGCGTGCCGGCCCTCGGAAAGGGCGCGATCTGGAAGTGCCTGTGGAGCTCACGCTGGAGGAAGCCTACCACGGCACTCGGCGCCTCATCGACTTGGGCGACGGCCGACGCATCGAGGCCACGATCCCCCGGGGCGTGCGGGAGGGGGCCAAGGTGCGCTTGGCCGGCCAAGGTGCTCCTGGCGTGGCCGGAGGGCCGCCGGGGGACCTCTACCTGGTCGTCCACCTGAGACCCCACCCGGAGTGGCGGCGAGAGGGGGATGACATTCACGCCGATGTGCCCGTGGACATCTTCACGGCTGTGGCCGGCGGCGAGGTGCCCGTGCGCACTCCCGGCGGCACGGTCATGTTGCGCATTCCCCCGCGCACTCAAAACGGCCGCACCTTTCGCCTGCGGGGGAAGGGCATGCCCAACATGAGGCACCCTGACCGCTACGGTGACTTCTACGCCCACGTGAAACTGGTCTTGCCCCAGGACTTGACCGATGAGGAGGTGAGCGCCATCCGCGAGCTTGCCCGCCGCCGGCAAGGGGTCAGGGTGCCGTGACGGGCTTGGCCGAAGGCTCTAATAGTTCTCTAGCACCATGTTAGCGCGCTTCCAACGGGGCGCCTGTATAAGCGAAGGCGAGTGACGCTCGGCTCCCCAAGATGAGCTCCACGGCGGAAGGGGGTCGGGTTGGAACCGAAACGACCAAACAAGTGAGGTGATTGGCCATGGGAAAGATTCTGGGCATCGACTTGGGGACGACCAACTCGGTGATGGCGGTTATGGAGGGCGGCGAGCCGACGGTCATCACCAACCAGGAAGGCGGCCGAACAACGCCGTCGGTGGTGGCCTTTAACAAATCGGGTGAGCGCCTGGTGGGGCTGTTGGCCAAGCGCCAGGCCATTGTGAACCCGGAGAACACGATCTTCTCCGTCAAGCGCTTGATGGGGCGACGCTACGATGACCCGGTGGTGCAGAAGTTCAAGGAGATTGCCCCATACGAAATCGTGGCCGGTCCGCAGGGCGATGCCCGCGTGCGCATTCCCGTGACGGGCAAGGTCTACACGCCCCAGGAGATCAGCGCCATGATCCTCCAGAAGCTCAAGGCCGACGCTGAGGCGTACCTGGGCGAGCCCGTCACCCAGGCGGTCATTACTGTGCCCGCCTACTTCAACGACAGCCAACGTCAGGCCACCAAGGACGCCGGCAAGATCGCGGGATTGGAGGTCTTGCGCATCATCAACGAGCCGACGGCGGCCGCGCTGGCCTACGGGCTCGACAAGAAGAAGGACGAGACAATCCTGGTCTTCGACTTGGGCGGCGGCACCTTCGACGTTTCCATCCTCGACGTGGGCGAGGGCGTCGTCGAGGTGCGCGCCACGGCCGGCGACACTTTCTTGGGCGGCGATGACTGGGACCAGCGCATTGTGGACTGGATGGTCGAGGAGTTCCGCAAGGACCAGGGCATCGACCTGCGCAACGACCGGCAGGCCCTCCAGCGCCTCAAGGAGGCCGCGGAGAAGGCCAAGATCGAGCTCTCCACCGTCCAGGAGACGGAGATCAACTTGCCCTTCATCACGGCCGACGCCAGCGGGCCCAAGCACCTCCAGATGCGCCTGACGCGCGCCAAGTTCGAGCAGTTGACCGAGGACCTGATCGAGCGCCTCCGGGGGCCCTTCGAGCAGGCCCTCAAGGACGCCGGGCTCAGCGCCTCGGACATCGACGAGGTGGTGCTCGTTGGCGGGGCCACGCGGATGCCCATGGTGCAGGAATTCGTGCGCCGCATGACGGGCAAGGACCCACACCGGGGCGTCAACCCCGATGAGGTTGTCGCCGTTGGCGCGGCCATTCAGGCGGGCGTCTTGGCCGGCGAGGTGAAGGACGTGCTGCTGCTCGACGTCACCCCCCTCTCGCTGGGCGTCGAGACCTTGGGCGGGGTGATGACTGTGTTGATTCCGCGCAACACCACGATCCCGACGCGCAAGTGCGAGATCTTCACCACCGCCGAGGACAACCAGACGGCCGTGGACATCCACGTCCTCCAGGGCGAGCGCCCCATGGCCCGCGACAACATGACCTTGGGCCGCTTCCGCTTGGAGGGCATCCCGCCCGCGCCGCGCGGTGTGCCGCAGATCGAAGTCTGCTTCGACATCGACGCCAACGGCATCCTCAACGTGAGCGCGCGGGACAAGGCCACCGGCAAGGAACAGAAGATCACCATCACGGCCACGACCAACTTGAGCCAGGAGGAAATCGAGCGCTTGGTCCGCGAGGCCGAGCTCCACGCCGAAGAGGACCGGCGCAAGCGCGAGTTCATCGAGCTGCGCAACAAGGCCGACAACTTGGCCTACCAGCTCGACAAGCAGGTCAAGGAACTGGGCGACAAGCTGCCCTCCGACCTGAAGCTGGAGCTGGAAAACAAGATCCAGGCCGTGCGCGAAGCCCTCGAGGCCAACGACGAAACTCGTCTGCGCACCGCCTACGCCGACCTCGAACAGGCGGCCATGCGCATGGGCCAGGCCGTCTACCAGCAGACCGGCGGCACCCCCGGCGCCGCGCCCCCGGGAGGTGATGCCACCGGTCGAGCCGGCGGCGGTGAGGACGAGGACGTGGTCGAGGGCGAGTACCGAGAGGCGTAAGTCCTCCGGGCGGCCAACGTGGGGGGAGCATCGTTCACGGGGTGCTCCCCCTTTGTGTTTTCGTCTTGGAGTGCTTACGATGTGCCGGGGGAACCAACGGGTGTTCGGCTTGTGCTTGTGTCTAACAGCTTTTTAGCAGGCACACAACGGCACTCCAACAGTGTTCAGCCATTTTGTGAAGAGAACCGGCCGGTGCTCCCGGTTCCGCGAGGGGGCTTCCCGCAGCCCCGCGTGCTCTTTAGATGAAGCCGGCATTGGAGGCCACTCATGAAACCACGGAAAGGAGAGCGCAGGAGGTTTCGACGTTTCATCGAAGCGTATCTGGACGACCTCTACACTTACGCCGCCCGCGAGCTTGACTACCTCGTCGCCCTCGGCGTTCTGCCCGATGGAGCCTTGGACCCTCAAGACGTGGTGGACCAGGCAGTGCTGGAGGCGTGGAAGCGCTGGCACGAGCGCCCTCTCCACCTCTCCGCCCGGGCTTGGCTCTACGGCGCCGTGCGGCGGGCCTTGGCCCGCTTGGCCCGACAGTACGCCCGCGAGCCGGTGGACCTCGTTTCCCTGGAAGAAGTAGTGCCCGATCCCGAAGCCGATGAGCAGGTCTGGACCTACTGGGAGCCCGACCAGGTGGAGACGTGGGAGGACGTGGTGCCCGCAGATGTGCCCCCTGCCGAGGAAGCGGCCCTGAACGACATGGAGATCCAAGTGCTCGAGGAGGCGTTGAACCGGCTGTCTCCCTTCCAGCGGGAGGCATTCCAGCTCTACTTGGTCCACGATCTTCCTCTCCTCGAGGCCGCGCGCCTGCTGAACGCTTCGCCGCAAGCCGTGCGCAAGGCGGCCGAGGAGGCCCGCCTTCACCTCTACCACGCACTCCAAACTTTTCGCCAAGGAGGTGCGCCGTGAACCGTGTGTGCAAACAGGTGAGGGAATGGCTGGTCATGGAGCCGTCCGAGTTGACGGAGGCCCAACAACAACAGATTGCCGAACACCTCGCCGCCTGCTCCGCATGTCGTCGTTACTTGGAAGAGCTGCGCCGGATTCCGGCCGCCTTGGCCACGGCCGGCCGCAAGGCGCACGACGAAGAGGCCCGCCGGCGCCTCCTGGAACACCTCGATGCTGTGGAGGGCGTGCGCCACTACGACGTGCCGAGCCCCGAGAGCATCCGGTGGCTGGCCTCCCTGCGGAGCCCTGATGCTCCTGTGGTGAGCGTCTACTTGGACATCTCGCCACGCCGGGTCAACGAAGCTCCTGTGCAAGTGCGCGTGAGGCGCCTTGTGGAGGAGGCCCGCCGCCGAGCAGCAGGCCAAGTGGACCCCCGCCTGCTCGAGGAGGCGTTGGCCTCGGTGGAACATTTCTTCCAAGCGGCCGGCGACGAAAGTGTCCGCATGGGACAGGGGTTGGCCCTCTTCAGCGCGCCGGCCCTGGACCTGTGGCGCCTCTACCGCCTGCCGGTGCCGGTGCGCGACCGCTTGGTGGTCGGCGACCGCCCCGAGGTGCGCCCGCTGGTGCTCTTGGCCGAGGAGTTCGAGCCCTTGGGCATCATCTTCGTGGACCGCGTACACGGCCGGCTCTTCCGCTTCTTCATGGGCGAGATCGAGGAATGGGCCGAACAGCACAGCACGGACGTGCCCGGCTGGCACAAGCAGGGCGGGTGGTCGCAGGCCCGCTACCAGCGTCACATCGAAGCCCACATCGAGCAACACTTCAAGCGCGTGGCGGCCGATGCCAAGGTGTTCTTCTCCGAGAACCCCATTGCCCGCCTCGTGTTGGCCGGCCATCCTGAGAACACCAAGTGGTTCGAGCGCTTCCTGCCGGCCGAGCTGCGACAGAAGGTGGTCGCCCACAGGCCGTTGGAGCACACGGCCAGCCTCAACGATCTGCTCGAACTGGCCAGGGAAGTGGAGCAGGAGGTCGAGCGCCGGGTGGAGGCCGAGCGCCTGGAGGCGCTCTTCAACGCCGTGCCCCAGGGCAAGGGCGTGGTGGGAATCGGCCCCACACTGCGCGCGCTGGCCGAACAGCGCGTGCGGCTTCTGCTCGTGGCCGAGGGCTTCGAGGCCCCGGGAGCCGAGTGTCCCAACTGTGGCTGGCTGACCGACGATGCCTCCGCCCACACGTGTGAGCTCTGCGGCACCGGCGTGGTGCGCGCCGACGACGTGGTCGAGCTGGCCGTTGAGCGTGCCGTTCACCAGGCCGACGACATCGACGTGATTCGCGGTGAAGGGCGTGACCGCCTGGTGCGCGAGGCCGGAGGCATTGGCGCCCTGCTGCGCTACTGAGCCTGCCGGTGGCCGCTCCGGGGACAGGACGCGGGACGAAAAGACGAAGATGCCAGGAGGAGGACCATGAGCGTGAGCATAGGACAACAGGTGCCCGATTTCACGTTGCCCGACTTGGAGGGCAAGGAGTACCGGCTCGGCGAGTATCGGGGACACATTGTGGTGTTGGTGTTCTGGGCGGCCACATGTGACGTCACTCAGCGGTACGCGGCCTACCTCAACGGCTTCTACGAGGCGTACAAGCCCAGGGGCGTGGTGGTGCTGGGCGTCGATGCCCACGCGTGGGACACGCCCGAGCGCATTCGCTGGGCCCTCGAGGAGCACCGCATCGAGTTTCCCGTGTTGCGCGATGCCGACGGCCGCGTGGCCGATCTCTTCGGCGTTACGGTGACGCCCACGGTCTGTGTGATCGACCGCGATGGCCGTCTGCGCTATTGGGGCGCCATCGACGACCGCACGGCCGACAAGCCCTGGCCGAACGTGGTCTACCTGGAAAACGCCGTGGACGCCCTTCTGTTGGGCAACGAGGTGGACGATCCCCGCAATGAACCGTGGGGATGCCCCATCGAGCGGACATAAGGGCCTTTGGCCCTGTCCGCCTGCTGTGCGCTTCCCGCCGCCCCTCCCAAGGGGGGGGGCGGCCCCTTGTAGTTTTATGGCTCACCCTCACGGGGTGGCGGAGGCCCCTTTCAACAGCCCGGCTCGCCGTAATTCCCACAGCAGTCGGAGCGGGTGCGCAGCTTGATCCAATTGTTGCGCAGCACGAGGCGCACCTTGCGGTGCCACGGCATGGGCTGGCGAAGGTTCGCCACGACGGCCCTCAAGTTGGGGCGTTCATCTGAGGGATGATTGATGCACATGGTCTCCTCCCACGGCGAAATTGGCGTTCAACGCCTTCCCAAGTCGCCCGTCTTTTCCCCGTGACTGTATGTGTTCAGGGGAACCGGTGCTCTCTTCGGCGGAAGAGAGCACCCAAGGCTATGGCGGCCGTGAGCACAATGCCCGCGAAGAGCCCGCACCCGGCGACGACTGCTGCCACGAGGAGCCCCGGCGAAATGGCCGGCCACGTGGTCGGTGCGGGTGGCATGGTGCGCCCTTCCTGATCCGCCGGCGAGGACGTGGGCCCCCGAGCTCCTCCTGAGCTTTCTCTGGGAGCCGGCGGCGTGGGGGCGATGCCCAGCTCCTCGGTGAGCCAGCGGGCGTAGAGCTCCTCCTGGTCGTAGCCGCAGGCCTCCAGCAGGGCCTCGTCCGTGCTCAGGCCGGCGTTCAGCCCGGCGATGAACTCCTGAAACCCCTCGCGCCCACAGTTTCGCCACAGGAAGTCCACCATGCCCCAACTCGCCACGTAGGCCAGGCTGGCCGTCTGGTGATCGGCGCCGAAGCTGTCCGACCGGAGGAAGCTCAGGCGAGGGAGCTGGCCCGCCTCAGCGGCCCGCCGCAGGCGTTCTCTCTGGCCCTCGCCGAACGACTCCGGCGATCCCATCATCATGGCCAACCCCTCGGTGAGCCAGTTGGGCGGGATGACGAGGGCACGCTCGGTGGCCCGTGCAAAGGCCAAGTGGGCCACCTCATGGGCGAGCACATCCTCCATCCACGCGCGGTTTCCGGGCGCGATGAACTGGACGGTTACGCCCAGCCGGGGGAAGGCCTGCCCGCCCACCCACTCCTGCATGGGCGGGAAGGCGGAGCGGAAGTCCCGCCGGTTCCCGTAGACGACGATGCGGATGGGGTGCTCGAAGACAATGCCGAACTCCTGCTCGAGCCGTTCGATGGCCCGCCGGCCCACCTGGAACATGGCCTCGCCCCACTGCCGGTCGCCCGCGTACCAGAGCACAACCAGCTTATCGTCCTCCACCCGTTGCCACTCGAAGCGCACGTCCAGGTACTCCACCTGGTAGCGCGGTGTCTCAAAGCGTTGCCCCGCCGTGTCCCAAAGCCGCCAGTAGTATTCCACCAACAGGCCCGGTGGAATGGAGGCGTTCTTGGTAAACCACTCGTGGCGGAGGCGCACCTCGCGGGCCGGCCGTTCGACGTTGACCGGCGCGCTGGTCCAAGAAGGGGCGCTGACGGCGCGGAAGTAGAGCCGGGCCTCGGCAACGGGGCTCGGGAGCCGGGCGCGCAGCTCGAAGGTGAGGGCGCGGGGGAAATCGTTCTCCGTGCGGGCCTGGAACCGGACTTCGTCAGGAGGCTGTTGCGCCCCGACGGGCAGGGCAACGAGCAGGAGGAGGGCGGCCGCGAGGAGGGCTGTCACCATGTGGCGGAGCCTGTTGAACTGCCCCGGCACGCCCATGATTCGCCAACCCCTCACGTTGACGGAGCCCCTTCCACGATGGCCACGCCGGCGCTGGCCCCCAGCCGGGAGGCGCCGGCGCGGAGCATGGTGACCGCGTCCCGGTAGCTCTTGATGCCGCCGGCCGCTTTGACGCCCACCGTGGGCCCGACGTGGTGCCTCAGAAGGGCCACGTTCTGGGGCGTGGCGCCGCCGGGCCCGAAGCCGGTGGAGGTTTTGACGTAATCGGCCCCCACAGCCTCGCAGATGGCACACGCTTGGGCGATTTCGTCTTCGTCGAGCAGGGCCACTTCGAGGATGACTTTGACCAGCGCGCCGTGGGCGTGGGCCGTGGCCGTCACGGCCGCCACATCCGCGGCCACCGTCTCCAGGTCGCCGCCTTTGAGCGCGCCCACGTTGATGACCATGTCCACCTCTGAGGCGCCGTCGTGACAGGCCAGCTCAGCCTCGTGGACTTTCGTCTCCGTCCGGTGGGCGCCCAGCGGAAACCCCACCACTGTGCAGACGGCCACGTTGGTGTGGGCCAGCGCCTCAGCACAGAGGGGAACCCACACGGGGTTCACGCACACAGCGGCGAAGCCGTAGCGGCGGGCCTCATCGCAAAGCCGGCGGATCGCCTCGTGGGTGGCGTCGGGGCTGAGCTTGGTGTGGTCGATGAAGCGGGCGATCTCCTCCGCCGAGGGCTCTTCCGCTGGTTCCGGCGGAGGGGTGAAGCGGGGGCGAAGCCATTCATCTTGGGGACGCCCCAAGGGACACGTGGGCGCGCAGAGCTCGTCCCTGCAGTCCATGCAGTGTTCCAGCGGAAGCGCGGCAAGGGCGCGGCGAACGGCCTCTTGGACCGGGCGAGATCCACCGGATGTGTTCACGGCGATGCCTCCTCGCGATCTGAAAGCGGTCCCGGCTGGGAGATGAAGAGACCCCGTCACGGGCGCTACGGATATGGGGCCGGCACGGGCTGCTGAATGTGCTGTCGCGCGAGCGGATCCGGGTAGGATGGCAGCAGCCCCCAATAGCGGGGCTCCTGTTGGATGTTGAGCGCGGCCCGGAGTTTGTCGAACCACACGGCGAGCTGTGGGTAGCGCTCCGTAAGGGTGTTGGGAAGCTTGGGCGGCCAGTAGGCGATCCACGCCTTGCCGATGATCCGGTCACCGTCCAAGGGACCCCAAGCGTGGGAGTCACTGGAGTTGCCCCTGTTGTCCCCGAGCACGTAGTACTCGTTCGGGCCTAATGTGATGGGACCTTTGGAATAGAAGCCGGGCTTGAGGGGCCACGGTTCCTCGAGGGGCTGGCCGTTGATGTAGACTTTGCCGTTTTGGACCTCGACCGTCTCGCCCGGCAGGCCGATGACCCGCTTGATGTAGTCCCGCCGGGGGTTCTCGGAGAACCGGAAGACGATCACCTCGCCGCGCGCGGGCTCCCGGAACCAGTAGACGGCCTTATTCACAATCAGGTATTGGCCTTGAATGAAGTTGGGTTCCATGCTGAACCCTTGGATGCGAAACGTTTGTGTGGGAATGCGGATGAGAAAGAAGATCACCACCGTGAGCACGATGGTCTCGATGATTTCCCGGACCATCTGCCAGAGAAGTGACTCCTGAGAGGGGGCCTCATCGGCGGGCGTCACGTCGGCTTGGCCGTTGGGCGGCATGGGAAGGCCGACGTCGGCGGGCGTCGAGGTGGGAGGAGCGAAGTGAAAATCGTGGGCGGCGGTTTCACCCTCCCACGATTCGATGTCCCACCCGTATCGGTTCCTCTGAGCGGGCGAATTCTGTTCCATCTCGGCGTCTGGCGTCGTCATAGGCGTGCCTCGTGGAATGGTGTGCCCGGCCGAAGCCGGACGAAAAGATGATAGCACACCCCCTATGGCGTGGCAAAAGCAGCCACTGCTCAGGCCATCCGATCACGTCGTCCCGGCTTTGACGGCCGGCGGAGAATCAGGTACTATCTATCCGGCTTTCCCAAACTGGTGGGTGCTCAGTTGTGAAGCCCCTCAAATTCACCTGTGAGGACTGTGCTGATGACCCCTGACCCTATTGCCTTTCAAATCGGACCTCTCGTTTTCCGCTGGTATGGCCTGTTGATAGTGCTGGGTGCTTTGGCCGGCGCGTGGGTGGCCTCGAAAGAGGCGGAACGGCGGGGCATTCACCCGGATCACATCTGGAACGGGCTCACCGTGGCCTTGCTCGCCGGTGTCGTGGGCGCGCGCCTCTACCACGTGATCAGCAGCCCGGCCGGACAGCTTTCTGGGTGGCGGTATTACTTCATCGAACAGCCCTTCATCACCGTGACGCTGCTGGGGCGTGAGATTCCCTTCCCGTCGGCGCTGGCCATCTGGCAGGGAGGGCTGGGCATTTATGGCGCCGTGGCCGGCGGGCTTCTGGGCATTTGGTGGTACGGCCGGCGCCACAATGTGGACGTGCTCTCCCTCTTCGACGTGGGAGCCGTCGGGCTGTTGCTGGGCCAAGCTATTGGTCGGTGGGGGAACTTCTTCAACCAGGAGCTCTACGGCAACCCCACCAATTTGCCCTGGGGCATCCCCATCGAACCCCAGAACCGCTTGCCCCAGTTCGCCGACTTGCCCCTCGACACCCGCTTTCACCCCACGTTCCTCTACGAGTCCCTGTGGAACTTCGCCGGCTTCTTGATCTTCCTGTGGGTCTCCAGGCGCTTTGCCCACAAGCTGCGACGGGGAGACCTCATTCTCCTCTACTTCATCTGGTATCCCTTGGGGCGCTTTCTCGTTGAGTTCCAACGCCCCGACGCGTGGACCATCTTGGGCGTGCCCACAGCCCAGTGGGTGGCCGTTTTCGCCATGCTGGGCGCCGGCGGTCTGCTCTGGTACCGCCACCGCCGCCCGCCGGCCGAAGGCGAGGTGGTGGCGGAGATGATGATCAAGAGCCTGCCCCGCGCGCGCCGGCGCGCTCTCATGCGGGAGAAGCGGTGAGCTCCCGTGCATCCCTGTGGGCATCTCGCCCCACAGAACGGTGGTGATGAAAGCGCTTGTATGAAGTAAAATATTATTGCCAAGAAGGCTGTGAAAATGAACTCAAAACGGCTGAGTACACTTCTTATCGTTGGTGGTAGCCTGTTGTTGGCCGTCGGCTTGTTCCTCTGGGGCTACCAGGTGCTCTGGCCGGTCTGGCAGTTCACCCGCTTGGACGCCGACGGTGACGGTGTCGTCTTGGCCGAGACGCTCGACGGCCTGCCCCCACGCGCGCTCAAGCCCACGTTTACCCCCCTCCCCGACGAGCCCGCCCGAGGCGAGGGCGAAGCCCCACCCCCTCTCCTGCCGGCCTTCCAGCCCGACGAGGACGAAGGAGCGCCTGCAAGCCCGGCCGCCGAGCCCTCGGGGGCCGAGCCACCGGCGCCCGAGGCCACGCCCCCCGCGCCCACGG
>JALSKA010000159.1 GCA_026989095.1 Ardenticatenaceae bacterium
TACGCCATCCCTGCCCCCCGCCCGCCGAGCTCGCCCCGTGGATCGAGGTGCCGGGGACCTCACGTGGCTCCTCCTCCTCGTGGTTGCGGTTCGCCTGGGCACACTTCTTCTCCTGCGCCCCGGTGGCTTCGTGTACGATTTCTCGGACTACGGCTGGTATCGCCAGATGGCCCAGCTCACCAACGAGGGGTTCTACCCCTTCGTGGACTTCTGGATGGAGTATCCTCCGCTCTTCCCCTGGCTCAACGTGGCCCTTTACCGGCTGAGCGTGCTCGTGCCGCCGGCCTTCGATCCCAGGCTGTGGCACCATGTGTTGTTGGGGCTCACCCTGCTCCCCTTCGACTTGGGCATCCTGGTGCTCCTCCGCCGCGTTGCCTCGGCCGCGTGGGGGGAAGACGTGGGCGCGTGGTGCGCGGCCACGTGGAGCTTGCTCTTCGTGCCCCTCTACACGTGGGCGGGGTGGTTCGACAGCATGGCCGTCTTCTTCTACCTGCTCGCCGTCTGGTTGATTGTGGAAGGGCGACCTCTCGCGGCCGGCGTGACGTTGGGGGTGGGGTTCATGGTGAAAATCTCGCCCATCCTGCCCCTGGTGGTGGCGGTACAGCGCTTCCGCGATCCCGGCCGGCCTGTGGCCGGCTGGCTGAGCCGGGCCAACCTGCACGTTGTCGCCGGGCTGGCGGCCACGGTGGCCCTGCTGAGCGCGCCTTGGGTCTTCACCAGGCCGGACCTCTTCTTGGTCACGTTCAGAAACGTGATCGAGCGCTCCTCCTGGGAGACGGTCTGGGCTCTCCTTGACGGTTACTACGGCTATGGCGTCGTGAGCGGCGAGCGCTTCGTGACCGATCCCACGTTTGCCGTCCACCCCCAGCGCGTGCCTTCCTTGGCCGTGGTGTTGGCTGGCGCAGTCGTCGGGCTCTGGTTCTGGACTCGTCCTTGGGCGTGGGGGCGTGCGGGGGTGCAAGTGGCCTTTCACGCCCTCACGTTGGCCGTCTTCCTGCTGGTGAGCCCCGGGTGGAGCCCCCAATTCCTGCTGTGGGTGTTGCCCTGGGTGCTCCTCCTGCCGCCCTTTCACCGGCGAGCGCGTTTGGCCGGCCTCAATGTGCCCGTGGCCGTTTGGGTTGCCCTGGCCTTCACGGCCCTGAACGTGCTGGAACTTCTCTACTTCCACCTGTGGGCAACCACGCGGGCGCTCCTGGTTGCCCTCGTCCTCGCCCGGACCGGCCTGCTGGCTTGGCTCGCGTGGGCCGCATACGGCACTCTCAGGTCGAACGTGAGCCCTGAGGTCACTTCACACCTGTCGGAACTGAGCCCATGAGCCAGGAGCGCCGACCCCGGTTCCCCATGCGCCGCGCGGCCATCGGCGCCGCCTTCTTCCTCTACGGCGCCGCCATTGTGGTATGGAGCGGCATGTTTCACTCCAGCGATGGTCTGGCCATGTACACCGTGGCCGACAGCCTGGTGCGCTACGGCAGGCTGGACGTGGAGCAGATCCGCTGGATGGGGCTCCAGCAGGCAACGCCCGGTCCCGATGGCCTCCTCTATTCGCGCAAGGGGTTCGGCACCACGGCGGCCATTTTGCCCCTGGTGGCCGCGGCCTTCCTGCTCCCCGGCGTGGGGCCGGTCCACGCCGCGTTCCTGTACGGCCCCTTGCTCTTCGCCCTCTCGGGCCTGCTCCTCTTCCTGGCCATCGCACGCGCCTTTCCGCGCCTCTCTCCTCACAAAGTCTTCTTTCTCGTGCTCCTCTGGGGCGTGGGAAGCCCGGCGTGGGCGTACACCAAGACGCTGTTCAGCGAGCCGCTCGTCACGTTGGCTACCGTGGGGACGCTGGAGCGGCTGGTGGCCCTGGAGCGGGCCCGGGATGAGAGGGCGTTGGAGCGGGCCCTGCTGGGCATCGGCGGGTGGCTTGCATTGGGCGTGTTGGCCCGCGTGGCCCACGGCGTCGCGGTCCTCCCGTTCGGCCTGGCGGCCGGCCTCATCTGGCTTCGCCGCGTCGGTTTCAGGGGAGGGTGGGCTAAAGCAGTTCGGCCGGGGCTTTGCCTGGCCCTACCTCTGGCCCTCAGTGGCCTCGCCGTGCTCTGGTACAATTGGGCGCGCTTTGGCCACCCGCTGACGACCGGCTACTTGGAGAGCGAGGCCTTCACGGCCATCTGGTGGCGGGGCATCCTGGGGCAGCTTGTCAGCCCTGGGCGGGGGCTCGTCTGGTATGCTCCTTGGGTTGTATTGGTCTTCTGGGGGGTGAGAAGGGCGTGGCGCTCACATCCGGCCA
>JALSKA010000160.1 GCA_026989095.1 Ardenticatenaceae bacterium
AACATGCCCCGCCTCTCTGGCGCGCGCAGCGCCGGGACATGTTCCCGTCAACGCCGTTCACATGTGGCCATGTGGTAGGAGACTATACGCGTGAACGCGGATTTGTCAAAGCGAAACCGGCCGGCCGCACGGCGGGTTACACTAACGCCGGCTGGGCCTCGTAGTGGCGAGTGCCCAAAGCCCGCTCCAGGTCGGCGAGGGATGGGCTCACCGTCACGGTGTTGTTCAGGTGGCCGTCGAGGGCGTCGGGCGTCTTCAGGCCGTTGCCCGTGATGTAGACTACCACCACTTCCTCCGGGTCGATGGCTCCGCTCTCGGCAAGGCGTTTGAGGGCCGCCACAGTGACGCCGCCGGCCGTCTCGGTGAAGATGCCCTCGGTCTCGGCCAGGAGCTTGACCCCCTCCACGATCTCCCGGTCGGTCACGGCCACGCCACGGCCGTTGGAGGAGCGGATCTCGTGAATGGCAAAGGGGCCGTCGGCAGGGGTGCCAATGGCCAGGGATTTGGCAATGGTGTTGGGCGTTTGGGGCACGATCTGGTCGGTGCCCTGTTCGAGGGCCGTGACGATGGGGGAACAGCCCCGCGCTTGAGCCCCGGAGATGCGCACGTTCTTGGGCGCGACAAGCCCCACGCGGGCCAGCTCGCGGAATCCCTTGGCAATCTTGCAGAGCAGGGCGCCGCTGGCCATGGGGGCGATGATGTGGTCGGGCGCCTGCCAGCCCAGGGCCTCGGCCACTTCGTATGCCAGGGTCTTGGCCCCTTCGGCGTAGAAGGGCCGCAGGTTGACGTTGACGAAGGCCCACCCGTACTCCTCGGCGACCAGGGTGGCCAGGCGGTTCACGTCGTCGTAGGTGCCTTCCACGGCCACGATGGTGGGGCCGTAGACGCCGGAAGCCACGATCTTGTTGGGCTCCAAGTCGGCGGGGATGAAGACCACTGCCCGCATACCGGCCCGCGCCGCGTGGGCGGCCACGCTGTTGGCCAGGTTGCCGGTGCTGGCACAGGCCAACGTGTCGAACCCCAGGTCCCGTGCGGCTGTGGTGGCCACGCTGACGGCCCGGTCCTTGAAGGAGTAGCTGGGGTTGACCGCGTCGTTCTTGATGTAGAGGTGCCGCAGCCCCAGCCGCTCGGCCAGGCGGTCGGCCCGGATGAGGGGCGTCATGCCGGTGCCAATGTCCACGGGCTGGCTGTCGTCCCGCAGCAGGGGGAGCAGCGCCCGGTAGCGCCACAGACTCAAGGGGCCGCGTTCGATGTCGTTGGGCCGGAGTTGTGAGGCGATGGCCTCGTAGTCGTAGCGCACCTCGAGGGGACCGAAACACTCCTCACACACGTAGGTGGGCCCCAAGGGCTGCGTGGCCCCACAGACTCGACAGACCAGTTCGCGGGCAAATGTGCTCATGGTGCTGTGCTCCTTTCTGTGAATTTTGTGGTGGAGGTGAAGATGTCCACGGCGTTTCCAGGTCGCTCTTCCGATAACAACAAAAAACCCCGTCTTCTGGACGGGGTGGCGTGGGCGTGCGCCGGGTTTTCGGGAAAGAAAAAACCTCGTCGGACGGACGAGGTTGGCAGCGCACATCTCACTGCCTACCCTCTTATCGTCCAGAAGCCTTCGCTTCTGTCCGGCATTGGCACCTGGTCCGCGCCGCTTGCGGACTGGTTGCCGGGGCTTCACAGGGCCGGTCCCTCCACCCCTCTTGATAAGAGTCAGTAGGACTCTTCTTCTTCGGTGTTCGGTTGACAACGTGCGGACGGGCCTCTCACAGCTTGCCCATAGCTTATCAGAAAAGGGGCGTTGTGTCAAATTGACACAGCCCTCCGGTCCCCCTACGGGGGGGAGCCCAGCGCCGAGCTCACCCAGGGCATCAGGGGCGTGGCCCGCTCTCCGACGAAGAGGCGCACCGGCAGGGGGAAGAGGGGCACGAAGGGCGCGTCACGGCCGATGCGGGCCCACGCTTGTCGGTAGAGGCGGGCACGTTCTTCCGGCAGGCAGCCGGGCACGCGGGCGGCCTCGCGCATCAGCCGGCTCACCTCCTCGTTGGCGTACCCCATGACGTTCAGATCGCGGGCCAGGGGGCTCTCGTCCGGCGGGGCCCAGAGAAACTGCTGGTCCGGGTCGGGCCCTACGGCGTAAACCAGCAGGGCCACGTCCCACTGGCCGTTGGAAAGGCGTTCTCTCAGGGAGAAGGGGGCCTGATACGAGAGCGTCAGCTCAACGCCCACCTGACGCCATTGCTCGGCCAGGAGAGGGCCAAGCTCTTCCCA
>JALSKA010000161.1 GCA_026989095.1 Ardenticatenaceae bacterium
CGCCGGCGTGGCCTGGAGGTGCACACGCCGGCCCAGGAACACTCGGGGGCGCCCTCCATGTGGCAGCGTTTCACCCGGCCCGACGTGCTCGTCTACTTGGACGCGGCCAACCACGAGCTGCGCCGCCGGCGTCCCGGCGCTTCCCTGACCGATGACTTCCTGGCACGAGAACGCCGCCGCCTGGCCCACGCGCGGGCACACGCTCACCTGCGCGTGGACACCACCCACCTCACCCCGGACGAAGTCGCCGATCTCGTCTGGGCCTGGCTGAGGACCCGGGGATTCGTGGACGCCAATTCCTGAACGGGAGGCTGAAATGGCACGTGAACAACCCCCGCGCGATGGGGAACAGGGGCCCTCTGCTGACAGAGACGTGGGGAGGCCCATCAAGGCCGTCATCTTCGACGTGGGCCACACGCTCGTGCGGCCCGGCATTTCGCCGTTCACCCTGTTGCGCGACCTGGGGCTCGACGTGACGCCCGACCAGGTTCACCGGGCCGTGCGGCCGGCCATGGACGAGTTCTGGCGTCGCATGGGGCGCGACCGCGAGCTCTGGGCGAGCGACGCCACCATCCACGAGTTCTGGATGCTCTTCTACCACATCGTGCTCTCCCACCTCGGCGTGCCCGAGGAACGTCACCGCGAGTTGGCCGAGAAGATCTACCGGGCCTACTTGAGCCACCACATGTGGGACCTCTTCCCCGAAGTGGAGGACGTGCTGAGCCGCCTCCACGGCGAAGGATACATCCTGGGCGCTGTCAGCGATTGGCAGAGCACCCTCCTCGAGCTCCTGGGCCACTTGGAACTCGTCCGCTATCTCGACTTCGTTGTCGTGAGCGCCATCGTGGGCGCCGGCAAGCCAGACCCCTCCCTCTTCCACGAGGCCCTGCGGCGCGCCGGCGTGCGCCCCGAAGAAGCCCTCTTCGTGGGCGATACCTACGTGACCGACATCCTGGGCGCCCGGGCGGCCGGCATGTACCCTGTGCTGGTGGACCGCTCCCGCCGGCCGGCTCCGGTGGACTGCGACCTCGTCCGCGACTTGACCGGCCTCTTCGACGTGTTGGCGCGCCTCAACGCGGCGCCGACAGCGGCAGGGAGGAAGGCGTGAGCGGGATTGCCTCGGGGCGCGGCCGGCTTCTTGCCCTGGGCTTGGTGGCCGCGGGCGCTCTCTTCCTTGCCTGGTGGCAAGCTCGGGGGGGAGCCTTTACCTCCGACGTGCCCCCCACGGCCGTCCTCGTGCCCATCACGCCCATTGTCGTGGACGCCTCGGCCGAGGTGGCAGCCACGCAGCCGGCCGCTCCGCCAACCCGCAGTGCGCCCCCCGGCGACAGGCCGGCCGACCCGGAGCTCCGCGTCGTGCCGGAGCGCGCCTCGCCCGACAGCGTGGTCTTCATCGAGGGCTTCGGCTTCGGCCCCGACGAGGTGGTGGACATTGCCGTCATCGGGCCTGTCGGCCGTGCCACCGTGCGGGCCGGCACCGACGGGACAGGCGCCTTTCAGCTTCCCCACCGTGTGGAACCCGATGGCCCCTTGGGCCTCTACCGCGTCGAGGCCGTCGGGCGGACCAGTGGCCGGCGGGCCGAAGTCACCTTCACCGTGGCCGACGTGCCCACGCCCACCCCCATTGTCATTCAGATCGAGACCACGCTGGCGACGGCCACGCCCGAAGGAATGGCCACGCCTGTGGCCGTGCCCCTCTACCAGGTGGTCAACACCTTGGGCGGGGTGGACTGCGCTTGGTTTGGCTTCTTCGGCTACGTCTACAACCCTGACGGCTCCCCGAGGCCGGGCGTGGCCATCCGCCTCTTCCACCGCGCACCCGACGGCACCTTCGTCGGGGGCACCACCACCACGAACGCCGAGGGCTACTGGGAAGTCTTCTTGGGCCGGGAGATCGGTGCTGACATCGTCGGCGTGTGGCACCTGGTGGTCATGGAGGGAGAACAGCGGGGCAGCGCCGAGATCGCCCTCGACGTTCCGGCCGACTGTCGGTCCGGCCGGCCCACGAAATTCCAGATCGACTGGCAGCGCTCCGTACCCTGAGTCGGCGGCGGGGGCTGCTCTCACCTGCACCGCGATGCCTCGATGGCCAACTCGATGAAGAGAGCGGCCGACCACCCGAACGTGGGCGCCGCCTTGGGGGGCTTGTCGCCCGTTTCGGGGTGGTAGTACTCGTAGATGTCACGGTGGCGTCCCACCAAGGCCAAAGTGCGGTCGCGCAACGCGCGGGCCACGTCCCCGTAGCCCGTGCGCCGGAGCCCTTCGACGAGCAGGTAGTTGACGTTGATCCACGTGGGCCCACGCCACATGGTCAGCGGGTCGTACCTGGGGTCGTTGCGGGCCACAGTGGGCACGGGGTAGCGCGTCCAGAACTCCTCGGGGTTCGTGAGGTGGGCCACCAGGCGGTCGGCAATCCGCTTGGGCAGCCGGCCCGTGAGCAGGGGGAAGAGGTTGAAGGGCGTGCGCACGTGAATGCGCCGTCCCCGGTGCAGGGCCCAGAAGTAGCCGCTTGCCTCGTCCCACATCACGCGCACCATGCGCCCGGCGATCTCGTCGGCCTGCACGGCCCACCTCTCCGCGTCCTCGCGCTCTCCAATGGCGCGCGCGATCTTCGCCAGCGCCTCGAGTTGAAGGCAGAGGTAAGTGTTGAGGTCGGGGGACTCCACCGGCATCCCCTCGTCCCACAGCGGGCTGTCGTCCAAGCCCGACGAAAAGGGATGGTGGTACTCGCACAGGCCGTTCCCGTCCTCGTCGTTGTGGGTGAACCACCAGGAGTTCCAGCGCACGATGGGCTCGTAGATCTCGTCCAGGAACTCCCGGTCATGGTCCTGTTCGTAGAGTTTCCAGGCCGTCCAAGCGATTAGAGGTGGCTTGGTGACCTCAGCTTCGACGGGGAAGCTCAGGCGCGTGACCACGCCCTCGTCGTGGACGGCGTCGGGGATCATGCCATCTTCCTGTTGGTGGTCGAGGAGGATGCGAATCTGGTCCTTGGCCAGCTTCATGTCCACGTGGCGGTAGGCCAGCGCGTGGAAGTAGGCGTCCCACTGCCAGACGCCCACGTAGTGAACCTTCGAGGGCATCATGGCCTCGCGGGTCGTGTAGAACCGGCTCGAGATGAGGCCGGAGCGCATGATCCACCAGGCGTAGTAGTACGAATCGCGGAGGGGTTCGGCCACCGGCGGCGCCGCGGCGAACCACTCGTGCCACTGCCTGGCGGCCTCCTCAATCACCCCGTCCGGGCGGGGCACCCACCGGTTGAAGCCCAGGCGGGGCGTGATGTGGAGCAACAGGGCGTCACCCGGGCGGGCCTCGAAGCCCACGTGGAGCTCCTGGAGCTCCGGCCCAAGGGAGCGAATCTCGTTCCGCGTGAGCCGGGCATTGGTGGTGTAGACGAGGTTGCGCCGCACCCGGCCGGTGAGCCGGAGCACCCCGCCCCGGCGGTCCGTGTGTCCCTCGTCCAAGTGGGCCTGGAATGTCATGCCCGTGCGGCCTGGGGGCAGGGCCACCAGCAGCGTCTCGGCGTCGAAGAAGGCGATGGTGAAGCGCCCGGCCGGCGTGAAGCACTCCACCTTGTGGGGGTAGGTGACCGTCTCCACGGGGAGAGGACGTCCTTCGCCGTCGGTGAAGAACCACTTCTCCACCAGGGGTGGGCGCCTCCGGTAGGCGCTGATGTGGGGCGCGCGCTTGAACCAGCGCTCGGCCAGGCGCACGGCGAAGTGATTGTTGAGGCGAAAGAGCATCAGGCGTGAGCCGCGTTCGCTGAAGGGGATGGTGCGCAAGTCAATGCGGTTCTCCAAACGTTGCAGGAACGGGGAGGTGCGGTCGAACGACATGGTGCTCTTCCTCCGCGGACAACCGCCTTCGGCGAATTCTACCCGCCGGCGCGGACACGGTCAAGGTGGGCCGGAAGGCCCGCCACAGGCGGCGGAGGGCCGGCAGGGCACCGGTGAGGAGGCGGTAGAGCGGCGGCCAAGGCGCGTAGTCCCACGCCCCGATCTGCTCCTGGAAGCGGGCCCCGAAACCGCGCTTGAACCGCCACACTCCCCACAGGGGATCGTCCTCCTCCAGCCTGTCGGGCGCGCCCCAGAGGTCGTAGACGAGGGCCCCTTGGGCCTTGGCCCACCGGATGGCTTCCCACTGGAGCAGGTAGTTGGGCATCGTGTTGCGGTGCTTGGCCGTGCTCGCGCCGTAGAAGTACCACACCTTGTGGCCGTAGCGGAAGAGCATCAGCCCGGCGATGGGTTCGCCCCCGTACCACGCCAGGAGCAGGTGAGCCATTCCCCGTCCCAGGAAATCTGCCCACACGTCCAAGTAATAGGCGGCCGGCCGGATGAGGAACCCGTCCCGCTGCGCGGTCTCCCGGTACATGGCGTAGAAGAGGGGGAGGGCCTCGGGGCCACCCTCCTTGACTTCCACCCCCCGCCTGCGGGCCAAGCGAATGTTGTAGCGGGTCTTCTGGCGCATGGTGGCCAGCAGCGCTTCCTCGTCAGGGGTGAGGTCGAGCAGCGCGGTGTTGCGGAACTGGACTTGCTCCGGGCTGAACTGCCAGCCCCGATCCCGCAAGGCGGGCACGAACACGGGGTGGCCGGCCGGCACGTCGGGGTCCACCTTGATAAAGGCACAGCGTCGGCTGGCTGCCAGCCGCTCCAGGTCCTCCAGCACGCGGACGACCGTGGCCTCGTCCGCCGGGTCTAGCGCCGGCCCCTTGGGCACGTAGGCCATGCGGAGCGGAGTGGGCGAAATGGGGCGGAAGAGCACTTGGGCCGCGGCCACGGGCTCCTGGCCCCGGTACCAGATCAGGCGCAGGGGAGACCAGCCCCAGCGGGCCTTGAACTCCCCCCACGCCCAGGACTGGAGCACGTGGTGGAGGGGCAGAGTCGGCAGCGTGGTCTCCCAGAGCGCCTGGTTGTCCGCCCGCCGGCAGGTGATCATTGCGGGATCACCCCGAGCGTGGGAGCTTGTAAGAGGCGTTCGGCCTCCTGAGGCGAGCGAACGCGGTCGCGGAACCACCAGGCTCTGAGCGCGACGGCCAGCCATCCCGCCGCGAATCCCAGAAGCCCGCCGGCCCACACGTGGGCCAGGGGGCTCGGCGTGTCGGGGACCGCCACGTAGGCCGGCGTCACGACGCCCACCCGCAGGCGGTCGGCCCGCGCGCGGGCCAAGTTGGCCGCCTCCACGTCCTCCTGGAAGGCGCCCACCAGCCCGTTGGCCAGCGTCACGGCCCGCCGGCGCGATGGGGCGAGCACCTCCACCGTGATGGTGAGCGCCTCGGGGGCGGGGCGGGCGCGCACGGAGCGGGCTAACACGTGGGGGGGCTCCGGCCAGCCCAGCCGCTCGGCCACGCGGGCCAAGTAGAGCTCGCTCTCCAGCTCCAGGGCGTAATTGCGCACCAGCCCGCCCGTGGCGAGCACGGTGCTCAAGTTGAAGACGGCCGGCTCCAGGCTGACCACAGCCGTGGCGCGGTACCTCTCCGGCCGCAGCACGCCGACGAGGCCGCCCAACAGGGCGCCCATGCCGGCCCAGAGGAGCACCAGGCGCCAGTGGGCGCGCAGGGCGAGCGCGCACCCAAGCGCGGCGTGGAGGACAATGTGGAGGACTTCTCCGAGGCGTTTCACGGTGAGGACCATGCTTTCAAGGCCAACTGGCCGGGCATATGGGCGGCCCACACGGCGGGCGCACGTTCGCGGGGCATTGTAGGCCGTTGGGGCCATCTGTCAAGCACAAACGAGGACGCCCGGCATTGGGGGGGATGAGGGCAGGGGGAGGAACCGATCGCGAGCCCTGTTCAAGCGAAGGTACAAGAGACACGGCGGCACAAGGAAGGCAGATGTCCCTCTGTTCTCCACCCTGCCCTCGGGGGGAGTTGTGTCGCCCTTATTATAGTCCGCCTGGCCGAAGTTGTATAGACACAAATGTACTCGAATGACTGAGTACAAAGGTACTAGAGCCCTTCAGGCCATCACCACACCGGCGTACACCACCGCTCGCGGTAAGCCGGCACGTTGCCCCGTACTACGTCGAAGTAGAGGGCACGGAGGCGCCGGGTGATCGGCCCCATGGTGCCCTCGCCGATGGGACGGTGATCGACCTCGATGACAGCGGCGACTTGGGCGCCCGTGCCGCAGAAGAAGAGCTCGTCGGCTAGGTAGAGCTCGGTGCGGTCGATGGGGCGCACTTCAACGGGCAAGTCGAGCTCCCGGCGGGCCAGCTCCATCACCGTGCGGCGCGTGATCCCCTCCAGGATGTTCTCCGTGACCGGGGGCGTGATGAGCACGCCGTCGCGCACCATGAAGAGGTTCATGGCGCTCCCCTCAGAGACGTGGCCCTCGTGGGTGAGCACGATGGCGTCGTCGAAGCCGGCCAACACGGCCTCGGACTTGGCCAGGGCGCTGTTGACGTAGGCGCCCGTGACCTTGCCGCGCGCGGGGATGGCGTTATCGTCAACGCGCCGCCAGGAGCTCACCATCACCCGTGCGCCCTCTTCCTTCTTGATGTACCGCCCAAAAGGCTCCACGAAGAGGGCGAAGTCGTCGGCCAAGTCGTGAAGCCGCACGTCGATGGCAGCGTCTGCCTTGTAGGCCAACGGGCGACAGTAGCAATCCTCCCGGTACTCCTCCCGCCGGATCAGCTCGACCGTGAGGCGCACGAGCTCCTCGGCCGTGTAGGGCAGGTTGATCAGGAGCATCCGGCAGGAGTGGAGGAAGCGGCGGTAGTGGTCGTGGGCGCGGAAGAGGTAGAGCTGCCGGGCATCGGCGTTCCAGTACCCCCGGATGCCCCCGAAGACGCCGGTGCCGTAGTTGAAGGCGTGGGTGCGGATGTTCACGTTGGCCTGTTCGATGGGGACGAATTCACCCTTGAAGAAGGCGAACTTGGCCATGGGGCTACTCCTTTGTAGGCTCTTCGGTCTGATCCCTTGTCTGCTGCAACGCTGATTATAGTGGCTCCGTGTCCCTTCGACAATCGGGGCGCACCACGCCTGGAGTTGAACTTGCCACCCTGCCCGTTGCTGGCATAATGTGAGACCAAACCACGCCGTCCAGACATTTCCGCGGAGCGAGGTGGACCATGCCCAAGATCACAGTGGCCGTGAACCGGGAAGCGTGCATTGGGGCCGGCGAGTGTGCCGTCTTGGCCCCGCACATCTTCCACTTGGACGAGGAGAACAAGGCCGTGGTGAACCAAGCCGCCGCGGCCGAGGCCGACGAGGCCCTCCTCTGGGACGTGGCCGACTCCTGTCCGGCCTTGGCCATCATCCTCTACGACGAGAACGGCGACCAAGTCTACCCTCAGTAGCGAGGAGAGGGCCATGGGCACCCCCAAGCGTGCTCTGCTGGAGGCCGCCTTGGCCGGGGAGCCCCTGGAGCGGCTCCCCGTGGCCCTCTGGCGCCACTTTCCCGTGGACGACCAGCGGGCCGAGTCGCTGGCCGCCGCCACCCTCCACTTCCAGCGAACGTGGGACTTCGACCTGGTGAAGATCAGCCCCTCCAGCAACTACTGCGTGGCCGACTGGGGCGTGACCACGCGCTGGGAGGGCAACCAGGAGGGAACGCGCACCTATCTCGCCCGCCGCGTGCGCCGGCCCGACGACTACGGGGAAATCGAGATGCTGGACGTGCGGCGGGGCATGTTGGGCGAAATGGTGCGCGCGGCCGAGCTGATCGTCCGGGGCGTGTCGGAGGAGGCGCCCTGCGTGATGACCGTCTTCAGCCCCCTCACGGTGCTCCGCTACCTGCGGGGCGACGAGTTCGTGGTGGACCTGCGCCGCCACCCTGACGCCGTACTCCACGCCTTGGAGGTGGTGACCCGCGTGTACGAGGACTTCGTGGCGGCGGTTCTCGCCGTCGGGTGCGCGGGCATCTTCCTGGCCGTACAGCCGGCCACGTATGCTCTCCTGTCCGAGGAGGAGTACCGCCGCTTTGGGGAACCCTTCGACCGCCGCCTGCTGGCCGTGGCCGAGCGGGGGTGGTTCAACGTGCTCCACGCCCACGGGCAGGACGTGATGTGGGACCTGCTGGCGGCCTACCCGGTGCAGGCCATCAACTGGCACGACCGCCACACGCCTCCCTCGCTGGCCGAGGCGCGTGCCCGCTTCGATGGCGTGCTCGTCGGAGGGCTGCGGCAGTGGGAGACTCTGCTGCGGGGAACGCCCGAGGACGTGCGCGCCGAGGTGACGGATGCCCGCGACCAAGTGGAAGGACGGGGGCTCATTGTGGGCGCCGGGTGTGTGATCCCGGTGACAACGCCCTTGGGGAACATCCGCGCGGCCGTGGAGGCCGCGCGCGGCGCGTAGCGCAAGGGAGCGCACACGGCGCGAACGTGAAGCGCCACAGGGAGAAGAAGCGTGGGCTGCTCTGCCCACCCCACGTGGGTCGAGATCAACTTGGAGGCGTTGGCGGCCAACGTGCGCGCGTTGCGCCAATGGCTGCCGGCCAGAACGGCCCTCTTCGCCGTGGTCAAGGCCAACGCCTACGGCCACGGCGCTGTGGAGGTGGCACGCACTGCCCTGGCCGCGGGCGCGGCCGGCCTCTGCGTGGCCCGTGTGGCCGAGGGTGTGGCCCTGCGCCAGGCCGGCATCGGCGCGCCCGTCTGGGTGTTGGGGTGGATGGCGCCCTCGGAGGCCGCAACCTGTGCGCGGTTCCGCCTCACACCCACGGTGAACAGCTTGGAACAGGCCCGTGCGCTGGCCTCGGCCAACTCGGACGTTCCCCTTCCCGTCCACGTGAAGGTGGACACGGGCATGAGCCGGTACGGCCTCCTGCCCCACGAGGTGCTCCCCTTCGTGCGCGCCTTGGCCGCCTTCCCCCAGTTGCGCCTCGAAGGGCTGTGGACCCACTTGGCCCGCGCCGACGAGGCAGACCCCGCGCCGGCGCGCCGGCAGGTGGACGCCTTTCGGGCCGTGGTCCGACAATTGGAGGCCGAGGGCCTCTCTCCCCCCATTCACCACGTGGCCGCCAGCGCGGCCGCCCTGCACCCTGAACTCAACAGCGAATACTTCCAGGCCGTGCGCGTGGGCATTGCCCTCTACGGCCTCTACCCGAGCGACCAGGTGGCCTGGCCGGTGGCGCTCACGCCCGTGTTGGCCTGGAAGGCCCGCGTGGCCCGCGTGCGCACTCTGCCGCCGGGCACGCCCGTCAGCTACGGCGGCACCTATGTGACGCCGCGAACCACGCGAGTGGCCCTTGTGCCCGCGGGCTACGGGGACGGCTACCCCCGTGCCCTCTCCAACCGCGGCGCTGTCTTGATCCGGGGGCGACGGTGTCCCATCCTTGGGCGCGTCTGCATGGACGGCTTCGTGGTGGACGTGAGCCACGTGGACGGGGTACGGGAGGGGGACGAAGTGGTGCTCATCGGCCGCCAAGGGGAGGAGGGCATCACCGCCGACGAGTTGGCACAGGCCCTGGACACCATCAACTACGAGGTCGTGACCCGCATCATGGGCCGCGTGCCGCGCCTCTACCTGTCTGGAGAACGGCCGGCAGCCTCGGAGTGAGCCAGGAGCGGGAGACGTGACCGGCTTTCCCCGTGATCCCGTTCGGCTGGAAATCTTCAAGCACCTCTTCGCGGCCGTGGCCGAGGAGATGGGCGTCATCCTGCGCCGAGCTTCCTATTCTCCCAACATCAAGGAGCGGCGGGACTTCTCGTGTGCTCTCTTCGACGCTCAAGGCCGGATGGTGGCCCAAGCGGCCCACATCCCCGTTCACTTGGGCTCCATGCCCCTCTCCGTGGCCCAGGCCATCCGGGAGCACACCTTTGCGCCCGGCGACGTGGTCATCCTGAACGACCCGTTTCGCGGGGGCACCCACCTGCCCGACATCACCGTAATCACCCCCGTCTTTGCGGAGGGCGAACTCGTCGCCTTCGTGGCCAACCGTGCTCACCACGCCGACGTGGGCGGCCTGATGCCGGGCTCAATGGCCGTGGCCCGGGAGATTTATCAGGAGGGGTTCATCATCCCGCCGGTGAAGCTTGTCGAGCGGGGGCGCCTGAACCGGGCCGTGCTCGACGTGTTCCTGGCCAACGTGCGCACACCCGAGGAACGGGAGGGGGACTTGCGGGCCCAACTGGCGGCCAACCGGCGGGGCGCGGCCCGCGTCGAGGAGCTCGTGGCCCGCTACGGGGCCGAGCAGGTGAGGGCTTTCATGGCGGCTCTCCTGGAGTACACGGCTGCTGCAACTCGCCGGCTGCTCGTGGACGTGCCCGACGGAACGTATACCTTCACCGACGTGTTGGACGACGACGGCGTGGGGCAGGAGCCCGTGCCCATCACCGTGACCGTGACCGTCGCGGGCGACACGGCCACCGTGGACTTCACCGGCTCCGCACCCCAGCAGCGGGGCAACGTCAACGCGGTCTACGCCATTACCCTGTCGGCCGTCTACTACGTCTTCCGCTGCCTCATCGGCCTGGACGTGCCCAACAACGAGGGGTGCCTGGAACCGATCCGCGTGATCGCTCCCGAGGGGAGCGTGGTCAACGCGATGCCGCCCGCGGCCGTGGCCGGCGGCAACGTGGAGACGGCCCAGCGCATTGTGGACGTGCTCCTGGGCGCCCTGGCCCAAGCGTGTCCTGAGCGCGTGCCCGCGGCCTCCCAGGGCACCATGAACAACGTGACCATCGGCGGCCTGGACCCCCGAAGTGGCCGGCCCTTTGCCTATTACGAGACCATCGGCGGCGGCATGGGCGCCCGGCCCACGGGCCCCGGCCCCTCGGCCCGCCATTCCCACATGACCAACACCCTCAACACGCCGGTCGAGGCCCTGGAATACGCCTACCCTCTCCGCGTGGTGCGCTACGAGGTCCGCCGGGGCTCGGGCGGGGCGGGACGCCATCGGGGCGGAGACGGCATCCGGCGGGACATCGAGGTGTTGTGCGAGGCCCGCGTGAGCCTGCTCACCGAGCGGCGCCGCTATCCGCCCTACGGCCTGGCGGGAGGGCGGCCGGGGCTGCCCGGCGAGAATGTGCTCATCCGCGACGGGCAGGAACAGCCCCTGCCCGGCAAGGGCACCGTGACCCTGCGCCCAGGGGACGTGCTCAGCGTGCGCACGCCAGGGGGCGGCGGATATGGCGAGCCTCCTGCCCAAGGGGAGTGAGGCGGACACAGCGCCGGCCGCCCGTTTTTGGTCATTCCCCGGAGGCGTGCTACTATACACGCCGCCATTTTTTCCGGCTCGCCGTTGACACGAAGCCGTCACAGGGTGGGAGGCATGAACAGCGCCACGAAGCTCGCCATTCTCCAGCGCCGACACCGCCTGCGCCGCCGGCAGCAGCGCCCGAGTCTGCTGCTGTGGCTTCAGGCAGCGGCCCTTGTGTGGGCTCTGCTGGGCGCCTTGGCCACCGTGCCCGTTATGGCTGCTGCGGTGGGCGTGGCCTACATTGCCGAGGTGACCCCGCCGTGGATCGACCGCGTGGTCGAGGGATCCATCGGCCTGGCCGTGGACATCTACGCCACCTACTTCTTCGACGAGGAGTTGCCCTCCCCCGATGATGTGTTGGTGCGCACGCAGCGGGAGTTCAAGACGACCAAGATCTACGACCGAACGGGCAAGCACCTGTTGTGGGAGATCTACGACCCCGAAGGGGGCAACCGACAAGTGGTGCCCCTCGAGCGCATTCCCCTCCACGTGCGCCAGGCCACCATCGCGCTGGAGGACCGCACCTTCTACGAGAACCCCGGCGTCAACCTGCGCGGCATCGTGCGCGCCTTCTACGCCAACGTGCGCTTCGGCCAGATCGTCCAAGGCGGCTCCTCCATCACCCAACAGTTGGTCAAAAACGTGCTCCTCGACCCGGAGGAGCGCTACGAGCGCAGCTATCGCCGCAAGATCAAGGAGATCATCCTGGCCATCGAGCTCTCCCGCCGGTATGAGAAGGACAAAATCCTGGAGTGGTACCTGAACAGCATCAACTACGGCCGGCTGGCCTACGGCATTCAGGCCGCGGCCCAGACCTACTTCGACAAGAACGTGGAGGAGCTCACCCTGGCCGAGGCGGCCATGTTGGCGGCGTTGCCCAACGCGCCGGCCCTCTACGACCCCTTCACCGCCCCCGAGAAGGCCAAGGCCCGCCAGGAGCTCACCCTGAGGGCCATGTACGAGGCGGGCTTCATTACATATGATGAAATGCAGGAGGCGATGCGCGAGCCGGTGCTCCAGAATTTGGCCAAGCCCAAGCGCATGGAGATCCAGGCTCCCCACTTCGTCTTCTACGTTCAGCGCCTCCTGGAGGAGAAGTACGGGCCCGATTTGGTCTACCGCGGCGGGCTGACCGTCTACACCACGCTCGACCTGGAGATGTACAACATCGCCGTGGACGCGGCCCGCAAGCACATCGCCGAATTGCAACAGGACCCCGAGAAGAACATCACCAACGCGGCTGTGGTGATTCTGAACGCCAAGACGGGCGAGATCATGGCCATGATGGGGAGCCTGGACTACTTCGACGAATCCATCGACGGCCAGGTGAACATGGCCCTGGCTCCCCGTCAGCCGGGCTCCAGTTTCAAGCCCTTCACCTACGTGACGGCCTTTGCCAAGGGCTACACGCCGGCCACGATGGTCTGGGACGTGCGCACGGTCTTCGACGACTCGCCCAACCCCCCCTACGTGCCCGAGAACTACGACCGCCGCTATCACGGCCCGGTCACCTTGCGCACGGCCTTGGCCAACAGCTACAACATTCCCGCCGTGAAGGTGCTGGAGATGGTGGGCATTCGCGACGTGTTGGACACAGCCCACCGCATGGGCATCAACACCCTCAACCGGGAGGATTACGGCCTCAGCCTGACTCTGGGCGGGGGCGAGGTGACTCTGCTCGACATGACCTATGCCTACAGCGTCTTCGCCAACAACGGCGTGATGGTGGGCAAGCCGGTGCCGCCCGAGAAGCGCCGCCCCGGATACCGCGAGCTGGACCCGGTGGCCATCCTGCGCGTGGAGGACGCCAACGGGCGCATCCTGGAGGAGTACGACAGGCCGGAAACGCGCCAGGTGCTCTCCCCCCAGTTGGCCTACCTGATCACGAGCATTCTGAGCGACGAGGTGGCCCGCCAGCCGGCGATGGGCGCCGGAAGCCCCCTTCTCCTCAGCCGGCCAGCCGCGGCCAAAACCGGCACCACCAACGACTTCCGCGACAATTGGACCATTGGGTACACGCCCCAGTTCGTGACGGGCGTCTGGGTGGGGAACGCCGACAATTCGCCGATGGGACGTGTCTCGGGCCTGACGGGGGCGGCGCCCATCTGGAACGAGGTGATGGAGCGCATCCACGAGGGGCTGCCCGAGGAGCCCTTCGTCCAACCTCCGGGGCTGGTGGCCGTCCAGATCTGCGCCGACAGCGGCCTGTTGCCCACGCCGGCCTGCCCGCGGGTGCGCACGGAGATCTTCATCGAGGGCACCCAGCCCACAACCTATGACACTCTCTACCAGGTCTTCCGCATTTGCAAGCCCAGCGGCAAGCTGGCCACCGTCTATTGCCCGCCCGACCAAGTCGAGGAGCGCGTTTTCATGGTGGTGCCGCCCGAAGCCGTCTCGTGGGCCGAGGCCAACGATGTGCCCCTGCCCCCTACCGAGTACGACACCACCTTTGGCCCTGGCTCGGGTGGCGACAACGTGGCCATTCTCTCGCCCACGCCTTACAGTTACGTGAGCGGCGTGGTGCCCATTACGGGCACGGCTCGCACCGACCCTCCCGACCTCTTCCAGCTCTACCGCCTCGAATTCGGCGAAGGACTTGACCCGGCCTCGTGGGTGCAGATCGGCCCGGACCGCACGGAGCCGGTGATCAGCGGCATCCTGGAGTACTGGGATACCTCTGGCCTGCAGGAAGGGCTCTACACGCTTCAGTTGACCGTTCTGCGCCGCGACGGCAACGCCGACCGCACAGCAGTCCAAGTCACAGTGGACCTGACGCCGCCGGAGGTGCGCATCACCTATCCCTTCCCGGATCAGACCTACGTGCTCGGCGACGACGAATGGGTCAACGTCCAAGCCGAGGCAGCCGACAACGTGGCCATGCAGCGGGTCGAGTTCTACGTGGACGGCGAGCTCTTCGCCACCAGCACGGTGGCCCCCTTCAACGAGAAGTGGTTGCTGCGGGGCGCCTCGCCCGGCGAGCACGTGATCCACGTGGTGGCCGTGGACGCCGCCGGGAACAAGACGCAGAGCGAGCCGGTGCGCATCAAACTGGTACCTAAGGAGCGCGCTTCTGAGGCGGAAGGTGGTGGCTGAGCCGGTTTTCCCCGCCCAGAGCGCTTTCCCGGGCACGAGCAAGGCGTTCTCCCCTTTGTGAACCCCGCCACGCTGTTTGCCCCTCTCCACGGCCGGCGTACAATTTCACCAACTCGTCGGCCTGCCTTGTCCTCTTTGGCCGGCAGTCCTTCCGGGAAAATGTCGGTTCACCTTCCCCGCGCTTGGTGTACGGGGTGGTGTGGTTCCAGAACACCAAAGTGAGAGAAAATCCGCGCGGAGCTACGGAAACGAATACTCTCGAGGGTGAAGGTACCATGTGCAACTTGCGCTTGCGAACTTCCGTATTGGCCAACAAGACCAAGGTATTTGCTTGGGTGTTCCTCGGAGCTGGCCTCCTCCTGGTCGGGTGTGCGGCGTGGGTTCCGTCGCCCCTTAGCCTCCTCGGCCGGGCGGCGCCGGAGCCGACGGTGGAGCGCGGGCCACGCCATCCCCTGGTGGGCACTCCGGTGCCCTCGGCCACAGTTGTGCGGCTGGAGGATGGGGAGGAAACGCCGCTGTCCGAGGTGGGCGCCGGGCAGGTGCGGCTTATCAACTTCTGGGCCACGTGGTGTCCTCCCTGTAAGGAGGAGATGCCGGAGTTGGAGGCGCTCTACCAGTCGGGTTTGCTCGTCATTGGCCTGGACTTGGACGAGCCCCGCGACATGGTGTCCGACTTCGTGGCCGACATCGGCATCACGTATCCGGTCTACATCTTTCCCCAGGAGGACGCCGTGCCTGTCTACCGCCTGCTGGGCATTCCCACCACGTGGCTGGTGGGTGCCGACAACA
>JALSKA010000162.1 GCA_026989095.1 Ardenticatenaceae bacterium
GCCCCCCCTCGCCCACCCAGACGCCCTTCGTGCCGGCCGTGACCCCCACGGGCAACCGCATCACCGCGCCACCCGAAGGCGCAGTGGTGCAGGGGGAACTCAAAGTCAAGGGCATCGCCGCCGGCCCCCTCTTCCGGCGGTGGCGGCTCGACCTGCTCCTCAACGGCGAGGAGGGGCTCGTGGTCTTCCTGGACGACAGCGAGAACCCCCGCGAGCAGGAGGGCACCTTCGAGCGCATCGACACCTCCCTCTTCCCCGACGGCACCCACGTGCTCCGCCTGCGCGTCTTCCACGCCGACGGGAGCGTTGACGAGGACCGGCAGACGGTGACCTTCGCCAACGGCAACACCTCCTTCGTGCTGGGCGGAGGCTACACCATCGAGGGCCGGAGCAGCGCGGAGCCCCCCGGGGCCACGCCCACCCCGCCGCCACAGGTGTCGCCCCGGCCGACGCTCCCCGCCGGCAACGGCATCGTCGCGCCGGCCGATGGCGAGCGCGTCAGCGGGATCGTGCGCGTCCGCGGCGTGGCCGACGCCCCCGACTTCGACCGCTGGCAGCTCGACGTGCTCCTCGACGGGGACGAAAGCCGCGTGGTCCCCCTGGCCACGGGCCGCCGGCCCCGTCCCACCGTGGGCACCTTCAAGAAAGTGGACACCACATCCCTGCCCGACGGCACCCACGTGCTCCGCCTGCGGGTGGTCTTCGCCGACGCCAACTACGAGGAGTACCGGGTGACCATCACCGTGGACAACGCCCAACTGCTGGCCTCGGCGCCAGCACAAAACGGGATCACCGCGCCCCCGGACGGGGCCATCGTGAGCGGGCCCCTCCGGGTGGAGGGCGTGGCCTTCGGCGCCGACTTCAAGAAGTGGCAGCTCGACCTGCTGCTCGACGGCGACCCCGACCGGGCCATCTTCCTGGGGCGCAGCAGCCGGCCCAGGCGCCTGCCGGACAAGCTGACCACGTTCGACACAGCCCGCTACCCCAACGGCACCCACGTGCTGCGCCTGCGCGTGGTGCGCGTGGACGGCAATTACGACGAGTACACCGTTCGGATCACCTTCGAGAACTGAAGGAGGAGTGTCTGTTCCCATGACAGGAGCACACACCGCGTCCGTGGACTTCGACCTGCACGGCCTCGCCGGCATCCGCCTCGTGGACGCCACTCCGGCCGAGATCGCGGCCGTGCGGCGCCAAGTGGGCCCCGTGGAGGGGAAGTTCGGCCGCGAGCCCGACCTGATCATCCGCTTCGTGGACCGGCTTCCCCTCACCTCCACGCCCCGCTACCTGGGCCTCCACGACGCCGCCTTCACCGACTCGGCCTTTCTCGTGCTGCGCGGGCGCCACAAGGCGCCCGTGCGGGTGGCGATCCCCTTTGACCGCCTGGGCCACGAGCCGTGCGAGATCGTGTGCGAGCGGGGCCTCTCCGCCGTGCCCCTGCTCATCCCCATCATCAACCTCGTCGTCCTGGCCAACGGCGCCCTGCCCCTCCACGCCTCGGCGTTCATCTACCGGGGCACGGGCGTTTTGGTCACCGGATGGGCCAAGGGGGGCAAAACCGAAGCCCTGCTGACGTTTATGTTGCAGGGTGCCCACTACGTGGGCGACGAGTGGGTCTACGTGGACCCGGAGCACTCCCGGATGTACGGCATCCCCGAGCCCATCCGGGTGTGGGATTGGCACCTGGCCGAGCTGCCCCCGTACCGGGCCAAACTAACTCGGGCCGACCGAATCCGGCTGCGCGCCCTGGGGTGGGGCGCGCGTCGGGCTGAGCACCTGGCACGCCTGAACGGCAACGGCCGGTGGGCGGCCGTCCGCCTCGTCCGGCGGGCCCTGCCCCTGATCGAACGCCAACGCCACGCCCACCTCGCCCCCCACGAGGCGTTCGGCCCCGATGCTGTGGCGCTGTGTGGCCGGCTCGACACGCTCTTCTTCGTCGTCAGCCACGCTTCGCCGGAGATCGCCGTGGTGCCGGCCGATCCCGGGGAGATCGCCCGGCGCATGGCCTTCTCCCTCCGGGAAGAGCGCAGCGCCTTTCTCTCGTACTATCACAAGTTCCGGTTTGCCTTTCCCGGGGCCCACAACCCGCTCATCGACAACCTGGAGGCTATCGAACAGGAACGTCTGGAACGCGCCCTGGCCGACAAGGAGGCGTACACGGTCTACCATCCCTACCCCTTCTCCCTGTCGGCCCTCTACGAGGTCATGCGAGCCTGGCTTCCCTGACACCATCAA
>JALSKA010000163.1 GCA_026989095.1 Ardenticatenaceae bacterium
CCGCCCGTGGCCGAGACGCTGGATGGCGTGACGACCTTCGAGTTCTTGACGGCGATGGCCTTCGTTCACTTCGCCGAAGCAGGCGTGGACGTGGCCGTGGTAGAAGTGGGGTTGGGCGGGCGGCTGGACGCCACCAATGTGATCGAGCGCCCTCTGGTGACGGTCATCACGCCCCTGAGCCTGGAACACACGGCCGTGTTGGGCACCACGTTGTCCCAGATCGCCGCCGAGAAGGCCGGCATTGTCAAGCCGGGCGTGCCCCTGATCTGTGCGCCTCAGCCGGCAGAGGCCCTGGACGTCGTGGCCGACGTGGCGGCTCGCCGAGATGCCCCGCTCACGCTGGTGGGCCACACGTGGAGGTGGGAGCGCACGGCCATCGCCTTGGAGGGACAAACCTTCGACGTGACCTTTCGGCCATGTGGGCCTGCCGAGGATGGCGTTGCCCTGTGGGGGACAGCGTGTGGCACATATCGCTTCGGCACCCGGCTTGTCGGGCTCATGCTGCCCCTGTTGGGCGACCACCAGCTCATCAACGCCACAACGGCTGTGGCCGCGCTCCACGAGGTGTGGGAGCAGGGCGTCATTTGGAGTGAGCACGCCTTGCGCCGTGGCTTGGCCCACGTGGTCTGGCCGGCCCGCGTCGAGGTGATGAGCCGTCACCCCTTCGTCGTCGTGGACGGGGCCCACAACGATGCCTCGGCCCGCGCCCTGCGCGATACGCTCCTGGCCTTGGTGCGGCACGGCCTCGTGGCGTGGGATCGGCTGTGGCTTGTGGTGGGCCTGATGCGGGACAAGGCGCCCGAGGCAGTCTTCTCGCCCCTCTTGCCGCTGGCCGCCGGCGTCATCGTCACCCAAGCGCGCCACCCGCGCGCCATGCCGGCCGACGCCTTGGCCGCCCGCCTCGCCCATTTCGACGCCCCCTTCGCGCCCGTCGTCGAGGTGGAGCCGGCCGTGGACCGGGCCCTCCACCGTGCCCTGGCGCTGGCCGGTCCCGACGGGGCCGTGGTGGTGGCCGGTTCCCTCTTCGTGGCGGCCGAGGCGCGCCGTGCCGTAGCCCTCGCGGCCGCCCGCGCCGGCGACTTCGCCGGTGAGGCCACAGGCCGCTGATGGCTTTCTGTTGGAGCCTTCGTCCAAATATGCTATCATTACGGGCGAAAATTTCATCTCCGAAGAGCGCCCGGGCGGTTCACCCACGTGAATCGCCTTCCCTGTACGGAGGACGAGAGCTGGCGAAATGACCGAGTTTGACGATTTCTTCGCGTTCGACGGACTGGTTGAGGACGACTCCGACGAGAAACCGGCAACGTACGAAGGCGTGGTGATCCCGCTGCGGGAAGTGGTGATCTTTCCCCGCATGATCGCTCCCCTGGTGGTCGGCCGTGACCGCAGCTTGAAGGCCGTGGAAGTGGCCCTCGAACATGACGTGCCCCTGATTGCCGTGGCCCAGCGCGATCTCCACGTCGAGCATCCCACTCCCGACGACCTCTTCACCGTGGGCACCGACGTGGTGATCGGCCGCACCCTGCGCATGCCCGACGGCACGATGAACCTGTTAGTCCAAGGCCGCCGGCGGGTGCGCATCTTGGAGTTCACACAGGAACACCCCTACCTGGGTGCCCGCGTCGAAAGCGTGCCCGAGCAGGTGGAAGTCACCAAGACGGGCGAAGCCCTGATGCGGGCCGTGCTCACGCTCTTTGAGCAGTGTGTCCAGCTCAGCCGCTCCCTGCCCGAGGACGCCTACATCGCCGCCCTCAACGCCGACGAACCCGGCTGGCTGGCCGACCTGATCGTCTCCATCATGGAGTTCCCGCTCGAGAAGCGCCAGGAGCTTCTCGAGACCTTCGACCCGCTGGCCAGGCTCCGCAAGCTGAGCATCATGTTGGGCAACGAGTTGGAGCTCCTGGAGCTGGAGGAGCGCATCCACAACCAAGTTCAGGAGGAGGTGGACCGCAGCCAGCGGGAATACTTCCTCCGGGAGCAACTGCGGGCCATTCAGCAGGAGCTGGCCGAAAGCGACCCCATCATGGCGGAGATCGCCGAGCTCCAGGAGCGCATCGAGCAGAGCACCATGCCCGACAACGTGCGGCAGAAGGCGCTCAAGGAGTTGGCCCGGCTCCAGGCCATGCCGCCGGCCGCCCCGGAGGTGGGCGTCATTCGCACCTACTTGGACTGGCTCCTCACTCTCCCTTGGGGGCGTGCCGACGAAGAGCCCATCAACTTGGCCGAGGCCGCGCGGGTACTCGACGCCCATCACTACGGGCTCGAGAAGGCCAAGGAGCGGGTGCTGGAATACTTGGCCGTGCGCCAACTGGCGCGCGACAAGATGCAGAGCCCCATTCTCTGCTTCGTGGGCCCGCCGGGCACGGGCAAGACGAGCCTTGGGCGCAGCATTGCCCAAGCGCTGGGCCGCACGTTCGTGCGTATTAGCTTGGGCGGCGTCCACGACGAGGCCGAAATCCGGGGACACCGGCGCACCTACGTCGGCGCCATGCCGGGCCGCATTGTCCAGGGAATGCGCAACGCCGGGGTGAGCAACCCCGTCTTCATGCTGGACGAGGTCGATAAGCTGGGCTTCGACTTCCGGGGGGACCCGGCCGCGGCCCTCCTGGAAGTGCTCGACCCCGAGCAGAACAAGGCTTTCGTGGACCACTACTTGGACGTGCCCTACGACCTCAGCCAAGTCTTCTTCATCACCACGGCCAACGTGCTCTACACCATCCCGCCGGCCCTGTTGGACCGCATGGAAGTCATCGAGTTCCCGGGGTACACGGAGGAGGAGAAGCTGGCCATTGCCCGGCGGTTCCTCGTCCCCCGCCAGATCGAGGCCCACGGCCTGGAGAAGGGCTCCTTGCGGTTCAGCGAGCAGGCTCTGCGCCACATCATCCGCGAGTACACCAGCGAGGCCGGCGTGCGCAACTTGGAGCGGGCCATCGCCACCGTGTGCCGCAAGGTGGCCCGCCGTATTGCCGAGGGACGGCGGGCGCCGCGACTGATTACCGTGAACACCTTGGCCAAGTTCCTCGGCCCGCCCAAGTACACCTTTGGCATGGCCGAGGAGGAGGACGAGGTGGGCGTGGCCACGGGCGTGGCCGTCACCGAGTACGGCGGTGACATCATGAGCATCGAGGTGAGCATCATGGAGGGCAAGGGAAGCCTGCTGCTCACCGGCCAGCTCGGCGACGTTATGCAGGAAAGCGCCCAGGCCGCTCTCACCTACGCCCGATCCCACGCCAAGGAGCTGGGCATCAAGGTGGAGGACTTCGACAGAATCGACATCCACATTCACGTGCCCGAAGGGGCAATCCCCAAAGACGGCCCCAGCGCCGGCATCACCATCGCCACGGCCCTCATCTCAGCGCTGACGGGCCGGCGGGTGGCCCGCGATGTGGTCATGACGGGCGAGATCACCCTGCGGGGCCGCGTGCTCCAGATCGGGGGGCTGAAGGAGAAGGCGCTGGCCGCCCACCGCGCCGGCCTCAAGACGTTCATCGTGCCGGCCAAGAACAAGAAGGACCTGGTGGACGTGCCCTCCCACGTGCGCCGGCAGCTCCGCTTCGTCTTCGTAAGCCGCATGGACGAGGTCCTGCCCGTGGCCCTGCGGGACGAGACGCCGCCCAAGGCCAAGGCCCGCCGGCCGCGGGCCCGCCGGACCCCCACGCCTCCTAAGCAGCCGGTGCCTGACTCCCTCCCGGCCGCCTCGCCCGAATAGCCGCGCTCCACGCGCTTGCGGCTTCCCCATGCCTGCATATAATGGCGGCGTGTGATGTGTGGCCGCACGTCACACGCCACTTTATCCGTGTGGCCGAGAGAAGGTGTGCCCCAGGTGTGGCTTTCGGGGAAACCGGCTCGGCCACGCTCGTCCTGCCGAGGAAAAGAACCCCATGCCTCCACATCCGCCGAGTGACGCCGTGAAGCCGCGGCCTCAGATGCACACACAGGAGGCGGAAACCGTGCCCCCGGTGACCCCGCGCCGGGTGCTGATGGTGGCCCCTACCATGTTCTTCGCCGACTACGGCTGTCACGTGCGCATCTACGAGGAGGCCGTCGCCCTGCGCGATTTGGGCCACGCCCTTCGCATCCTGGCCTATCCCAACGGGCGCGACGTGGGCGGCCTGACCGTGCGCCGCAGCCCCGGCGTGCCCTTCAACTACCGGGTGGTGGTGGGCTCCTCCCGCCACAAGATCTACCTCGACGCCATGCTGAGCCTCGTCGCCCTGCACGAGATCGTAGCCCACCCGCCCGATCTCATTCACGCTCACCTGCACGAGGGAGCCCTGATCGGCTACGTGCTCAGCCGCCTCCGGCGGGTGCCCCTGATCTTCGACTTCCAGGGCAGCCTGACGAGCGAGATGTGCGATCATGGCTTCCTCAGGCCGGAGAGCCCCCTCTTTCGCCCCCTGTGGCGCCTGGAGCGTTGGATCGACCACCGCCCCCACGTCATTCTCACGAGCTCTCGCCACGCGGCCGACCTGCTGGTGCGCGAATTTGGCGTGCCCGCGTCCCGCATCCAACCCGTGCCCGACGGCGTCAACGCCGACCGATTCCGCCCGCGCCGGCCTGACGACGAGCCGGCCCTGCGGGTCACGCGGCAGGAGCTGGGCATTCCCGAAGGCCGCGTGGTGGTGGTCTACTTGGGCTTGTTGGCCGAGTACCAGGGCACCGGGCTGCTCCTCGAGGCCGCCCGACAGATCATCGAGCGCCGCCAAGATGTCCACTTCCTGATCATGGGCTATCCTGGCGAGAACTACTACAGGGCCGTGGCCCGGAACATGGGGCTGGAGCCGTGGGTGACCTTCACCGGCCGGCTGCCCTACGAGCAGGCGCCTCACTTCCTGCGGCTCGGTGACGTGGCCGTGGCACCCAAGCTTAGCGCCACCGAGGGGAGCGGCAAGCTCCTCAACTACATGGCCACCGCCCTCCCCACCGTGGTGTTCGACACCCCAGTCAGCCGCGAGTACTTGGGCGAGTGGGGGGTCTACGCCCCGCGCCCCACGGCCGACGCCTTGGCCCGTGCCCTGTGGGACCTCCTCGACGCCCCCCACGAGTGGCCGGTGTTGGGGCACGCCCTGCGGCAGCGCGTGGTGGCTCGCTTCTCGTGGCGCCGGGCCGCGCGGGTGATCGCCGAGGTGTACGAGCACCTTACAGGGCGATAGTCCTCCAATTTCAACAACGGCACTCGCGGCCTAGGACGAATGTCCCCTGAAGAGAAGCCCCCTTTGCTATTGAACGTACCACCTCGCTGTGGTACATTAAAGATGCAACATCGCTCACATCATTCCCTCTCCTTATCGCGGGGCGCCGGCCGGCTGTTTGGGGGGATGGGCAACCGGCCGGCGTTTCTCTTTTTCCCACACCTTCCTCGCTCACAGCACACCTCGCGCGATGCGCTTCCCTCTTCTGTGCCAATTTGAACAAACGCGCCCACCTGGGTTACAATAGGGCAAAGACCTCGGGCGGCAAGCGAGTTCGCACTCCCGAAGCGGCCGGGACAACCGAAGAAGAGGACAAAGGAGTGGAGCCATGGACTTCGACCTCACCGAAGAGCAGCGTCTGATCCGTGATGCCGTGCGCCAGTTCGCGCGCGAGAAGATTCTGCCCTACGCCCGCGAGTGGGACGTTCAGGAGTCCTTTCCCCGCGAACTCCTGTACGAGCTCGGCGAGATGGGCTTCCTCGGCGTGCCCATTCCCCAGGAGTACGGCGGCGCCGGCCTCGACTACATTAGCGAAGCCATCGTCTTCGAGGAGATCGGCTACGCGGACTCGTCGGTGCGCACGACCCTCTCGGTGCAGATGTCGCTGGTGGAACTGACGATCCTGAAGTGGGGCACGGAGGAACAGAAGCGCACCTATCTCCCCAAGCTGTGCAGTGGCGAGTGGATCGGGTGCTTCGGCCTGACCGAGCCCGGGGCCGGCTCGGACGCGAGCAACATCCAGACGCGCGCGGTCCGCGAGGGGGACGAGTGGGTGCTCAACGGCCAGAAGACTTGGATCAGCAACGGCACGTGGGCCGACGTGGCCATCATCTTCGCCCAGACCGAGCCGGGGAGCCGACACAGGGGAATGGTGGCCTTCATCGTGGAGACGAACACGCCCGGGTTCCACGCCCGCAAGATCAAGGGCAAGCTGGGCCTGCGCGCCAGCGACACGGGCGAGCTCTTCCTCGACAACGTGCGCGTGCCCGACTCGGCGCGACTGGGCGAGGTGGGCCAGGGCTTCTACGTGGCCATGAGTGCCCTCGACAACGGGCGATACGGCGTGGCCAGCGGCTGCGTGGGCATTGCCCAGTACGCCCTGGACTGCAGCGTCGAGTACGCCAAGCAGCGCGAGGCCTTCGGGCGGCCCATTGCCGGCTTCCAGCTCGTCCAGGAGATGCTGGCCAACATGTACGTGGAGACTGAGGCGGCCCGGTTGCTCGTCTACCGCGCCGGCCACGTCAAGAACAAGGGGGAGCGCAGCACCATCCCCGTGGCTCTGGCCAAGTATTACGCCAGCGAGGTGGCCAAGCGGGCCGCTGATTTGGCCATTCAAATTCACGGCGGCTACGGGTATTCCAACGAGTACCCGCCCGAGCGCCTCTGGCGGGATGCGCGCGTGGCCAGCCTCTACGAGGGCACCAGCCAGATCCAACAGCTCATCCTGGGCCGCCACCTGACCGGCATCCAGGCGTTCTACGGGTAAGCCGGGCACCCGACGGACAAGGGCGGGCCACCTGTGCCCGCCCTTCGCTCTGTCTCAACGGATGTGAGCAACATGAGCGCAGGAGCGCGAAAATGGAACGTTCTCCCGCCATTGGCATCACGGTGAAGACGTGGCCTCGCCGGGGGCGCCGGCGGTGGCCCCACTACGCCGTGCCCACGGCCTACGCCGAGGCCGTGTGGCGCGCCGGCGGCGTGCCATTCCTCCTGCCCAACCTCTCCGCGGCTGCCCACACCTTTCTCGACCGGATCGACGGTCTGCTTCTTTCAGGCGGCGGGGATGTCCACCCCAAGCGATACACCGAGGCTCCTCGCCATCCCTCCGTCTACGGCGTGGACCCGGAGCGCGACGCCCTGGAGGTGGCCTTGGCGCGCGCGGCCTTGGAGCGGGGAATGCCGGTGTTGGCCATTTGTCGAGGCGTGCAGGTGCTCAACGTGGCCTTGGGCGGCACGCTCGTCCAGGACATCGAGAGCGAAGTGCCCGGCGCCTTAATTCACTCGACGCCCGACGATGATCCCTCGGTGCGCCACCCGGTGGACATCGCGCCCTCGAGCCTGTTGGCCCGCGTGTTGGGCGCGACCCGGTTGGAAGTGAACACCTTTCACCACCAAGCCGTCGAGCAGCTTGGCGAAGGGCTGTGTGCGGTGGCCCAATCGCCCGATGGCGTTGTCGAGGGCGTGGAAGGAGAAGGCAGAGGTTTTGTCCTAGGCGTCCAGTGGCATCCCGAACTGCTCACCTCCCCCCATGATCGCCTCTTCGGGGCCTTCGTGCAGGCCGCTGCTCGCTTTGCCCTTCAGGGGGAGCCCGTCTAGCGGGGCGGGCGTTAAGGCCAGATACCCCGCACCAGAGTGGCCTCGGCCACGCGGGAGATGGCCACGACGTAGGCGGCCGTGCGCAGGGAGATGCCCTTCTCCTCGGCCAGCGTCCAGACGTGGTCGAAGGCGCCGATCATGATGTCCCGCAAGCGTGCCTCCACTTCGCCTTCCGTCCAGAAGAAGCTCTGCAGGTCCTGAACCCACTCGAAGTAGCTCACCACCATGCCGCCGGCCGCTGCCAGAATGTCGGGCAGGACCACGCACTCGGGGCGCGTCTCGGCCAAGATGCGGTCGGCACGGGGGGTGACGACGCCGGGCCCTCCCTCGACGATGACACGGGCCCGCACGCGGTTGGCGTTGTCGGCGCGGATCTGGTTGCCCAGAGCGGCCAGCACCAGCACGTCCACGGGCATGGCCAGCAGGTCGCCGTCGGTGATGGGTTCGGTGTGGGGGAAGCCGGCCACTGTTTTGGTCTGGGCCGCGTGCCGGATGACCTCTTCCACGGGCAGGCCGTCGGGCCGGTAGATGCCCCCGCCCAAATCGGTGATGGCCACGACGTGGGCACCCCGGCGTGTCAGGTGGAAGGCCACGTGAGAGCCCACCCGGCCGAACCCTTGGACGGCCACGGAAGCCCCTTCCAGGGGGCGCCCCAAGCGGCGGAAGAGCTCCTCGACCACGAAGGCGATGCCCAAGCCGATGGAGCCGATGCGGCCGGCCGTGCCGCCCAGCGGCTCGGGCTTGCCCGTGGCCACGGCGTTGACCGAGTGTCCTTGGGCCATGGAGACCGTGTCCATGACCCACGCCATGATCTGCTCGTCGGTGTTCAGGTCCGGGCCCAACACGTCCACCTCGGGGCCCAGGAGGGGGGAAATTTCGGTCACGTAGCGCCTGGTGAGCCGCTCGAGTTCGCGACGGCTCAAGCTCAGGGGGTTCACGGTCACGCCGCCGGCGGCCCCGCCAAAGGGGATGTTGACCACGGCCGCCTTCCAAGTGTTCCACATGGCCAGAGCTTTCATCTCGTCCAAGCTGACGCCCGGATGGTAGCGCAGGCCGCCGTGGGTGGCCCCCAGCGTGGTGTAGTGGTGAACCCGGTAGCCCTCGAAGACTTCCACGCGGCCGTCGTCCATGATGACGGGGAAGCTGATCAGCAGGGCCCGGTTGGCACGTCTCAGGTAGTCGATGAGCCCGCGTTTGAGCTTCACGTGGGGCAGAGCGCTCTCGAACTGCTCCACGGCGACATCGTAAGGGTTGGGGCCCACGGCAAAGGCGCCCACGACGTGGCGGGCCATGGCGCGCACGATGGTGTTGTCCGCGTCGGGTCGAAAGGTCTGGGAGGATGCGCTCATCAGTTTGCCTCCTTCACGGGTAAAAGCCCCGCAGTTCATACGCCGTCGCCACTCGGTCGATGGCCAGCCGATACGCGGCCTTGCGCAGGGAGATGTTGGCCTCGGAGGCCAGCGAGAAGATGCGCTCGAAGGCCCGTCCCATGGCCGTTCGGAGTTGCTGGGTGACCTCCTCCTCGCTCCAGAAGAAGCTCTGCAGGTCTTGAACCCACTCGAAGTAGGAGACGGTCACGCCCCCGGCGTTGGCCAACACGTCGGGCACGATGGTCACGCCCCGTTCCCAGAGGAACCGGTCGGCCTCGGGCGTCACCGCCGCGTTGGCGGCCTCCACGATCACGCGAGCTTGGACCCGCTCGGCGTTGTGGGCTGTGATGACCCGCTCGACGGAGGCCGGGATGAGGACATCACATGCCACGGTGAGCACCTCATCGGGGGCGATGGGCTCGCCGCCGGGAAAGCCGGCCACGCGGCCGGTTTCCGCCTTGTACCGCAGGAGCTCGAGGATGTCGAGCCCTTCGGGGTTGTACGTGCCGCCTCGGGAGTCGCAGACGGCCACCACGTGGGCGCCCAACACGTGGTAACACATGTAGGCCACGGTGGAGCCCACCTTGCCAAAGCCGTGAATGGCCGCCCGCGCGCCGCGCAAGTCCAGCCCCACGCGCTCGGCCAAGGCCCGCAGCACGAAGACCACGCCCCGTCCGGTGGCCCGCCTCCGCCCTCGGGACCCCCCTACGGCCACGGGCTTGCCGGTCACCACTGCCGGCACGGAGTACCCCTTGATGAGGGAATACGTGTCCATGATCCAGGCCATAACCTGTTCGTCGGTCCCCAAATCAGGGGCGGGGATGTCACGTTCGGGGCCCAGCAGGGGGATGATTTCGAGGGTATACCGCCTGGTGATGCGCTCCAGCTCGTCCTGCGACAGGTGATGGGGATCGCAGGCCACGCCTCCCTTGGCCCCGCCGAAGGGAAGGCCCATCACGGCCGTCTTCCACGTCATGAGCATGGCAAGGCCCTGGACATCCTCCAGCGTGAGCCCCGGCGTGTAGCGAATGCCCCCCTTGGCCGGCCCGCGGACGATGTTGTGGTGGACGCGGTATCCCCGCATCATGCGCACGGAGCCGTCGTCCATCTTCACCGGAAAGGAGACGTTCAGGACGCGCTGGGGTTCGTGGAGTTGGTCGCGCACGCCGGGGTGGATGGCCATGTCGGCGACGGTGTCGGCGTAGAAGTGCGAGGCGATTTCCCACAGGGTAGGGGGAGAGACTACACGCTGTGGCGTCGTGTCGGCCGTCATGTTCCCTCTCCGTTGAGGTGTTTGGTTGGACCGCGCATGGTGTGCGGGTGTGAGGGTCTATTCCTGTGACGAGCGACGTGCTTCCAACTGTTGGGTGAGCAGGCTCATCACCACTTTCGGGTTGGCCTTGCCCCTGGTGGCCCGCATGACTTGGCCCATGAGCCACTTGGCCACTTGTTCGCGGCCGTTCAGGTAGGCTTGGACCTCGTCGGGGTGTTGGTCGAGCACGCGGGCCACGATGTGGGCGAGCTGGGCCTCGTCGCTGATCTGGCGCAGGCCGCGCTCCTCCACGATCTGCGCGGGCGGCGTGCCGCTCTCGATCACATCACGCAACACGCTCTTGGCCACGTTGTTGTTGATGGTGCCGTCGGCCACCAGGCCCAACAGCTCGACGAGAGCCGCCGGCGATAGGTTCAAGCTCTCGATGTCCTGGTCGCGCTCGTGCATGAGGCGAAAGATTTCGCCTGTCAACCAGTTGGCCAAGGTCTTGGGCGGCACGGCCGGCCGAGCTTGGGCGCCCAAGGCCACTGCTTGTTCGTACCACTCGGCCACGTGGCGGTCGGCCACGATCAGGCCGGCGTCGTAAGAGGAGAGGCCGTACTCGCGCCGGTACCGGACTGCCTTCTCGTCGGGGAGCTCGGGAAGCGCTTTCCGCAGGGCCTCTACCCAGGCGGGAGCGATCTCCAAGGGGGGCAAGTCCGGCTCGGGGAAGTAGCGGTAATCGTGGGCTTCTTCCTTGGAGCGCTGGGAAACAGTACGCCCCTCGCTCTCGACCCAGCCGCGCGTCTCGCGCACCACAGTGCCGCCGGCCTTCAGGACCCCAATCTGGCGCTCGATCTCGTACTCCAGGGCCAGTTTGACGCTGCGGAAGGAGTTCATGTTCTTCACTTCCACTTGGGTGCCGAAGGTCTCCTGTCCCACGGGGCGCACGCTCACGTTGGCGTCCACGCGCAGGGCACCGGCCTCCATGTCGCCGCTGGAGACGCCCAAGTAGCGCACGATGGTGCGCAATTTCTGCAGGTAAAGGCGGGCTTCCTCGGGCGAGCGGATGTCCGGCTCGCTGACGATCTCGATGAGGGGCACGCCGCTCCGGTTGTAGTCCACCAATGCCCGACCGTCCACGTGGTAGAGGCGCCCGGTGTCCTCCTCCAGGTGAACGCGGCGAATGCCGATGCGCTTGGGCCGGCCGTCCACGTCGATGGTCAGGTATCCGTTGGCGGTGAGGGGAAGGTCGTATTGGGAAATCTGGTAGTCCTTGGGCAGGTCGGGGTAGTGGTAGTTCTTGCGGTCCCACTTGGTGACTTGGGCGATCTGGCAGTTGAGGGCCAACCCCGTCATGATCGTGTACTCGACGGCCCGCCTGTTGATCACGGGCAGGGCGCCCGGCAGGCCCAAGCAGACCGGACAGACGTGGGTGTTGGGGGGCGCGTCCTGGTAGTTGGCGTCACACCCACAGAACATTTTGGAGCGCGTCAGAAGTTGGACGTGAACTTCGAGGCCGATAATGGCTTCGTATTCCATGCCGCTCTCACTCCCCATCGCGCCTTCACCGCCGTGGAGCTGGATCGGGATGGCGCGAGCTTCGGGCCCATTATACCACGTTTCACGCCAGGGCCGAACTTCGCCGCCTGCCCGGCGCACGTGTTAGGCTGGTGGCCGTGGAACGAAGAGCTCTGTTTGGCAAAGGTGAGGATTTCCCGTACTATCCTTACGCGCAATTCCCGGCACAGCCACATGCCGGTAGCTTGAGTGGACCCACATACAAGCAGAGGAGACCGTCACATGGGGCAACAGTTGCGGTGGATAGGGAGTATCGTGTTGTTGTTCGCGCTGGTGGCCTGTGCTCGCCCCGGGCCGGCGGGCGAGCAGGATGCCGGAGGCCGTGCGACGCCTTCAGTGGCCGTGGATCAGACGCCCCCAACGCCCGTGTCCGGCTCGACGGGAGAGGAGATGCCCGCCGGGCGGATGGCGTTCATGGGGCCCTACGGGCCTTCGGTGCAAGTTTTCGTCATGAACGCCGACGGCAGTGGCCTGCGGTTGGTCTCGGACGGCGAGCGGGAGTCGGTCTTTCCCTCCCTCTCGCCCGACGGCACGCGGGTGGCCTACACCGTTCAGGTGGAGAACAGCCTCGACCTGGTGGTAACGGAGATCGAGAGCGGAGAAACAGACCGCCTGACCGAGTCGCCCGAGTTTGAACTGCAGCCTGTCTGGTCGCCGGACGGCAGCAAGCTGGCGTTTCTGAGCAACATCAACGGCACCTTTGACCTCTTTGTCATGGACGCCGACGGCTCCAACGTGCGCCCGCTCGTCCAGCTTCCCGAGTCGGACGAACGGCTGGGCGGGTGGAGCCCAGACGGCTCCAAGATTGTCTTCGTCAGCGAGACGCAAACCGAACAGGCCATCATGGTGGTGGACGTGGAGAGCGGCGAGGTGCAGGAGCTCACCCGCCGGGCTGGCGTGGAGGCGAATCCCACGTATTCGCCCGACGGCACCCGGATCGCCTTCTACTCCGACCGCGCCCGGCCGGGCGAGGATTTGGAGCTCTACGTCATGGGAGCTGACGGCTCCGATGTCCGTCCCCTCACGGACGATCCCCAGGCGCCCAGCTTCTTCCCCGTCTGGAGCCCTGACGGGCGCTGGATCGCCTACGCGATGCTCCAGGGGCAGCAGTATGTGGTGGTTCAACGCCAGGTGGAGAGCGGGCTGGAGCGCCGCATCTCGGGCGTGGACGGCATCGTCACCTCGTGGGTGGCGGCCGACGAGCCCCTGGCCGATACAGGCTTCACCCAGGAGTACGTGTACACTCTCGATCCCCAGGTGATCGCCCAATTTCCCACCAAGGGAAGCCCGGACGCGCCGGTCGTCATCGTGGAGTTCAGCGATTATCAGTGCCCGTTCTGCAAGCGCTTCTTCGACGAGACATTGCCGGCCTTGACTCCATACATTGAAGATGGCACCGTTCGGCTGGTCTTGGTGGACTTCCCCATCGACAACATTCATCCCCAGGCCAGGCCGGCCGCCCAGGCGGCCTACTGTGCGGCCGACCAAGCGGGCCCCGAGGCGTATTGGCGCATGCACGACGTGCTCTTCGGGCGCCAGGAGGAGTGGGCCGGCCGCGAGGACGTGGTGGACGTGCTGGTGAACTTCGCCGAGGAGCAGGGTTTGAACGGGGACGAGCTCCGAACGTGTGTCGAGGAGAACCGTTTCAACGACCGGGTGGAGCTGGGGTTGGCCGAAGGGACGCGCTTGGGCGTCAACGGCACGCCCACCTTCTTCGTGAACGGACGCCGCCTGGTAGGTGCCCAACCCTTCGAGGTGTTCGCCCAGATCATAGAGGAGGCCACGCGAGGCGAATAGAGAGCGTGTTCATGGCTCCACGGTGAAGCGCATCACGTCCAGGGCATCGTCCACGGCCGGAAGGGTTGTGTCGGAGACGGGCAGCCGGGGGCCGCCGCCGGTTGGGTACCACCCCAGCCGCAGCCGGTAGGCGCCGGCCGGCAAGTCGGCCGGCAGGGTGAGACGGAAGCGCACGGGCACGTATTCGCCCGGAGACCAGACCGACGTGGGATACCGCCCGTCCAGGGGGCGATGGTCGTCCTGGGCCAGCGGCGGGAGCCGACACGCCTCGTCGGCACAGGGGCCAACGAGGTGGAGAAAGGCCGTCCAATCCCCGGCCGGGAGGTCGTCAGCGCGCCAGACGGTTTCAACGTTCACCTCCTGGCCGGGACGGAGCCGTGGTGGCGCGGTCACGCTCACCAGCACAAGGGCGTTGCCCACCCGTGCCAGGGGCGTGGTTGAGGGGGGCGGGGGAAAGTCCAGGGGCACTTTCAACCCCTCCAGGCGAACAGGCGGGCCGGCCGGTTGCACCTCGCCCGACGCTCCCAGCGCGTAGAGCCCGACATCGAGGACGTAGGCGCCCGGGGCCACGTCGGCGGGCACCCGCAGCGGGTGGACATCGCGCACCAGGTCGCCGGGGCGCCACTTGGTGGTGGGCACAGTCCCCTCACGGGGCAGGGCGTCATGTTGGGTCACGCCTTCTTCCCGCCAGTCCTTCAGGTGGACGAAGGCCGTCAGCTTCTCCCTCGGCTTGTCCACGGCCTGCCACAACAGGTGAACCTCCAGCCGATCTCCGGGGCGAATGACCACGGGGCCGGGCGGTGCCATGACCCCGTTGACGGCCACGTCCCAGCGCTGCAGGCGAATGGCGGAGCCGATGGGCGCGTCGGCCGACCGGCCGAGCGGCGCCGGCCGCAAGATCAGCCAACGGCCGGCCTGCTCCGCCGGCGCGTAGGCCGCCTCTATGGCGTTGAGCACCCGTTGGCTCCAGCGGCCTACATCCTTCCTTCGCTTGGCCCCTTTGTCTTCGATGACCAACGAGAACCCACCTTGCCCGATCATCTCCAACAGCTCAGTGGGATCGAAGGCCCCCTGTTGCTCCAACTGGGTGTAGACGAAGCTGTGGAGCCAAATGGGCCGGCGGGCTTGGGCCAGGACACCCATGTGCTCACTCAAAATGGGATCGGGCGCGCGTTCCACAAGGTCAGCCAAGGCACGCTCCTCGGCGGCCAGGCTGTCGAGCCAGCGCCGAAACGCTGCGGGGGAGGAGTGTTCGGCGCCACGGAGGTAGAGGAAAAATTGGATCACCAGGAGCCAGGGGACTAGGACACGCCCCTCCTGCGGCCAGC
>JALSKA010000164.1 GCA_026989095.1 Ardenticatenaceae bacterium
CAAGGCCACCTCGATGCGCGTGGCGCGGGTGCGCGCCCGCAGCCAGACCACATCGCCGTCGGCCCCCTGGTCCACCACTTCCCAGTGGAGCCACCCCAGGTTGTCCATGTGGGCCGGCAGGCCGGCCCTGATCTCCACGTCGGCCGGCTCCTCCGTGGCCGTGACACACACCTCGAGGGCCAGCAGGTGGGGCTCATCCCGGGAGACCGTGCGCTGGAAGGCCACCTCGACCTCTGGCCCCTGCCCCCGCCAGGCGAAGCGGCGGGCCAGGCGGCCGTTCGCCAGGCAGAGCTCACGGCGGTAGTGGCGCACCTCCCCCCGGTCGAGCCGTACCGGCTCGCCGTTGACGTAGAGGCGGCAGTGGGTCCAGTCGGGGGCGTTGGCCAACTCGGAGAAGAAGGTGGGCACGTCGTCGAAGAGGCCGTGGACGAAGGTGGCCCGCCACTCGCCGGGATACCCCTCCTCGAAGCTTCCCCGGGTGCCCACGTACCCGTTGCCCACGGCGAAGACCGTCTCTTGGGCGCGGAGCCGGCCGGGGTCGAAGTGCTCCTCGAGGACCACCCACTCGGCCAGGGCGCGCAGGCGCTCCAGGGTGAGCTGGCCGACGTGGTCGAAGCGGATGTGGGCGTGGCCCACGCGGTGGGCGGGGCCAATGCCGACGGCCCAGAAGCCGCCGCGGAGGGCGGCGGTGATGCCGGCCTCGGCGTCCTCGACGACGGCGCAGGCGCTTGGTGAAACGTTTAACTCACGGGCCAAAAAGAGAAAGAGGTCCGGCGCCGGCTTGGGCCGCTCCACGCTGTAGCCGTCCCCGATGGCGGCGAAGCGCTGCGTCAGCCCCAGCCGCTCGAGCACCAGGCGGGCGTTTCGGCTGGCACTCCCCACGGCCGCGCGAATGCCGGCCGCCTCCAGCTCGTCCAGCAGGGAGAGCACGCCCGGCAAGACGTGGGCCGGCGTCAGCTCCTCCAGGAACTCCAAGTAATAGCGGTTCTTGCGCGCCAGCAGCTCCTCAAAGCGCTCGGGGGAGACTTCGCGGCCGGCCAGGATGATGCGCAGCGACTCGGCCCGGCTGACGCCACGCAGGCGCTCGTTGACCTGGCGGTCGAAGGGCAGGCCCTCCTCGTCGGCCAGCCGCTGCCAGGCGCGGTAGTGGAACTCAGCCGTGTCGGTAATCACGCCGTCCAAGTCGAAAATGACCGCGTCCACGTGCACGGGCTCCTCCTCCCGGGGGTGTTGCGCTTGCCACCGTCAGGGCGGATCGGCGGTAGTCGAAGCTCGCACGACCAGCTCGGGCTCCAGCAGGCGATGGCGCCGGGCATCGTCCAGGGGCTCCCCCTCGATCAGGGCCACCAACTGCTCGACGACGGCCTCGCCGATGAGGTCCACCGGCTGGCGGATGGTGGTGAGGGGCGGCCGCAGGTAGCGGGCCAGGGGGATGTCGTCGAACCCGACGATGCCGAAGCGGCGCCCCACGGGGAGCCCGCGGTCCAGGGCCTCGTTCATGGCGCCCACGGCGATGAGGTCGCTCACACAGATGAGGGCGGTGGGCCGGCGGGCGGGCGGAAGGGCCATCAGGTGGGCGAGCCCCCGCCGGCCCTCGGCCTCGGCGTGCTCCACCCGCACCACCAGCTCGGGGTCGAACTCCAGGCCCACGTCTGCCAGCCCCTGGAGGTACCCCCGGTAGCGGTAGTGGCCGGCCAGGGAGTCCTCGGGCCAAGCCAACATGGCAATGCGGCGGTGGCCCATCTCGTGGAGGTGGTGGACGGCCTTGGCCACGCCGGCGCTCCCGTCCACGTCAGTCCAGGGGTAATCCCACTCGGCGCCGGCGCGCCCGAAGGCGGCGAAGGGGAAGCCGGTCTGCCGGAGGTAGGCCACGCGGCGGTCGTCCCGGTTGGTGGCGCTGAGGACGATGCCGTCCACCCGCCCCATTTCGACCAGCTCCTCGTAGATCTCGATCTCCCGCTCCACGTCGGGCGTGGGGAAGGCCAGCAGGTGATAGCCGGCCCGGTAGGCGGCCCGGCCCAGGGCGTGGATGAAGCGGTCGAGGATCGGGCTGCCCTGCTCGGGGGGCAGGGGCCGCCAACTGTAGCCGATCAGGTGGGTGCGCCCCGTCTGGAGGCTGCGGGCCACGATGCTGGGGCGGTAGTTGAGCCGCCTGACCGCCTCCAACACGCGGCGCCGGGTTTCAGGGCTGACCGAGCGCGTGCCGTTGATCACGTATGAGACGGTGGCAATGGAAACGCCCGCCTCGCGGGCCACATCCTTAATGGTAGCCATGCCAGGCGCCTCGTTAAACGTTTAACTTACCTTCACTATACACCACTTTTGCCTCTTTGTCAAGAGAATGGCACCGCGCCCGCACCCTGGCCGCCCTCGCCCCCGAGTTGGCCGAACTGCCCCGCGCCCGCCTCTATCCCCTGTGGCGTCGGGCCCTGCGCCACTCGGCCAGCCGCACGCGGCGAGACCTGCTCGGTGATCTGCGCGCCCTCGTGCCCGTTGTGGTCCGCTTGGGCGGGGCCAAGGCCATCGGGGAGGTGGTTGACGCCGTCCGGGAGGTGGGAGAGCGCTGGCCGTAGGGAGCGCTGCGCGCGGAAGCAACGGGAGCCCGGGCAGGAAGGGGCGGATGTGCGGGGGCAGGGGCTGGGGATCACGTGGGGAGCGCCGGAAGCGGGGGCGTGGGCACCACCCCGCCCCCGGCGCCTTCGGCTCCGCGTCAGCGGTCCTCGACGACGGGGATGTCCCCCACGCCGATGAGGCCCTCGGGCTCGCGCTGGACGTTGATGACGCTGAGGCGGGCGGCCACCTGGCGGGCCACGTCGCGCAGGGCTTGGGCCGCCTCGCTCTCGGGGGCGGCGACCAAAATGGGCGTGCCCGTGTCGCCGCCCTCGGCAATGCGGGGGTCAATGGGCACTTCGCCCAGGAAGGGCACGCCGATCTCCTCGGCGTAGCGGCGTCCGCCGCCCGAGCCGAAGATGTGGTACCGCTTGCCCGTGTCGGGCGCCACGAAGTAACTCATGTTCTCGATGATGCCCAGGACGGGAACCTCCAGCTTCTGGAAGGTGGCCAGCCCCTTTCGCGCGTCGGCCAGGGCCACGTCCTGGGGCGTGGTGACGATGACCCCTCCCGAGAGGGAGGTGTGTTGGGCCAGGGAGAGCTGCACGTCGCCCGTGCCGGGGGGCATGTCCACGATGAGGTAGTCGAGCTCGCCCCACAGCACGTCGGCCAGGAACTGGCGCAGCGCGGTGTGGAGCATTGGCCCCCGCCAGATGACCGGCTGGTCGGGGGGCACCAGGAAGCCAATGCTCATCACGCGCACGCCGTAGGCTTCGGCCGGCACCACCTTGCCGCCCGCCGGCGGAGGCAGGGCGCGCACGCCCATCATCAGGGGCACATTGGGGCCGTAGATGTCCGCGTCCAAGAGGCCCACGGCCGCCCCCTCCTGGGCCAGCGCAATGGCCAGGTTCACCGCCACGGTGCTCTTGCCCACGCCACCCTTGCCGCTGGCCACGGCCACGATGTTGCGGATGTTCAAGTTCGCCACCCGCGTGTCGCGCACCACGTTGGCCGTGAAGTTCACCTCCACCTGGCGCACGCCGGGCACGGCCATGACCGCCTCGCGGCACTCCCGCTCGATGCGGTTGCGCAGGGGGCAGGCCGGCGTGGTCAGCACCACGGTGAACCGCACGGCGCCGTTTTCGATCTCAATGTCCCGCACCATGTTCAACGAGACCAGATCGCGCCCCAGCTCGGGCTCGATCACGTGGCTCAGGGCCTCCAACACCTGCTTCTCGGTCACTTGGGCCTCGTCGCGGCCCTTCTTGAAGAGTCCTCGCATGGCCTCCACCTCGCTCCGGCGTCCCGTGGCCGCCGATTTCCTCTCGCTTCGTTATCGCCGTCACAAGCATTATACACCAGGGGCATAACGGAACCAAATGGAGTCTTCAGGAATTGTGCGCTGCCTCTCCGGGCAGCCCTCCGGGAGGGCAGGCAGGGGCACCTACTGCCCTGAGGCCACGCGCAGGGGAATGCCCCGCCGGAGCATCTCCAGGTGATCGTAGATCACCAGGGCGAGGAAGAGGTAGGCGTCCAGGTAGAGCAGGTCGGCCAGGAGGCTGGGGAGATTGCCCTCAAAGGAGTAGAGGCCGGTGATGAGGAGGAAGGTGTAAAAGGCGTCGGCCACCACGAAGGCCAGGAGGGCCAGCCACGGCCGGGCCCACCGGCCGCCCCGGAAGAGGCGCGCGATGGACCAGGCGCCCACGGCCAACGCCGCGTCGCCCAAGGGGTAGAAGACGTTGAGGAAGACCGACAGCCACCCTTCGCCGTCCTCCTGGAGGGAGGCCAGGGGAAAGGCGAGCAGTGCGCTGAGGGCCACGATGCCCGCGGCCACCAGGGCCACGTGGCGCAGGCCCCACCCCCCGTCGGCGCCGTGGACCATTCGGTACTGGTGGAGCAGGGCCGCCGCGAACCAGACGTAGCCGCCAACCCAAAAGAGATCGGCCACCGACACGAGGGGCGCCTCCCCCGAGACGACAGGGTAGAGCCCCCAGACGGCCTCGGCCAGGGCCCACATCCAGAGCCCCCACATGAAGAAGCGCCAGATGCGACCGGCCGGCTCGTCGGGCTCGAACTGGGAGGAGACCGCGGCCATCAGCGCAGCCGCCAGGGCCGCCGCCAAGGTGTAGATGAACCCCAGCGCCGCCTCGCTCCACAGGGCGGAAACGGGCTCCTGTTCGTAGACGTAGGCATACGCCAGGGTCAGCACGCCGGCGGCCAACACAAGCAGGAATTTCGTCGTCCGCAACGTTCACCTCTCCTGATGGCAAAGTTGTCCGGCGCTTTCCTCTTCCCTCAGGCCACGGCCGGGAGGGGCACCAAGGTCTGGGCGGCCGACTGCAACCGCCGGTCCATGCGGTCCAACGCCTGGCGCATGAGCGCCTGGGCCAGGGCGTCGCCGACCACGATGGAGATGTGGCCCACGAGGAGCTGGAGCAACGTCCGGTAGACCTGCCGGGCCTCTTCCCCGTTGACGAAGGCGTGTGTGTCGGAGACGCCGTTGCGGCTGAAGCGGATGGACCACCCCTGCTCGCGGGCGATGCGGTTCATTTCCACGATCAGGGAGTTCCCCATCCGGCGCCCCGTGAGCTCAATATACCGGAACAGGACGGCGTCCGCAAACATCGTGAAGGCAAGTCGCACCAGAGCATCCTCCTCCGAGAGCACCGGTTCGTCCAGGACTTCGGGGTAGACGTGAACGCGGCATTGGGTCTCGGCGTGGGCGTAGATGCGCGCGAGGCCGTCCGCGCCGTTGGTCACCGTCTGGCCGCGGACGAAGACGCCGGTCGAGGGCGGCCGGCCGGCCAGGATGATGAGCCCCTCGGCGTCCTCCCACGCCACGTGGAGCACGCCGACGGTTTGGCCGGCCAACCCTTGGCAGAGGGAGCGAAGCTCCGCAGTGGGCAGGGTGTGTGTCTCCGAGGGGGTGTTCCGCTCGAGGAGCGTCTTGAGGGCGCGCACGCCGTCCAGGGGGAGCTCGGCCACCCACACGGTGAACGCCGCAAGGTGGGCTGCCGGCTCGGGCAGGGGGTCGATTTTGAAGAAGCGTCCCTGTTGGTGGCGGTACGCCCCCATGACCGTTCCCTCGATGAGGAGGTAGACCACAGGGTCCCGCCCGCCCTGCACCTCGACCAGGCCGGTCAACGCCCGATCCTGCCAGGCGCGCATTTGTTCGGCCCACCTGGCGGCCGGCACCTCCTCACGCCTGAACGCCGCCTGCCGAAGCCAGCCGGCCTGTTTCACTGCGCTCGTCGTTGTCTCCTGTGCAGCCATCGGCGCCTTGCTCCCTCTCCACTCTGTCTCCCGAACATGCCTTTGGGGGGCCAACCGTGGGGTCACGCTCTTCCCTACGCGCATGTTCTCGGGGCGGTTTCTGGACAAAGCCCCCAAACGGCGTACAATCTACGCGCCCTGCGGCGACGAGCGAAGCCCCAAACCACAACACAAGGAGGAGTCCCTTGAGAGCCCTCACGGAGATCGCCGTCCTGCCGGTCTTGCCGGAACGTCTGGCCCGCTTGGAGGAGCTGGCCTACAACGTGTGGTGGTCCTGGTTCCCCCCGGCCGCCGAGCTCTTCCGCCTCATGGAGCCCCGGCTGTGGGAGGCCACCTACCACAACCCGGTCAAGATGTTGCGGCGGATCCCCCAGGATCGCCTGGACACCCTGGCCGAGGACCCGGCCTTCCTGGAGCGCTACGACAGGGTGATCCGGCACTTCGACACATATATAAACGCGCGCGAGACCTGGTTTTCGCACACCTGCGCCGACTCGTCATGGGGGCCTGTGGCCTACTTTTCGGCGGAGTTCGGCCTGCACGAGTCGCTGCCCATCTACTCGGGCGGGCTGGGCATTCTCTCGGGCGACCACTGCAAGGCCGCCAGTGATCTGGGGCTTGCCCTGGTGGGCGTGGGGTTCCTCTACCCTCAGGGGTATTTCTCCCAGCGCATCGGCTTCGACGGCCGCCAGGAAGCCCGCTACGAGAAGATCGACTTGGGCGAGGTGCCGGCCCGGCCGGCGCGCACGCCCGCCGGCGACGAGGTGTTGGTGCAGGTGGAGCTGCCGGGCCGGGTGGTGGCGGCCCGCGTGTGGGAGATCCGTGTGGGGCGCGTGGCCCTCTATCTTCTGGACACGGACGTGGACCCCAACGCGCCCGAGGACCGGGAGCTGGCCGCCCGCCTCTACGGCGGCGACCAGGAGATGCGCCTCTCCCAGGAGATCATCCTGGGCATCGGGGGGGTGCGCGCCCTGCGCGCCCTGGGCATCGCCCCGGCCGTGTGGCACATGAACGAGGGGCACTCGGCCTTCCTGGGGCTTGAGCGCGTGCGCGAGTTGGTCCAGGAAGCGGGCCTCGCCTTCGACGAGGCCCGCGAGGTCGTGGCCGCCAGCACCCTCTTCACCACCCACACGCCCGTGCCGGCCGGCCACGACGCCTTCCCCTTCGACTTGATCGAGCGCTACTTCTACACGTACTGGCCTCAACTGGGGCTGGACCGCGACCGTTTCCTCGACTTGGCCCGCCACGAGATGCCCTGGGGGCCCCGCTTCAGCATGACGGTGTTGGCCCTGCGCCTCAGCGCCTTCCACAACGGCGTGAGCGAGCTCCACGGCCACGTCTCCCGCCGCATGTGGGCCTCCCTCTGGCCGGGCGTGCCCGAGCCCGAGGTGCCCATCGGCCACATCACCAACGGCGTCCACATGCCCACCTGGCTGGCCCCCGAGATCGCCGAGCTCTTCGACCGCCACGTGCCCGGCTGGCAGGAGCGCCCCGACGATCCCGCCATCTGGGACGGCGTGGAGGCCATTCCCGACGAAGCCCTCTGGGAGGCCCACCGGGCTCTCAAACAGCGGCTCGTCGCCGAGCTGCGCGGCCGCGTCACCCTCCAGCGCCTGCGCCACGGCGAGAGCCACGCGCGCGTGCAGGCGGCCGGCCACGTGTTGGACCCCGACGCGCTCACCATTGGCTTTGCCCGCCGCTTCGCCACCTACAAGCGGGCCACCCTGATCTTCCGCGACCTGGAGCGCCTGCGCCGGCTCATCAACGACCCCCAACGCCCCATCCAGCTCATCTTCGCCGGCAAGGCCCACCCGGCCGACGAGCCCGGCCAGGAGCTCATCCGCACCATTCACACCATCTCCCAGCAGGAGGGCTTCGTGGGCCGCGTGCTCTTCGTCGAGGACTACGACATTCACATCGCCCGCCTCCTCGTCCAGGGCGTGGACCTCTGGCTCAACACGCCCCGCCGCCCCCTGGAGGCCAGCGGCACCAGCGGCATGAAGGCGGCCATGAACGGCGTGCCCAACTTCAGCGTGCTCGACGGCTGGTGGCGGGAGGCCTACCGGGGCGACAACGGCTGGGCCATCGGCGAGGACCGGGAGTACCCCGACGAGGAGGCCCAGGACGAGGCCGACGCCCTCTCCCTCTACGCCACTCTGGAGAACGAGATCATTCCCCTCTTCTTCGCCAGGGACCCCCAGGGCATCCCCCGGGGGTGGATGCGCGTAGTCAAGGCGGCCATCCGCACGGTGGCGCCCAGATTCAACACCCGCCGCATGGTCAAGGAGTACGTGGAGCGCTACTACGCCCGGGCCGCGCAGCTCCACGCTCGCCTGAGCGCCGACGGGTACGCCCTCGCCCGGGAACGGGCCGCGTGGAAGGCCCGCCTGCGCGCCGCCTGGCCCGATGTGCGGATCGAGCGCGCCGAGGTGGCCGAGACCACGCTTCACATCGGGCAGCCGCTCCGCGTGGCCGCTGTGGTCCACGTGGGCGCCCTGGAGCCGGAGGACATCTCCGTGGAGGCTGTGGTAACGCCCCACGGCCACCAGGCCCCCCTTCGCGCCGTCACTTTGCGGCCGGCCGGCCGGCAGGGCGAGGCCAGTCTCCGCTACGAGGGGGAGCTCACCCTGGAGGAGAGCGGCAAGTTCGCCCTGGGCCTGCGCGTCGTCCCCGCCCACGGGCGGACGATCGTGGCCCACGAGCTGGGGCTGGTCACGTGGGCCGAGGCCCCGGGATGAGGGACACCAATTCTCACCGAATTCTCAATTTCTTCTCATACCCCTTTCATGTGCACACTTTACTATAAAGGGGCAACACACACCAGAGGTTGCACCTCCTCCTTCTGTGTGTGCGGTAAGCGGCACCGGCTGAGCGGGGCAGCCGGTGCCGCGCCTCTTTTCTCCCCCCGTTTCCTCACACTGTTCCACGATTTGACACCCACAGTTAGATACGCTAACATGTGGAGCTGGCGTTTTCCGCGCTCCCCGCTGCCACACCAGGCCGCGTGTCGGCGTCGGCCGTTCACCACGGGCGGACAGGACCATGCACAACGGCAAGCGCTCTCACACCCCAACTCCAACGGAATTCACGCCCCCCATCCGGTACGCCACGAACCGGAGCGGGCCTGTGCGCTGGCTGCTTTCCCACGTGGGGCGCTACCCGCTCCTGTTGCTCTTCATCTTCGTGGGAGCGCTGGGGAACGCCGCCTTGGCCGCCGCGGTCCCCGTCTTCCTGGGGCGTGCCTTCGACGCTATGGCCACGTCACCGCCCCGCACGGAGCTGCTCCTGCCCGCGGCCCTGGCCATTCTGGGCGCCCAAGTGGCCCGCAGTGGCCTCCAGTTCCTGCGCAATTTCAGCGCCGAGTTGGTGGGCCAGCGGCTGGAGCGGGACATCCGGGACGAGCTCTACGCCAGCCTGTTAGGCAAGAGCATGGCCTTCCACAACGCCCAGCCCGTGGGCGACACGATGGCCCGCGCCACCAACGATGTGCGGGAGATCAACCTGATGTTCAGCCCCGGGCTCCTGTTGGTGGTGGGCTCGGCTGCCTTTCTCTTCATGCCCATCATCGTGGCCTATCGCTATCACCCGTCGCTCGTGACCGTGCCCGTTGCCTTCCTGGTGAGTTACGTGGTAGCCCTCTGGCGCTACCTGCGGGAGCTGGACCCCATCGCCGCCCAAGTGCGCGAGCGCTTCGGCCAGATGAACGCCCGCCTGGCCGAGGCCATTGACGGCATCGAGGTGGTGAAGGGCACGGCCCGCGAGGAGGCCGAGGTGGACCGTTTCGCCGGGCTGGCCCGCCGCTTCCGCGATGCCTTCGTCCAGAAGGGAGATGTGGAAGCGCGCTTCTTGCCCCTTCTCTTCCTCGGGCTGGCCCAGGGCGCCGGCTTCCTCCACGCTTTGCTCCTCTTCCGGGCCGGCCAGGTGGCCTTGGGTGACGTAGTGGCCTACGTGGGGCTCATTCAGCTCTTCGGCTTTCCCACGTTCGTCTCCCTCTCGGCCTACTCCCAAGTGGCCTCTGGCCTGGCCGCGGCCAGGCGCATCCTGGAGCTGATGAACCGCGAGAGCCACGTGGACCAGAACGAGGCCGGCCATGCCGCCCCCATGCGGGGCGAGATCGAGTTCCGCAACGTGAGCTTCGCCTACGAGGAGGGGGGAGAGCCTGTCCTGACCCACATCTCCTTCAAGGTCCACCCGGGCCAGACTGTGGCCATCGTGGGCCAAACGGGCGCCGGCAAGACGACGCTCGTCAAGCTGGTCAACCGCACCTATGACGTGACCGCCGGCCAAGTGCTCGTGGACGGCGTGGACGTGCGCGATTGGAACTTGGCGGCCCTGCGCGAGCAGATCTCCATCATCGAGCAGGACATCTTCCTCTTCTCCCGCACCATTGCGGAGAACATCGCCTTCGGCAAGCCCGACGCCACAATGGATGAGATCGTGGCCGCGGCCAAGGCGGCCCAAGCCCACGAGTTCATCATGGCCTTCCCGGAGGGCTACCAGACGGTGATCGGCGAGCGGGGCGTGACTCTCTCCGGAGGCCAGCGCCAGCGCCTGGCCCTGGCCCGCGCCTTCCTCACCGACCCGGCCATCCTGATCCTGGACGATTCCACCAGCGCCATTGACAGCGCCACGGAGGACAAGATCCAACGGGCCATCTACGCGGCCGCCCGGGGCCGCACCACCCTGCTCATCACTCACCGGCTCTCCCAGATCCGCTGGGCCGACTTGATCGTGGTGCTGCGCAAGGGGCGCATCGCGGCCATCGGCACCCACGAGGAGCTCCTGCGCACCTCCGAAACCTACCGCCGCATCTTCGTCACCCTGGGAACGCCGGCCGGCACGGGCTCCGGGGAGCAACGGGGGCCGGAACCGTGTGTGCCGCGCGCCTGAGGGAGAGCCAAGCTCGGGAGGAGTGAGGGGGTATGTCCTTCTTCGCCAGCCTCGACGTGGAAACCTACGACCGCCATTACAGCGACCGGCAACTGGCCGTGCGCATCCTGGCCTACCTCCAACCCCACATGCGCCGGCTGGCCCTCATCGCCCTGCTCCTCTCGGTGGTCTCCCTCACGGGCATTGCCCTGCCCGTCGTCGTGGCCAAGGGCGTGGACCTCCTGGCCACCCGCCTGACCGGGACGGCCATCGCCCTGTTGAGCGGCACTGTCCTGGCGGCCGGGCTGGTCAACTGGCTGGCCAACTGGTGGCGCCGCCGGCTGATGGCTCGCGTGGTGGGCGACGTGGTGCTCACATTGCGCACCGATGCCTTCCAGGCCGCCGTGGAGCAGGACCTGGCCTTCTACGACCGCCTCGCCTCGGGCCGGGTGGTCTCGCGCATCACCTCGGACACGAAGGATTTCGGCGAGATGGCGGTGCTGATTGCCGACGTGATGTCCCAGATCGTGCAGGCGGCCATCTTGGGCACGATTCTCCTCTTCGTGGAATGGCGCCTGGCCCTGCTCCTCTTCGCCTTCCTGCCGGTCCTCTTCCTGACGGCCGCCGGCCTGCGCCGGCTGGCCCGGGTGGTCACCCAGAGGGGGTTTCGGGCCATCGCCAACGTGAATGCGGCCATCAAGGAGACCATCGGCGGCATCGCCGTGGCCAAGAACTTCCGCCAGGAGGCGACCATCTACGCCGAGTTCGACGCGGCCAACCGGCAGTCCTACCGGGTGAACGTGCGGCGGGGATTGGTGCTCTCCCTGGTCTTCCCCGTGATGAACGCCCTGGGGGGCGCGGGCACGGGGCTCCTGGTCTACGTCGGCGGCCTGAGCGTGGCCGAGGGGGTGGTCACGGCCGGCGCCTGGTATCTCTTCGTGGCCAGCCTGGACTACTTCTGGTTCCCGGTGCTCAACCTCTCGGCCTTCTCGGCACAAGTGCAGGCCGGCTTGGCCGCCGCCGAGCGCATCTTCGCCCTGATCGACGCCGAGCCCTCGGTGGTGCAGGTAGCCGCGCGGCCCGTGCCACCCCTGCGGGGGGAGATCCGGCTCGAGCGGGTCTCCTTCCGCTACTCGGAGCAGAAGGAGGTGCTGCGCGACTTCAGCCTCCACATTCGGGCGGGCGAGACGGTGGCCCTGGTGGGGCACACGGGCGCCGGCAAGAGCACCATCGCCCGCCTGATCGCCCGCTTCTACGAGTTCCAGGGCGGGCGCATTCTGGTGGATGGCCACGACATCCGCACCTTCGACCTGCAAGCCTACCGCCGTCAGCTCGGCATCGTGCCCCAGGTCCCCTTTCTCTTCTCGGGCACCGTGGCCGACAACATTCGCTACGCCCGCCCCGAGGCGAGCGACGAGGAGATTCTGGCCCTGGCCCGCCGCATCGGCGACGGCGAGTGGCTGGAGACCTTGCCCCACGGGCTCCAGACGGAGGTGGGCGAGCGGGGCAGCCGGCTCTCCATGGGCCAGCGCCAGCTCGTGGCCCTCATGCGCGTGCTCGTCCAGCGGCCGGCCATCTTCATCCTCGACGAGGCCACGGCCAGCATCGACCCCTTCACCGAGTGGCAAATTCAGCAAGCGCTTCACCTCATCCTGGCCCAAACCACCAGCATCGTGATCGCCCACCGCCTCTCCACCGTGAAGGCCGCGGACCGGATCGTGGTGTTGCGCCACGGCGAGATCATTGAGGAGGGCACCCACGAGCAGCTCCTAGCCGCGGGCGGCCACTACGCCGAGCTCTACACCACCTACTTCCGCCACCAGAGCCTCGAGTACGTGGAGGAGGCCGGCGCCTGGCGGTGAACTCACGGCCGCCGGCCGCGCAGCACAGCCCGCACGGCCTCCACCAGGCGGCGGTTCTCCTCCGGCCGGCGGGCGCTCACGCGCACGTGAGCCGGCAGGCCGAAGGAGGTGCAGTCCCGCACCGCAATGCCCTGCCGGGCCAGGGCATCGCGGAAGGCCCTCGCCCGCCCCACGCGGACCAGGAAGAAGTGGGTCGAGGAGGGGAGGACTTCCAGCCCAACAGCCCCCAGCTCTTCTCTGAGGGCCGCCGAGGCGCGGCGCACCTCCCGCACCGTGAGCTCCATGTGGGCCCGGCCGGCCAGGGCGGCCAGGCCGGCGGCTTGGGCCACGGCGCTCACGTTCCAGGAGGGACGCACGCGGGCCACGCCCCCGATGAGGCCGGCGTGGCCCACCCCGTAGCCCACCCGCAGGCCGGCCAGGGCGTAATCCTTGGTCATGGAACGGAGCACCAGCACGTTGGGCCGCGCGGGGTCCACGGCCGGGAGGAGCCCCGGCACGAAGTTGATGTAGGCTTCGTCCACGGCGAAGAGAGTGTGGGGGAATGTGTCGGCCCACCGCCAGATGAGGTTCGCCGGCACGATTCGGCCTGTGGGGTTGTTGGGCGTGCAGATGAAACAGAGGCGCGGGTTGAGCCTGCGCAGAGCCTCCTCCACGTGGGCCGCGCGGTGGGCGAAGCCATCCTCCTCCCGCGCACGGCATTCGGCCACACTGCCCCCCATGAGCCGGACGGCGCGCGCGTAGTCCCCATACGTGGGCGCGCACACCAGCACGCGGTCTCCCGGCCGGACGAAGGCCAGGGCAACGAGCCAGATGAGTTCGGCCGTGCCGTTGGTCACCACGATGTGCTCCGGCCTCACCCCGTGATGGTCGGCCAAGGCCTCGCGCAGGCGCAGGGCGTCGGGATCAGGGTACCGCGCCACGTCCGCCGTCACCCACGCCCCCTCCACGCCGGGTGGTGGCCCGTAGGGGTTGACGTTGGCGCTGAAGTCGAGCACCTCTTCGGGCCGGCGCCCCCAGCGGCGCAGTTCGCCGTCACTGAGGGCGCCGTGAACGGCCGGCGGCACCGCGCGCACGTGGGGTCGCACGAAGGGGGAGAGGGGGTCGTCCGCCCGTTCGGCTGTTGGTTCGTGCGAAGACGTCAGCTCGGCCATGGTCGTCCGCGGAGCGCGATTCGCCAGATACGCGGTTCCAGTCCGGATCCCGCCGGCAGCCGGGCAAACCGGCACCGTCCCCGAAGCGGGCGAATTCTCAGGAGCCGGCTGCCGGCGGAGAGAAGCCACGTGGCCCCCACCATGAGCGCCACCGCCGCGTTCACCAGCCGCACGGCCCGGGCAATGTCGCCCGGCGCCGGCGGGGCCAGTTCCGCGCCCAAGCGGTAGTGTCCCGGCTTCTCCAGGGCGACGCCCAGGGCGCCGGCCACGGCCGACATGGGGTGACCGGCATTGGGGCTCGCCGTGAGGCGCGCGTCGCGGCGCCACGTGTGCCAGGCGCCCCTGGCGTCCTCGCCCACCACCAGGGCGGCAATGACGATCAGGCCGGCCGTCAGGCGGGCCGGCGCCCAGTTCAACACGTCGTCCAGGCGCGCGGCCACCTTTCCCAGCCACTCGTGCTCGGCGTCCCGGTAGCCGAGCATGGCGTCGGCCGTGTTGGCGAACCGGTAGGCCAGGGCCGCCGGGAGCCCGCCCAGGGCGTAGTAGAACAGCGGCGCTATGACGCCGTCGGAGGCGTTCTCGGCCACCGACTCGACGGTGGCCGCGGCCACGAGGGAAGCGTCCAGCGAGGCCGTCTCACGGCTGACCAGATGCCACGCCAGCAGGCGGCGGGCCGCCTCCAGGTCGCCGCACTCCAGGGCCCGCTGCACCAAGGTGGCCGCGCGCCCCAGGCCGCGCAGGGCAAGGGCGGCCTTCAGCACGCCGGCCTCGGCCAGCCGGCACCACGGGCGGGGCAGGCGGAGCAAAGCCCGTTCCAGCAAGCGCCCGGCCCACGCCACCAGCCCCGTGCCGCCCAAGGCCACCAGGCCGCCGTAGGCCAGGCGGGCCAGACGCCCCCGGCGTGGCGCCCGCCGCCGGAGTACCGCGATGGCCGCGCCCATCCAGGCCACAGGGTGGTAGCGGTTCGGGGGGTCGCCCAGGGCCAGGTCCAGCAGGAGGGCGACGAGGGGGACTATGGGCTGTCGCAGCTTCCCATCATCTTTTG
>JALSKA010000165.1 GCA_026989095.1 Ardenticatenaceae bacterium
GCAGCGGCGGGGAATGAAAACGTTTCCTTCCGACGCCGAACAGATGCACCTTGCCGTGGAGCACGCGCCCTATGGCGTGCTGCTGTTGGAGGGAACCCACACCTGCCGTTATGCCAACCCCTACGCCCAGGACCTGCTGGAGCTGGCAACGTCCCCCTGTCCGCTCCCGGAGGCGGAGTGGGTGCGCCTCCTCAACGAGGACCGGCTGGCGGCCCGCATGGGGGCGACGGAGGGTCGCTACCGCCTCGTCTCCCTGCCCTCGGAGCGGGTTGTGCGCTGGTGGGTGCTCCCCGGAGAGGAGCACGATCTGGTGTTCATATTGGATGTCACGGCCCACCGGCGGGCGGAGCAGGCTGCTCAGTGGTTGCTCAGCGGGCTGGCCCACGAGCTGCGCACCCCGCTGGGCACCATCCTCACCCATCTGGAGGTGCTGCGCTTGCCCGACATCTCTCGGGAAATCGGACAGCAATCCCTGGAACTGTTGAAAGGGGAGGCCCAGCGCATGGCCCGGCTGGTGAACCAGATGTTGGAGCTGGGCCGCCTGGAGACGCTGTTGGAACTGGAGCGCGCCCCTTTGACGTGCTGGCGCTGGTGGAAGAAGTGCTGCACCAGGTGGTCCCGAAGGCGGAGGAGAACGGGATTCACATCTCGTTGGAGGCGGAAACTCCTCTTCCCCCGGTGATGGGGGCGGCGGACCGATTGCACCAAGTCTTTCTCAACCTGTTGGAGAACGCCTTGCTCTACTGCCGGCCGGGAGACCGGGTGACGATCTCCCTGCGGCGCACCCCGAAAGGGGTGGAGTGTGTTGTGTGCGACACGGGGCCGGGCATTCCGGCGGAACACCTGCCCCACATCACCCGTCCCTTCTACCGGGCGGCCCCGCAGGCCGTGCCGGGGAGCGGCCTGGGGTTGGCCATCGTGGAAGAGGTGTTGCGCCGCCACGGAAGCCGGCTGGAGATCGAGAGCCGCACGGAGGGGCCGGAGAGGGGAACGCAGGTGCGGTTCGTCCTGCCCGCGGAAACGGGCGCGAGTTCGCACAGGGCTCGCCAAGGGTCAGGGGACCACGACGTTTCCCCAGAGCTCGGGAGCTGATGGGAGCGTGCCACATGGAACGATGGGGTGAACATTGGCAACGCCGTCTTGGAAGTGCCAACAGGGCAACGGCTGCTGTCCGCGCAGGAAAATGGCGGCTTCTCATCCTCATCGCGCTGCTTGGCGGCTACTGGCTGTTGCCCATCTCCGGGCAGGTGGCCGTGCTGCCGGAAGACGCGGTCGAGGCGCTGACCTGGCCGCAGATGCGCCTCAACCTTCCTGTGCCGCCCCCCGGAGAGCCGGCCACCCTGTGGGTGACGGATGTCGTGCCCTGGGCCCATCTCCTCCTCACGGTGAACGGGAGGCCGGCCACCTTGGAGGAATTCCGGGCGAACCCCGGCGACACTTGGACCTGGAAGTGGCGCTTCACCGTGCCCGAAGAGGGGGCGGGCACAGTGATCTTCTACCACGACTGCCACACCGGTTGCGTGGAACGGGGACGCCTGGTCATCGGCCCGGCGACCCCAACGCCGCCCGCGCCCCGGTTGCCCACCAAGCTGGGGCTCGTTTTCCCGAACCCCGAGCGGGACTGGCACGGGCGCAGCGGGTGGGCCGTGGGTCTCACCTACGCCCGGCTGGCCGAGGAGCCCTATTGGGGGGTGAACGATTTGGCGGTGCGCGTCCACGACGCGACGGCGAAGGGATTGCGGGTGCTGGTGCGGGTGGACTACGCGCCAGGGCAGAGCCTGCCCCCGGCGGGGGATTACGTGGCGCTGACAGAGTACCTGAACTACCTGCGCCGCCTGGCTCGGGACAAGCGCCTACAAGGTGTCTACGGCTACATCGTGGGCAGCGGCTACAACGCTGTGCAGAACAACTCGCAAGCTCCGGATCGTCCCGTGACCCCGGCGTGGTACGCGCGAGTCTTCAACGGTCACGGGGAGCCGATGACCCACACGGACAACGCCGTGCAGGTGATACGGGCGGAGAACCCCCGCGTGCGGGTGCTGGTGGGGCCGGTACGCCCTTGGACCTGGGATCAGGACGGGGAGCAGCGCTACACCATCGACGTGCCCTGGCTGAACTACATGAACACTCTGGTGGCCTACCTGGATGAGGCGGCGCAGGCCAAGGCCACGGCCGGCATCCCCCTGGCAGCGCCCGACGGCTTTGCCCTTCACGCTCCGGGGCGTCCGGATGCGCCGGAGCTGGTGGGGCGCGACCCGGCCCAAGAGCCCCGGCTGGACCTGCGGCGCGAGGCGTGGAACGGCGCGCAGGCCGGCTTCCGGGTCTACCGGGACTGGTTGGAGATCATCAACGCCTACCCCACCACACGGGGGCTGCCGGCCTACATCACTTTCACCAACACCTACGCGCCGGACGATGGGGTTCCTCCGGCGCAGAACTACCCGCCGGGCTGGCTGACCACGGCGCTGGAGGTGATCAACGAAGAGCCGCAGGTGCGGGCGCTGTGCTGGTTCCTGGACGACATCCCCGGGGACGTGCAGTGGCAGTGGTTCAACCTGACCCGGCGTCCGGGGCAGTTGATCTACGCGGCGGAGGAATTCGAGGCGCTGTTGGCGCCGTGACGGGAGGATCGCCATGTCTGGGAGCATTCGTGTGGTGTTGGCGGACGATCACCCGGCGTTGCGGATGGGGTTACATGTCCTCTTGGATCAGGCGCCGGACATCGAGGTGGTGGGGGAGGCGAACAGCGGGGCGGAAGCGCTGGCGCAGCTCGAGGCGCTGCGGCCAGATGTAGTGGTGCTGGATTGCAAATTGCCGGACCGGGAGGGGACGGAGGTGGCGCGGGAGATCCGGCAGCGGGACCCACAGGTGCAGGTCCTGGCCCTCAGCGGCTTCCAGGACGAGCGGTACGTGCGCGGAATGCTGGAGGCGGGAGCGGTGGGGTACGTGCTGAAGGAGGAAGCGCCGGGGGTGATCGTGGCGGCGGTGCGGAAGGCAGCGCGGGGTGAGGGATACTTCAGCCCGCCGGTGGCGGCGAAGATCGCGGCCTGGGCGCGGGGGAAAGCGCCGCGGCCCGGCGGGCTGACGGAGCGGGAGGTAGAGGTGTTGCGGTTGGTGGCGCGGGGGCTGAGCAACGCAGCGGGGGGTACCCACCCGGGTGCTCGCCCTATTCGCCCTCGCGACTTCGGCTGAAAACGTTGACAATCTCCCTGCCTTCCACTATACTGGAATCTGATACTGGGAACCTGTACGGAGTGTGGGCGGTGAAGCCCGCACGTGCTGCGGCCGGAGTGTCAATGGCGACATGAGGAGGTGTACATGTCCACGCCGTCAGCTTCCCCCCTTTCCCCGCACGATGATGTCTTGGAGCAGATCCTGGCCCGTCTCGACGCGCTCGAAGCGGCAATTCGTCCCCTGGCCCAAGCCGTCCGCGATGGCCCCGCCCTGGTCGGCACCCTGGCCGACGAGGTGGACCGGCGCTACGCGCTGGGGGAACCCGTGCCCGACGTGGACGCGCTCCTCGAGCGCGCCCCCCACTTGGCCGCCCAAGCGGTCAACCGCCGCACGCTGGAGGCCCTGGAGCACATCCTGAGCCGGCTCGACGCCCTCGACGAGGCCACTCGCCTCCTGGCCCAAGCCGTCCGCGACGGCCCTGCCCTGGTCGGCGCGCTGGCCGACGAGGTGGACCGCTTCGCCCTTCAGGAGGGTATCGACGCGGATGCGGCCACCTCCAATGCGCTGGCCGCCCTCGCGCGCCTCGTCCGGCTGGCACAGAGCCCCGCCTTTGCGGCCTTCGTCGAGGCCCTTGACACGACCACGCTGGAATTCGCCGCCCGGACGGCCCAAGCCGCGCGCGAGACCTACGAGGAGCGGCGGGAGATCAAGGGCGTGGGCCTTCTGGGACTGCTCCGCACACTGGGGGACGCCGACGTGAAGCGCGCTCTCGGCTTTGTCGTGGCCGTGCTCAGGCGCCTTGGGCGGGCGCTGGGCGCACGGTAACCCCGCATTTTTCGACAAAGCTGGCGAAGGAGGAGGGAGACCATGCAACACCAAGTGCTCATCGTGGGAGGTGGAACGGCAGGCATCACCGTGGCTGCCCGCCTGCTGCGCGCGCGGCCGGATCTGGACGTGGCCGTCGTCGAGCCCTCGGAACACCACTACTACCAGCCCATCTGGACCCTTGTGGGCGCCGGCGCCGTGCCCAGGGAGGCCAGCGTGCGCGATGAAGCTGAAGTGATGCCGGCAGAAGCCACGTGGATTCACAACGCCGTGGTGACCTTTGACCCCGAGTCCAACGGCGTGGTGCTCGAAAACGGCGACCGCGTGGAGTACGAGTACCTGGTCGTCGCTGCCGGCATCCAGCTCGACTGGAAGGCCATCCCCGGCCTGGCCGAGAGCGTGGGCAGCGGGGGCGTGTGCAGCAATTACAGCTTCGAGACGGTCAACAGCACGTGGGAGGCCATCCGCACCTTCAAGGGGGGCACGGCCATTTTCACCCAGCCAAACACCCCCGTCAAGTGCGGGGGGGCTCCCCAGAAGATCATGTACCTGGCCGCCGACTACTTCCGGCGCCACGGCCTGGCCAACAAGACGCGCATCATCTTCGGCTCGGCCAGCGAGGGCATCTTCTCGGTGGAGAAGTACGCCCGCACGCTCCGAAAGGTCCTGCAACGTTACGGCGTTGAGACGTATTTCCTCCACAATCTGGTCGAGCTGCACCCCGAACGGCGGGAGGCTGTCTTCCAGCATGTGACAACCGGTGAGCGCGTGACCTTCACCTACGACATGATCCACGTAACGCCTCCCCAGAGCGCTCCCGACGTGATCAAGGCAAGCCCGCTGGCCGACGCCGAGGGCTGGGTGGACGTGGACCCCTACACGCTCCGCCACACGCGCTACCCCAACGTCTTTTCCCTGGGGGATTGCTCCAACCTGCCCACCTCCAAGACGGGCGCGGCCATTCGCAAACAGGCGCCCGTCCTGGTCGAGAACCTGCTGGCCGTGATGGACGGCCGGGAACCAGGCGCTCGCTACGACGGATACACCTCCTGTCCCCTGGTGACCGGCTACGGCCGGCTGGTGCTGGCCGAGTTCGACTACGAGGGGCGGCCACGTGAGTCGTTCCCCTTTGACCAGAGCCAGGAGCGTTACACCATGTACCTGCTGAAGAAGTACGTGCTCCCCGAGATGTATTGGGCGGGCATGTTGAAAGGCGTGGCCTAAAGAACCCAAAGGAGGGTGCGATGTTTCTGCGGTACTTTTACGATTCCCGGTTAGCTCATGCTTCCTACTTGGTGGGCTGTCAGGCCACGGGAGAGGCCATTGTCATCGACCCGGGGCGGGATGTGGAGCCCTACTTGGACGTGGCCGAGGCCGAGGAGCTGCGCATTGTGGCCGCCTTCGAGACCCACATCCACGCCGACTTCCTCTCCGGCGCCAGGGAGCTGGCCGAGCGGGTGGGCGCTCACCTCTACCTCTCCGACGAGGGGGACGAGAACTGGAAGTACACCTACGCCCCCCGCTACGAACACACCCTGCTCAAGGACGGCGACACCTTCTCCATCGGCCGCATTACCTTCGAGGTCCTCCACACGCCGGGCCACACGCCGGAGCATATCTCCCTGCTCCTGACCGACACGGCCGCGGCCGACGCGCCCATGGGGATATTCACCGGCGACTTCGTCTTCGTGGGCTCCATCGGACGGCCCGACCTGTTGGAGAAGGCGGCCGGCATCAGCGGCACGGCCGAGGAGGGAGCCCGCCAGATGTTCCGCTCCCTCGATCGCTTCAAACAGCTCCCCGATTACCTCCAAGTCTGGCCGGCCCACGGCGCCGGCAGCGCCTGTGGCAAGGGGCTGGGCGCCATTCCCTCGAGCACCGTGGGCTACGAGAAGCTCTTCAACCCCGGCCTGCGCTTCGACGACGAGGAGGCCTTCGTGCGCTGGCTCCTGGCCGACCAGCCCGAGCCACCCCGCTACTTCGCGATGATGAAGCGGCTCAACAAGGAGGAGCGTCCTGTGCTCCACGCCCTGCCCCGGCCGGAACACCTGCCCGTGGACCGGCTTGAAGCCCTCCTCGCCGACGGCGCCCTGGTGGTGGACACGCGGCCGGCCACGGCCTTTGCCGTGGCCCACGTGCCCGGCACCATCAACATCCCCTTCGACGCCAGCTTCACCACGTGGGCCGGCTGGTTCCTGCCCTACGACCGCGACTTCTACCTGATCGCCGACGACGAGCGCGTGCCCGACATCGTGCGCGCCCTGATCAGCATTGGGCTCGACCGGGTGGCGGGCTACTTCCGCTCCACCGTGGTGGAGCAGTGGTTGGCCATGGGGAAGCCGGTGCAGAAATACGACGTGGCGCTCCCACGGGAAATTGCCGACCGGGTTATGGGGGGCGACGTGCTCCTCGTAGACGTGCGCAACGAGGTTGAACGCCACGAGGACGGTGCCATTCCCGGGTCGCTCCACATCATGTTGGGGTATTTGCCCGAGCGGGTGGCCGAGTTGCCCAAGGAGAAGCCCGTCGTGGTCCAATGTCGCACCGGCCACCGCTCGGCCATCGCCGCCTCGATCCTCCAGGCCCGTGGCGTCGAGCGGGTCATCAACATGCTGGGCGGCATCCGTGACTGGAAGCGGGCCGGGCTCCCCGTGGAGGACGGCCACTAGGCAAGAAACGCGCCCGGGCGTGGTCGCTATCGGTTACGCCCGGGCGCGTGCTCCCTCCCGTTCCCCCGAGAGCCGGGTGTGCGCCTGCCTACGCCGGGGAAGCCGGCGACGAGACCAAGTGTGGCTCTGGGGCCGAAGCCCTCGCCGCCTCTGCCTCCGCGCGCAGCCTCTGGTAACGCACCTCCACGCCGACGGCCACCTTGGCCAGGATGGTGAAGACCCACGCCCCCAGCGCCCAGATGCCCAACGTCACCGTCCACTCCACCCACGTGGGCGAGTACTCCACGAAAATGCGCCCCCACGGCTCGGGCACGAAGCCGGGCACGATGAGCCCCATGCCCTTCTCGATCCAGATGCCCACGAAGAGGAGGGCCGAGGCCGTGAGGAGCACGGCCTTCCGCCGGCGCAGGGCCGGCACGGTCAGGGCCAGGGTGGCCAGCGAGACCATGCTCAGCGAGAGCCACATCCAGGGCACCAGGGCGCGCTGTCCGTCGAGGCCGAAGAAGAGGTAGATGGCGCTGCGGCTGTGCTCCGTGGGCCAGTAGAACTCCTTGAACATCTCCGAGATGAGCATCACCAGGTTCACCTGAGCGGCGCCGGTGACCACCAGGCCCAGCTTGTGGAGCGTGCTGTCGGCGATCGTGTAGGGCGTGGTGCGGCGGATGACGGTCAGAATGATGATCATCAGCGCCGGGCCGGCCGAGAAAGCCGAGGCCAGGAAGCGGGGCCCCAGCAACGACGAGTTCCAGAAGGGGCGCGCCGGCAGGCCAGCGTAGAGGAAGGCCGTCACCAGGTGGATGCCCACCGCCCAAACGAGGGAGATGAGCACGCCCGGCAGGTAAACTCGCGGGTTGGGCCGGCGTCCCTGGTAGTGGTTGTAGAGGATGTAGAAGGGCACCGTGAGGTTAATGAAGAGATAGCCGTTGAGCACGATCACATCCCACGCCAACATGGAGCGGGGCCAGTTGAAGATGCCCACGACGGGCAGCATGTGCCAGAGGCGGGCCGGGCCGCCCATGTCCACGATCACGAAGGCCAGGCACATAATCAGCGCGGCCACGGCCATGCCCTCGCCGAAGAGCACGGCCCGCACGAAGTCGGTGTCGCGGAAGATGTAGGTGGGCAGCACCAACATGAGCGCGGCGGCGGCCACGCCCACGAGGAAGGTGATGTTGGAGATGTAGAGCCCCCAACTCACATAGTCGTACATCCCCGTGACCGCCAGCCCCTCGCGGAGCTGCACCGTGTAGGCGTAGGCGCCCAACACCATCATGAAGGTGAGGAAGGCCATCCAAAGGTGATACCGCAGGCTGCCGGCCGTCGCGCTGTCGAGCGCATCGCGGAAGAAGGCCACCAGAACGCGCATGGTCTGCTGCTCCTCAGTCCATGTAGTACCAGAACTTGGGCTCGGTGCCCAAGTCCTCCTTGAGCCGGAAGACCTTCTTGTTCTCCAGAATCCAGCGAATCTCGCTGTTGGGGTCGAGCAAGTTGCCGAAGACGCGCGCGCCCGTGGGGCACGCCTCCACACAGGCCGGCAGGCGCCCCTGGCGCACGCGCTGGATGCAGAAGGTGCACTTCTCCATCACTCCCTTGCGGCGCAGGCGGTTGCCCAAGTAGTGCTGGTTGAGATTGATCTCCTCCACGGGCACGTGGGGCGTGCGCCAGTTGAAGCGCCGCCCGTCATAGGGGCAGGCGGCCTGGCAGTACCGGCACCCGATGCACCAGTCGTAATCCACCACCACGATGCCGTCGGGCTCCTTCCACGTCGCCTGTACGGGGCAGACTTCCACACAGGGCGGGTTCTCACAGTGGTAACACTGGGTGCCCACGTACATGTGGCCCTCGGCCGGCACCTCGTGGTAGAAGGAGTCGTTGGCCCGGGCGAGGCTGAACCCCCCGGCCGGGATCTCGTGAATGCGGATGTACCGCATGTCCGTGCCCCGGTCCAAGTTGTTCTCCTCGATGCACCCCCGAATGCACTCCAAGTACCCCCGGCACTTGGAGATGTTGAAGGCGTACCCGTAGAGCACGCCCTCGTGGGGCCCTTGGGTCGAGATGTGGGGGCGCTTGCCCGTCTCCAGCTCGTAGAGCCGCTCCAGCCGCTCGATGGTGGCCCGCTTCTCCTCGTCGGTCATCAGGCGGTAGTGGCGCTTGAAGTACTCCTCGAGCGAGAGCTTGGCCTTCTCCCGCTCCTCGTCACTCCGGGCGCCCACGGGGAGGAGTGCCCGGCAGGCCGTCTGCAGGAACCCGAAGCCCAGCACCAGCCCGATGGCCAGCAGCTTGACGGCCGTGCGCCGGTCCACCTCCCGGCTGAGCAAGAGCTCCAGCCGGGAGCGGTCGGGGGGCACGTCGTCTCGGATCTCGATGCCGGCCCGCTCCTCGATGTCGGCGGGCAGGGCAAAGGTCTGCTTCAGTTCGCCCCACGGCAGCGCTGTGGGCTCCCGGGGAATCCGTTCCGCCGGCACATCCTCCACGCCGTAGGTGGCGAACATGCGGCGCACCAGGTCGTCCACGCCGATCTCCCGGGCGCTAGGCAGCCGGTTGCGCGGAACGGAATCGTCGCGGGTTCCGCTCATGGTCCTCCTCCTCGTCCTCGGCTGAAGTCCTTGGGGGGCACGGCGGGCCAGCGCACGTCCCACTCGGGGTCGTGGGGGTTGTGGCAGTCGGCACAGTTCTGGAGCACGCGGGGCTCGGCCCAGCCGCCCACGCGCTTGCCATGGGCGCCGCCCAGCCAGTCCTCCACGGCCGAGGCGTGGCATTGGGCGCACTGCTGGTAGGCGGCGTCGAACTCGACGGGCTTGCCGGCGAGCGTGCGCAGGGCGTCCACCGTGTCCTCTCCCTCGCCGTCGGCGTTGACGTTGTGGCACGTCTCACAGGTGAGCGTGCTCTCATCTCCGTGGTTGAGGGTGATCTCCCAGTGTTGGAGTTGGCCTTCGGCCTCGCTTTCAGCCCGCAGCTCGTCCAAGGGCTTGACGTGGCAGGTGGAGCACGGGTAGGCCGTCAGGTCGTCCACGCGCGTGAGCACGTAAGTCTCCACCGGGGGCGCCTCAATGCCCCCGGCAGCCGCCTGGAGGAGGCGGTACTGCTCGAATTCCAGGAAGGGCCGGCTGCTCACCTGGGGCGTGGGGAGAACTTGGTGCTCGGCCTCCTGGAGGCGCTCTTCGACAGAGGGCCCTTCAACCCGCACGTTGCCGGCGCAGGCCGTGATCACCATGACGGCGGCCGCGAGCAGGGGGAGCAGCGAGAGGACCGGCCACATGTGGGACAGGAGTCGTCTCATGGTGAACCCTCCTCGCGTTGCCAGATCTCCTCCGTGCGGGCGGGCACGTGGCACTGGAGACAATTCTCCTGCTCCAGGTGGCCCACACGGATTTCGGGCGGTGCGGCCGGCCCCACGTGACACGCGGCGCAGTTCTCGCGCATCTTGGGCACGATCTCGTGGGGAATTGGCGGCGGGGCGCCGTCGAAGGCCGCCTCCGGCAACTCGGGCGGCGGCGCCGGCACGAACTCGTTTTCGCCGAAGAGCTCCGCGTCTTGGGCCGGCACGTGGCACTGGGTGCAGCTTGTCAGCTCAGGGTGAGGGGCCACGGGCGCGTAAGCCTCCATGGGGGGCACGTAGCCGCCCGTCTCGTGGCACTGGAGACAGTCGGCGCCCCCGGGGCTCATGGGCTCCTCCACCTCGTGGGGCACCCAAGGGGGCGCGCCCGGAAAGGTGCGGCGGGCGTAGTACGCCTCCAGGGTGCGCTCCTTGCCGGCCACCGGCGTGGCCGCCATGTAGGCGCGCATCAGCTCCAGGTAGTAGAGGCTCCCGGCCTCCACATATTGCCTGGCCGGCGCGGCCGCCTCGGCCGGCTCGGCCGGCGGCTCCAGCTCGGCCGTTGTCTGGCCGGCGAGCCAACTGGTGCCCAAGACGTAAGCGGTCACGGCCATCAGCACCACGGCCAACCCAATGGAGATCAGGCGGTGTTCGGTGCGCAGCCAGCTCGGCCTGGTTCCCTGTGGGGGTGGGTGGGCAGCACTCATGACGATACCCTCTCAACGCGCACGGCGCACTTCTTGTAGTCGGGCTCCTTGGAGAGCGGGCAGAAGGCGTCCAGGGTGACCTCGTTGATGAGCATCGTTTCGTCGAAGAATGGCACGAAGACCATGCCGCGGGCGGGAATGCCCCGGAAGTTGACCGCCGCCGGCAAGACGATCTCCCCCCGCCGGCTGACCACCCGCACCAGGTCGCCGTGGCGGATGCCCAGCTCGCGGGCGTCGTCCGGGTGCAGCTCCACGTAGGCGTGGGGCATGGAGCGGTGGAGCACAGGGATGCGGCGGGTCATGCTGCCCGTGTGCCAGTGCTCCAACACGCGCCCCGTGCTCAGCCAGAAGGGATACTCCTCGTCGGGTACTTCCGCGGGCGGCTCGTAAGGGCGGAAGATGAGCCACGCCTTGCCCTCGGGCTTGCCGTAGAAGTAGAAATCCTTCGACTTCTCGGCCGCCACGGGGTCGTACTTGGCGTTGTAACGCCAGAGGGTTTCCTTGCCGTTCACGAAGGGCCACATCACGCCCGGCCGCCTCTTGAGCTCCTCGTAAGGGGCCATGTTGTGCTTGGGGTTGGCGTGGAATTGGCGGTATTCCTCCCAGATGGCGCGCACGTGCTCCTCCTCGCTCCAGGGGAACCACTTCTCGTAGCCCAGCCGGCGGGCCACCTCGATGAGCTGCCACGAGTCGCTCATGGCCTCGCCGGGTGGCTCCACCATCTTGTTCCAGTGCTGGGTGCGCCGCTCCGAGTTGCCGAAGAAGCCCTCCCGCTCGATCCACATGGCCGAGGGCAGGATCACGTCGGCCACGTCGGTGGTGGGGGTGAAGTAGGCGTCCGAGACGACGATGAAGCGCCCCTCTTTGAGGGCACCGTTCCGGTAGCGGCGCAGCTTGGGGAGGGTGACCATCGGGTTGGTGACCTGGATCCACATGAAGCGGATCTCGCCCCGGTCGAGGGCGCGGAACATCTCCACCGTGTGGTAGGTGGGCTTGTCGGGAATCTGCTCCACGGGCACGTTCCAGATCTCGGCCGCCTGCTTGCGGGCCTTCTCGCTGGTCACGGGGCCGCCGGGCAGGCGTTGGGTGAGGGTGCCCACCTCGCGCACGGTGCCACAGGCGCTGGGCTGACCGGTGAGGGAGAAGGGGCTGTTGCCGGGCTCGGAAATTTTGCCCGTCAGCAGGTGAATGTTGTAGATGAGGTTGTTCATCCACGTGCCCCGCACGTGCTGGTTGACCCCCATGCACCAGAAGGTGGTCACTTTCTTGTTGGGATCGCCGTAGAGGGCGGCCAGGAACTTGATCTCCTCCACGGGAACGCCGGACATGGCCGAAACCCTCTCCGGCGTGTAGTCCTGGAGGTAGGCCACGTACTCCTCGAAGGAGATGTCGGTCAGCTCGTCCTTGAAGGTGAAGTTGTCCTCCAGGCCGTAGCCGATGTTGGTCTTCCCCTTCTTGAAGACCACGTGCTTGCGGACGAACTCCTCGTTGACCCAGCCGTTGCGCACGATCTCGTAGCAGATGGCGTTGGCCAGGGCCAAGTCGCTCTGGGGCGCCATGAGGATCGCCTTGTCGGCCGCCACGCTGGTGCGCGTGGTGCGCGTGGCGATGTCCACGATCTTGACGTGGGGGCGCAGCCGGCGCTGTTCCAACATGCGGGAGAAGAGCACAGGGTGCATCTCGGCCATGTTGTTGCCCCAGAGGACGAAGACATCGGCGTGGTCGATGTCGGCGTAGTTGCCCATGGGCTCGTCCAGGCCGAAGGCCGTCAGGAACCCCACCACGGCGCTGGCCATGCAGAGGCGGGCGTTGGCCTCCACGTTGTTGGTGCCGATGAGCCCCTTGAAGAGCTTGACGGCCACGTAGCCGTCGGGGATGGTCCACTGGCCGGAGCCGTAGATGGCCACCGCGTCCTTGCCGTATTGGTCGATGGTCTCCTTCATCTTCTGGGCCACGATGTCGAGGGCCTCCTGCACGGGGACGGGCTCCAGCTTTCCGTTGCGCCGCACGTAGGCGGTGGTGAGGCGGTCCTTGCCGTAGAGGGCCAGGATGGCGTGGTATCCCTTCACACAGGCCAGCCCCTTGTTGACGGGCGAATCGGGATCGCCCTTGACAGCCACGGCCCGCCCGTTGCGCACGCCGATGAGCAGGCCACACCCCACGCCGCAGAAGCGGCAGGGAGCCTTGTCCCAGACGATGTCGTCCTGGGCGGCGGGAGCGCCTTCCTCTCCGGCCAGGAAGGTGCGGGCGAAGGTGATGTCCGGGGCCAACGCCGTGGCCGCGGTGACGGCCGCCGCGCCGGCCATGCGCTTCAAGAACTCGCGACGGGTCAACATGGCTCTTCCTCCTCGTCCCGGTAGGCGGCCACCAGCGCCAGACACTGAATGCTCGGCACGTCGAGCAGTCGGCGTTCGAGGGCCTTTTCGGCCCTCTCGTCTGGGGTGTCGGTGATGAGGATGAACAGGCGGTGGTTGGTGGCGGGGATGAGCTCACATTCGGGCATGGCGCGCAGGGTGCGCGCCAGTTCATCGGCCTTGCCGGCCACGGGGTAGACCAGATAGCTCTTGACAGGCATCCTCCCTCCTCCTGGCCGCATGTGCGAAACGCGACCATGAGCCGTTATGAAGGCGACAGACGCGGCCGTGCCATCTCCCCCGCCATTTGGCCTGCAAACATGCGCCAAATGGCCCTGTTGGCCCTATTGTGGCCGGAGGGAGCCCCTGTTCTCTTTGCGCTAGCGCAAAGAAGTTCCGCCATGTGACACACGGCGCTTCGATTGGTGTCTGATGTCATGAAACCGAAAACCCGATTTGGGCCTCACGGGCCTTCGTGTTACCATTGGCCGGCCTGTCGGGGCCGCGTCGGTGAGTGGCCCTGCCCCCCAACCCAACGAGAACAGGCACGAAGCGAGACCATGCGCAGCTCACAGCGAGGCCGCATACGCCCGGAATTTCCCCCAGGAGCCATCCGGCGCCACGGGCGCGTCGCTTTGATCGCCCTTGCCCTGGCGTTGCTCTGGTGGTGGCCCCTTCCCCTGCGGCTGGCCACCCACGTGCCCGGCAGCGAGACGTGGGCCTTCGACGAGTACACCTTTGTCTGGAACCTGTGGTGGTTCAGGACGGCGTTGCTGCGGGGCACGGATCCCCTGCACACCGATTGGCTCTTCCACCCCCTGGGCATGGACTTGGTGCTCTACACGTACAACATGGGCAACGCCTTGTTGGCCTTCCCCCTGCTCGACGCGGTGCCCTTGGTTCCGGTCAGCAATGTGGTCTTGCTCTTCACCACGGTGGTGAGCGCGTGGGGGGCGTGGCTGCTGGCACGGTGGGTGCTCCACGGCGCCGGGTGCCGGGAACGGTGGCGGGAGTGGGCCGCCCTGTTGGCCGGCCTGATCTACGCCTTCGGGGCCTACCGGTCGGTCTACGCTGCCCTGGGCCATTACGACATGGTGAGCACCGGTTTCATTCCCCTCTTCGCCCTCTTCTGGCTGAAGAGCTTGCGCCGGCCCGGCCGGCGCGCGCCCGTGCTGGCCGGGGTGTTCATGGCGGCTGCGCTCTACAACGAGATGATTTTCGGCGTCTTCCTGGCCATGTTGGCCGCTTTGCTCTGGCTCTTCACGTGGCGGCAGTGGGCCCCCCGCTGGTGGCAGCGCGCGGCCGGAGCCATGTTGGTGGCCGCCCTGCTCTGGGCGCCGGTGGGGTGGCCGGTGGTGCGCGCGTTCGTGGAAAGCGACTTCGCCCTGGAGGGGTGGGGCGATGCCCTCAAGCTCTCGGCCGACCTGTGGAGCTTCGTGACGCCCACGTCACTCCACCCGCTCCTGGGCGGCCGGTGGGCCGAGGAGCTGCGCGCCGTGCGCGAGGGCACGGCGCGGTTTCGGGACGTGAACACCGTGGCCGTGGGCGTTGGCGCGCTCTCCTTGTCCGCCTTGGCCGCCCTGCTCTGGCGCCGGCGGGTGACGGCCTGGCTCGTTGGCCTCTTCACCTTCGCCCTCTTCAGCCTGGGGCCCTTGCTCCAAATCAACGGCCGGCTCGAATACGACTTC